>SCQD01000070.1 GCA_004299145.1 Methylococcaceae bacterium | reverse complement strand
TGCCGGATGATGCCGGTCAAAGGATCGATCCAGCCGGCCAGCGTTTTTTTCAGTTGTTCCACCGAGGTGACGTGATTCAGCGGGTTGTCCGCGGGATATTCGCAGGACGCGACCGCGCTCATGCCGACGAATGGAGTGGCCTGGCGGGGGGCGGCGTGCTGGAGGTGGCCGTGCGGCCGCGCTGCGTGGCGGTGGCCGCAAACCTCGCACCACGGCATGGGAATGATCGTGTGGTGATCGCCTTCGCCGGTCACCAGGTTTTGCACCATGACCCGGCCATTCAGGGTCGAAGCGGTATAGCTCAGCAACAGTTTCATCACCTCCATGGCGAGTTGCTGGCCCACCAGCACCGCCATCGGGCTGAGCAGCGTGCGGCCCCGGCTGGTTTGCTGGCTGTCGATGGCGGCCTTGTCGAGTTCGTGGGCGATCAGGGGTTGATGGGCGGTGCCCAGGCGCCTTAAGCGCAGACAATTCCAGCAACTGGTTTCACCGGGAATCACCCGGGGACCGATCCAGGATTCCAGCCCGTCGAGGCTGCCGTACAGGGCCTGATGTCCCCCTTCTTCTATGTAGTCGGAGACCTTGCGCAGCCAGAACAGGGCTTCCTTGCTGAGCGTGACGATGATCAGGTTCCAGTCCTGTTCGTCGGTCAAGGTGAGTTTTTGGTTTTGAGCCAGCGCCAGCCGGTCATGGGTGACGCGGCACCAGGGCGCTTGCTGTGCCAGGCGGGCCTGTAAGACTTCCGCCCGAGGCTTGCCGATGTTGTCCCATCCCAAGTGGCGGTGGCAGAGGACGTCATCCCCGGTTACCGCTGCGTTGTCCATCAAGTGGATGTGGCCGATGCCGGCATGGGCCAGTTCGTCGACCATGGCCACCGACCAGGGTTCCAGCCCGATCACCAGCAAATGGGCGTCGGCGAAAGTGTCGGAGGTTTGCTTGCCGGGATGCTGCCAGGCTTTCAGAAAGCGTTCGTGGGGTTGCCAGGGGGGGGTGAATGCTTCGCGCTGGTCGATTTCTTCCAGCAGGCCGTGTGTTTTCAGCAGGTCGAGCACCGCCACGATGCTGGCGTCGGAGTATTCGGGCAGCTGGGCGCAGAGTTCTTCCCGGCTGTACTGGCTCTGCAATAGCGGACAGATGTTCGTTACGAAGTCGCCGGCATCCTTGCCGTGCAATTGGAAATCTCCCAGATCCGATTGCAACAACACGCCGTGGGCGTTGGGCGTGATGGTGGCGGCGGGAGAAAGCTGAAGCTTCTTCATGGTCGTTACGGAGTCCTCTGGTTTTCTGGTGATGCGGATTTAGCAACGATTGCGGCTGTCGGCCAATGCCGGATTCCGGCATTGGCCGACGGCGAACAGAAAGGCCGCTAGCTACTGCTGGTGGCGCTCAGCACGCAAAAACAAACCGGGCCGGTTTGCGCCGGTTGGCAGGTGACGCACTGATAACCGGTGGCACATGGCGTACAAGTCGCGCACTGGTAGTTTGGCTGACAGGTCAGGCACTGAGCCGCCGATTGACACGTCACGCATTGATAACAGGTGGCGCACAGGGTGGTTGGTTGGCAGCACAGGCACTGGGCCGCCGATTGACACGTCACACACTGATAGCCGGTGGCGCACAGGGTGGTTGGCTGGCAGCACAGGCACTGAGCCGCCGATTGACACGTCACACACTGATAGCCGGTGGCGCACAGGGTGGTTGGCTGGCAGCACAGGCACTGAGCCGCCGATTGACACGTCAC
>SCQD01000069.1 GCA_004299145.1 Methylococcaceae bacterium | reverse complement strand
TCCGCGAGCAACACCGCTCGCTTGTCCAACCGCTTGTCGCCCAAATCAATACCCTTGAACTCTTCCTTCGCCCAGCTCACTACGACCTCGCTTACCTCGTGAAGTCAGTAGCTTACGCGGTAATGCTCAAGTTGTGTGTAATGGTATGGGTATAGCGATAGGCGATACCACGACCCGCTTGAAAGGCAAGCGCCCGGACGGCGGCAATTTTGAATTCGATATTCTGGCGCACAATGGTCAATCCATGGTGGTCATTGAAGTCAAAACCACGCTACGTCCGCAAGATGTGAAGAAGTTCATTGAAAAACTGAACCATATCAAACAATGGGTGCCTCGTTATGCCAACAATGTCATTTACGGTGGGGTGGCGTGGTTGACCGCTGCCGCCGGTGCTGAAGCAATGGCGGAAAGCCGGGGATTGTTCAGTATCCGTGCGACCGGTGATTCAGCGGCTATTGTCAATAGTCCGGCATTTCATCCCAGGTCGTGGTAACCGGGACTTTCTTCATGTGCACGATTAAACAACTCCCAGCGTTCAAGGAATGGCTAAGCGGCTAAGGGGGCAGGTCTAGCATCATTGCATTTCACCCTGCAGGGGCCAAAGCCTCTTACCCCAAACCTTGAAATCGTCCATATAGGTATAGGCCACCGGTATCACCAGCAGGCTGAGCAAGGTGGATGTCACCAGGCCGCCGATCACCGCTATCGCCATCGGACTGCGAAACGAGGAATCCGCCGCGCCCAGGCCGAAGGCGATGGGCAGCATGCCGGCGCCCATGGCGAGGGTGGTCATGACGATGGGCCTGGCCCGCTTGCGGCAGGCGTCCAGCAGCGCCTCCGCCCGGCTCATGCCGTGCTCGCGCCGCGCGACGATGGCGTATTCCACCAGCAAAATGGAATTCTTGGTGGCGACGCCCATGAGCATGATCAACCCTATCATCGACGGCATGGAAAAGCTTTTGTCCGCCACCAGCAAGCCGACAAAGCCGCCGCCGAACGACAGCGGCAGTGCCGCCAGAATGGTGACCGGTTGCAGGAAATCCTTAAACAGCAGCACCAGCACGATATAGATGCACAGCACGCCGGTCAGCATGGCCAGGCCGAAGCTGGCGAACAACTCGCCCATCATTTCCGCGTCGCCGATGTTGATCTGCCGCACGCCGAACGGCAGGCCGCGGATGCTGGGCAGGCGTTGCACCGCCTGGGCCACGTCACCCAACGGCAGGCCGGACAGCTCGATTTCAAAATTGACGTTGCGCGAGCGGTCGTAGCGGTCGATCACCGCCGGGCCGCTGGAAAATTCCAGCCGCGCCACTTGTCCCAGCCGCACCGGTCCCACGCCGGCCTTGACCGAAGGCACGGCCAGGCGCTCCAGGATGGTCAAATCGCGCCGGCCGTCGGCGGCCAGTTTTACCACCATCGGCACTTGGCGCTGGGCCAGGTTCAACTTGGGCAGCGACTCGTCGTAATCGCCCAGCGTGGCGATGCGCAGGGTTTCGCCGATGGCGGCGGTGGTGACGCCCAGGTCGGCGGCTGCCGCGAAATCGGGGCGCACGGCGATTTCCGGACGGATCAGCGCGGCGCTGGAAGCCACGCTGCCCAGGCCCGGAATGGTACGCAAATCCCGCTCCACCGCACGCGCGGCGCTGCCCAGCGTCTGCGGATCGTCGCCGCTCAACACCAGGATGTATTTCTCGCCGGTGGCGCCCAGGCCCACTTTGGTGCGCACGCCAGGCACGGCTTGCAATACGCGGCGGATATCCTGTTCGATGACCTGCTTGCGCACCGGCCGGTCGCTACGCTGCGCCAGTTGCAAGGTGAGCGTGGCCTTGCGCACTTCGCCGCCGCCGCTGGACAGCGCCAGCGGGTCGCTGCCGGCGGTGCCGCCGCCGATGGTGGTATAGACGCTGCGCACATAAGGCACGGCCGCCACCAATTGGCGGACCGTTTCCGCCGCAGCGCGGGTCTGCGCCAGACTGGCGCCGGGCGGCAATTCCACGAACACCTGGCTTTGCGGATTGTCGTCTGCCGGCATGAAGCCGGTGGGCAGCAGCGGAATCAGCAGCAAGGAACCGATAAAAAACGCCGTCGCGCCGCCGACGGTGGCCAGACGATGGTGTAGACACCAGGCCGCCGCCCGCAGGTAGCCGCGCAGCAAACGCCCCGGCGGCGGTTCGCCGTGGCCGGCGTCTTTCAGCAGATAAGCGGCCATCATGGGGGTCAGCATGCGCGCTACCACCAGCGAGGCCAGCACGGCCAGGGCCGCGGTCCAGCCGAATTGCTTGAAAAAGCGCCCGGCCACGCCGCTCATGAAGGCGGTGGGTAAAAATACCGCGACCAGCGTGAAGGTGGTGGCGATGACCGCCAGGCCGATTTCGTCCGCCGCTTCCATGGCCGCCTGGTAGGGGGACTTGCCCATGTGCTGGTGGCGCACGATGTTTTCCACTTCGACGATGGCGTCGTCCACCAGGATGCCGATCACCAGCGAGAGCGCCAGCAGGGTGACGACGTTGAGTGAAAAGCCCATGTAGTGCATGCCGATAAAAGCCGGTATCGCCGACAGCGGCAGAGCGACGGCGGAAATGAAAGTGGCGCGCCCATTGCGCAGGAACAGCCAGACCACCAGCACGGCCAGCAGGGCGCCTTCGTACAGCAGCTCCATCGAACCGTGGAATTCTTCGTCCACCGGGATCACGAAATTGAAGGCTTCGGTGAATTCCACGTCGGGGTTGGCGGCGCGCAGTTGCTCCAGCGCCT
>SCQD01000068.1 GCA_004299145.1 Methylococcaceae bacterium | reverse complement strand
CTCCTGGCTGGGCGACACCTTGGAGTCAAAGCCGCGTCCGGCGATGGTCAGGGCGAACGTGCCCTGTACTTCCGCGCAGGCGCGCACGCAGCGGGAGCAGACGATGCACTTGGCGGGGTCGAAGCTGAAATAGGGATTGCTGGCGTCTTTTTCCGCCTGGAGGTGATTTTCTCCGACAAAACCGTAGCGCACTTCGCGCAGGCCGACTTTGCCGGCCATGTCCTGCAACTCGCAGTTGCCGTTGGCGGAGCAGGTCAGGCAGTCCAGGGGGTGATCGGAGATGTATAACTCCATGACGTTGCGCCGTATTTTGCCCAAGCGCTCGTTCTGCGTGATTACCTGCATGCCTGCGGCGACCGGCGTGGTGCAGGAAGCCGGCAGGCCGCGCCCACCCTCGATCTGCACCAGACACAAGCGGCAGGAACCGAACGGCTCCAGGCTGTCGATGGCGCACAGCTTGGGAATTTCGATGCCGATGCCGGCGGCGGCGCGCATGATGGACGTGCCTTCAGGCACGGTCACGCTGAAGCCGTCGATGGTCAAAGTGACCGGCTGGGCCGAAGAACTGGCGGGAGTGCCGTAATCTTTTTCGCATAGGGACATGGCTGTTACCTCAAACGCCGAAATCTTCGGGGAAATGCTGCAAGGCGCTCAGCACCGGATACGGCGTCATGCCGCCCAGCGCGCATAAAGAGCCCGCCTGCATGGTATCGCACAAATCGCGCAGCAACGGCAGGTTCCGGGCGCGATCCTGTGCGGCGATGATACGGTCCAATACCTCGACGCCGCGCGTGGAACCGATGCGGCAGGGCGTACATTTGCCGCAGGATTCCGTGGCACAGAACTCCATGGCATAACGCGCCATGCGCGCCATGTCCACCGTATCGTCGAACGCCACCACGCCGCCGTGGCCCAGCACAGCCCCCAGGGCGGCGAACGCTTCATAGTCCAGCGGCGTGTCGAATTGCGATTCGGGCAGAAAAGCGCCCAATGGACCGCCGACCTGCACGGCGCGGATCGGCCGGCCCGACGCAGAGCCGCCGCCGTAGTCGTACAAAATTTCGCGCAAAGTGATGCCGAAAGCCCTTTCGATCAAGCCGGGACGCTTGATGTTGCCGGCCAGTTGGATCGGCAAGGTGCCGCGCGATCTGCCCATGCCGAAATCGCGATACCAAGCGCCGCCCTGGGCCAAAATGGAGGGGACGGACGCCAGTGAAATGACGTTGTTGACGATGGTGGGTTGGCCGAACAGGCCGACGATGGCGGGCAGCGGCGGCTTGTAGCGCACCATGCCGCGCTTGCCTTCCAGGCTTTCCAGCAAAGCGGTTTCTTCGCCGCATACATAAGCGCCGGCGCCGACGCGCACTTCCAGGTCGAACGCCTTGCCGCTGCCGCAGATGTTTTTGCCCAGATAACCGGCCTGATAAGCGGCATCCATGGCTTGGTTCAAAATGGTCAGGGCATTGGGATATTCCACGCGCAAGTAGATATAGCCCTGGCCGGCGCCCACCGCCAAAGCCGCGATGGTCATGCCTTCGATGAGCACGAACGGATCGCCTTCCATGATCATGCGGTCGGAAAAAGTGCCGGAATCGCCTTCGTCGGCGTTGCAGACGATGTACTTGGCGTCCGCTTGGGCGTTCAGCACCGTGTTCCACTTGATGCCGGTGGGAAACGCCGCGCCGCCGCGGCCGCGCAGGCCGGAATCGGTTACTTCCTTGACGATGTCGGACGGTTGCATGGTCAAGGCGTTTTGCAAACCGCGATAGCCCTCATGGGCCAGATAATCGTTCATATCGACGGGATCGGTGATGCCGACGCGGGCATTGGTCAAGCGCTGCTGATTTTTCAGGTAGGACAGGTCTTCCGTTATCCCCAGGCGTAGCGGATGCGGCGCGCCGTCGAGAAAACCGGCGTCAAACAGGCCTGGAACGTCTTGCGGCTGGACCGGGCCGTAAGCCACGCGAGCGGCATCCGTCGCCACTTCCACCATGGGCTCCAGCCAATACAAACCACGCGAGCCATTGCGCACCATGCGCAGTTCGCTGCCGCGCCGGGCGGCTTCCTGCGCGATGGCATCGGCTACCCGTTCGGCGCCCAGCGAAACGGCGCTGGAGTCCCTTGGCACAAAAACGCTGGTCATACGGCATTCTCCTGCATGTCTTTCAACAGCGCATCGAAGCGCTCCGGCGTCACGCGGCCGTGCACCGCCTGATCGACCATCACGGCCGGCGAGCAGGCGCAGTTACCGAGACAGTAAGCCGGTTCCAGGCTCACGGCCCCGTCCGGCGTGGTGGCGTGGTAATCGATGCCCAGCCGCTGCTTGATATGCTGTTCCAGTGCCGTCCCGCCCATGGCTTGGCAAGACTCGGCACGGCACACGCGCAGCGTACTGCGGCCGGGTTGCGTTGTGCGGAAATGATGGTAAAAGCTGACGACGCCGTGTACCTCGGCGCGGGACAGGCTCAGTATTTCGGCGATGACCGGCACTGCATCGGGCGGCACGAACCCCAGTTCATCCTGGATAGCGTGCAATACCGGCAGCAAAGCGCCCGGCAGGTCCGCGTGGCGTGTGGCGATGTCGCGGACGACGTGCTGGTAGTGATCGAGACTGGAATGGCTCATGATTGCTCAGCGATGGCGGAAGAACGGGCTTGGCGCTATACGCATACCTGCATATTTCAAGAAGCCTTAGTGATACCGCGAGGACGCGGCGGCCTTGCCGCACATTTTACATAGCCGGCGTGGTCCTGGGAATCCTGAGTGAATTACCGCAGAATATAGCGCAAACAACCTGAATTTATGAGCAAAACCGACAAACAGTTGCGCTGGCGCTGCCGGCGGGGCAGTCGCGAAATGGAGCTGATGCTGATGGGCTATCTGGAGCATGGCTATCAGCATGCGCCTGCCGCTGTGCAAACGGCTTTTCGGCGCCTGCTGGAGCTGCCGGAAGACCAATTGCAGCGCTGTTTGCTGGGGCAGCAGTCTGGCATCGATGCGGAGCTTGCCGCGCTTGTCCAGCAAATCCGCACCGCCTTTAGCGCTGGCGCTTAAACCGTCACGCCGCCTGCTCGGCGCGGTCGGCGGATGTTATGCGCTCGCTGCGGCCGCAAGCCTTGCCAATGCGTTGCCCTGGGAATGGCGCGGCCTGATGTTGATACTGGTGCTGGCCGGCGCCAGGCTGAGCCGGCATGGATTGACGGGCCGTATATCCATGAAAGCCGCACTCCCCGGCTGCAATCCGATCACCATCGCCCGCCTGCGCGTCGATGGCGCCGATGCATGGCAACTGTGGACCCTGGCGGGCCAGGAAATCCCCGTGACGCTATTGCCCGGCAGCATCAATCTGCCCTGGTTGATTTTGCTGCATTTTCGCGGCGATGACGGGCGGTTCTATGCCGTCCCTATCTTGCCAGACAGCCTGGGAGCACATGACTTTCGCAGGTTGGCGGTACGTTTGCGCAACGTAAAGTTCAGTGCACGCAAATCTCTTGTTTGAACGCGCCGATTTCCTGGGGCGGTCCCAAGACCACCAGCACATCGCCCGCGCTTAATTTGTAGTCCACGCCGCCGGTGACAAAGCGCAAGTCTTTACCCCGCTCCCGGTTTACCACGCCCAGCAAAATCAGGTTGTAGCGCTCTTTCCATTGCAGCTCGCTCAGGCGGCGCTGATCCAGGCAGCAACCTTCAGGAATTTCGACTTCGGCCATTTTTAAATCATGACGGCCATACACGGTTTGATCGAGAATGTCGACGATGATGGGGCGCTTGATGATTTCATAAATTTTACGCCCGGATACTTCGTAGGGATCGATAATCTTGTCGGCACCGGCGGCGCGCAATTTATCGGCCGCTTCGGGGGATTCCACCACCGACACTATCCTTAGCTTAGGCGCCAGTGCGCGCGCCGAGATGGTGAGAAAAACGTTTTCGGAATCCTCCGGGAAAAAGCAAAAAATGGTGTCGACGTCTTCACCGATACCGATGGAACGCAAAACCTCATCATCGCGATAATCCGCCAGTATCGCATCGAAACCACGGTCCACGGCAGTTTTTACCCTGGCTTCATCGTTATCCACCAAAAAAAACCGATGCTGACGCGAATTGAGCCGCCCGGCGGCGCCCAGCCCCAGATTATTACAGCCGAACAGTGCGATTTTGCCGTGGCTCATGCGGTTTTTCTCGACAACTTCAGCCGCCCCTTATCGGCCGTTTCCTTGAAGTGATTGATGCTGTATTCGTGGCCAAATACCACCAGAATATCGTTGGCATGCAAGCGGAAATCCCCCGCCGGATTGAAGTAAAAAAAACGGCTGCGCAGACTGTAGCCGGACAGGCCGTTGCGGCTTTCGTGGGCCGCGCCGATGATGCCGAACAAGATCAAGCGCTTTTTTTCGAAGCGGATTTCACTGATCTGCGCCTCATCCAAAATCGAGCCTTCCCGCACCAGCACCGCTTCGATGCGAAAATGCCGGTCGCCGCTGGCCATGCCGTACACGGCCTCGAAGGCCACCGGCTGCCCCACGTACTCGGCGACGGTGAGCCCGACGATCTCGAAAGGCTGGATGACGTGATCGGCGCCCGCCTGCTCCAGCTTGCGGGCCGACTCCGGCTTGTTGGCGCGCGAAATAATATTCAGCTTTGGGTTTAAGTGGTGAGCGGTAAGAGTGATATAGACATTGTGGACATCATCACCGGTCAGTGATAATACCGTCGTCACCCGGTCGCGAATTCCCAGCTTAACCAGGATTTCATTGCTGGAGGCATCCCCCATAATCACCAGAAAACCGCGTTTTTTGGCCAACGCCACCCGTTCCCGGTCGCGGTCGATAATGACGAAGTGCACTTTATCTTCCAGCAATTTCTTCACCACCACCTGACCCATGCGCCCGTAACCGCAAACCAGGATCACGTCTTTCAGTTTCTCGACTTCCGCATAAACCCGGCTTTCGCGCAATTCGTCCATTTTTTCGGCAAACGCCGTGATCAGCAGCGAGGTCAAAAAAGCCACCAGGCCGACGCCGGAAACCACCAGCAAAAAAGTGATGCCCCGGCCTTCTGGGGTCTGTGGGGTGATGTCGCCATACCCCACGGTGAATAAAGTCACGAAAGACCAATAGACCGCGTCGCTGAAATCCTTGATTTGTCCGCCGTTGACTTCGCCTTCGAACACGTACATGGCGGTGCTCGATGCAAACGTCACAAAGCCCAGAAAAAAGGCCAGCGTGTACAGCTCAAAGCGCTTTTCCGACAGCACCCTGATAAATTCGTTGATACTGTGCGCATAACGCAGCAACTTAAACAAACGCAGCAGTATGAAGACGCGCAAAATAGGCAGCGACTGATAAGCAGGCAATATTGCCAGCAAATCGATAATCGCAAACGGCGTCGTGGCATAACGCCACTTGCACAGCAGGATTTGCCGCAGCGCCGGCCAAAGCCGGAAGCGCAGGTCGAGAAATTCGGTTTTTTCGTAGTGTTCTATGATGGTTTTGTGGCTATCGTCACACAGCCACAAGCGCACCAGATACTCGCAGACAAACAGGCTTACGGCAAAAAGCTCGAAATACCGGCCAAAAGTATCGATGCCGTGTTTTACTTCATAGATATAGAGGAATACGCTGAGGGTGACCAGCACCATCATGAACAGATCGAAGTAAGGCCGCATCCTGGATCTGGGGTTTTCCACCAGATTATGGAATATACGCTTCCAGCGTTTAAACGCCTTCGACCCTTCCAGTTGATAGGCGAGAAATATCGCCAGCCGGCCTAGCATGACCGGCGGTGCCGGCTTGCACAGGCAAATTTTTGGAAGCCACAACAATAACAGCCAAGAGGAAGCAAACTAGCGGACGCCAAGAACGACAACGGTTTTTCCTTTGACGGTGATCAATTTTTGGTTTTCCAGGTCTTTCAGTACGCGCCCGGCCATTTCCCGTGAACAGCCGACGATGCGCGCCAACTCCTGGCGCGTGATGCGAATCTGCATGCCGTCAGGGTGCGTCATGGCGTCCGGCTGCTTGCACAAAGACAGCAAGGCATGGGCAAGACGCCCGGTGACGTCGGTAAACGCCAAGTCGCCCACTTTGCGGTTGGTGCTCAGCAAGCGCCCGGCCAGTTGCTTGGCCATGGCGGCCAAAATGCCGGCGGCGTGCGGCGCCAGCTCACCCTTGATCAATTGGTGGAAACGCACGTAGCTGATTTCGGCAAACTGGCAGGGCTCGCGGGTGCGCACCGTCACAAACCGCACCATTTCACCCAGAAATACGCCGATCTCACCGATGAACTCTCCTTTATTGACATACGCCAGGACGATTTCATGCCCGTCCTGGTCGATCATGCTGATGGAAACCGATCCTTCTGCAATATAAAAAAAACTTTCGCCTTTATCGCCCGGTTTGATGACGGTGTGCCTGGGAGGGTAGCGCCGCATATGGCAGTGATGCAGAAAAGCCGCCAAATCCGGGTGATTAGGTGAAATTGCATTAATCCAGTCCTCCATAGCATAGCCCTTAAAATTGATGATTCATGTAACAGCCTTAGCGTTTCCGCTTCGCGGCGGCTTTCAAGAAGCCTTAGTGATTCCGCTTCGCGGCGGCTTTATGTTAGCCTATGGCGTTTATTTCCAGCAGAGTAACAAGGCATGAAAGCACGGGTCAAGTGGGTCGAAGACGCTTTATTCGTCGCGGAATCCGGCAGCGGACACGCCGTGGTGATCGACGGCCCCCCTGAAGCGGGCGGACGCAATCTGGGGGCCCGCCCCATGGAAATGCTGCTCATGGGCATGGGAGCTTGCAGCTGTTTCGACGTCGTGGATATCCTGAAAAAAGGCCGCCACCCCGTCCAGGATTGCGAAGTCGCCATCGACGCGGAACGCGCCGACACCGTGCCGAAAGTGTTCACCAAAATTCACCTGCATTATCGAGTAATTGGCGCCGGCCTGAGCGAAAGCGCAGTGCGGCGCGCGATTGATTTATCCGCGGAAAAATATTGTTCCGCCTCGATTATGCTGGGAAAAACCGCCGCTATCAGCCACGATTTTGAAGTTGTGGAGGCCTGAACGGTGCCCGTTTCACTCCATTACCGTCCCAAGGGGGTCACTGGCAAGTAGATGGATAAGTTACAGTTACACGGTTTCAACAACCTGACCAAGTCGCTGAGTTTCAATATTTACGATGTATGCTACGCCAAATCGGAGCAGGGACAGCGGCGTTATATCGAATATATCGACGAGGCCTACAGCGCCGCGCGCTTGACGCAGATTCTCACCGACGTCACCACCATCATCGGCGCGGAAATTCTCAACGTAGCGCGCCAGGATTACGACCCCCAGGGCGCCAGCGTCACCATGCTGATTTCCGAGGGACACGACGTGCCGGAAACGGTGACCAACGCTGAAACGCCCGGTCCTTTGCCGGAAAGCGTGGTGGCGCACCTGAATAAAAGCCACATCACGGTACACACTTATCCTGAAAGCCACCCGCACGCCGGCATCAGCACGTTTCGTGCCGACATCGACGTGTCTACCTGTGGGCGCATTTCACCGCTGAAGGCGTTGAATTATCTGATCCACAGCTTCGAGTCCGACATCGTGATCATGGATTACCGGGTACGGGGCTTTACCCGGGATATTTCCGGCCAAAAGCACTATATCGACCACGAAATCACCTCGATTCAAAACTATATCGCCGATGCGACGGCGGATCGTTACCAGATGATCGACGTGAACGTGTACCAGGAAAACATCTTTCACACCAAGATGTTGCTGAAAGACTGCGACCTGGACAACTATCTGTTCGAAACGGAAAAAGATGCCCTGGACGAGGACGAGCGCGTGCAGATCCAGCGCCAGCTTAACCAGGAAATGGCGGAGATTTTCTACGGCCGCAATTACCAGTTGCGGCGCTAACGATCATGGCGCGCGTCGCCCCTGACCATGAAACGCCCGCGCGCCACATGATCGTTCCCCTCTCCCCAACCCTACTCAGGAACCTGCCGGCTCCCGGCCCCTCGCTTCGCTCTCCCCTCGGGAGAGGGCTGGGGTGAGGGAATTAAAAGGCCATGACCTTTTATCTCCCCCTCATCCCAACCTTCTCCCTGGGGGAGAAGGAGCCCGAAAGCCCCGATTCCTGGGCTCCATTCGGCGCGGACAACGCGCTGGAGTCTCTCCCGGAGGGAGAGGGGGAATAAGGTCGCCGCGACTTTCATGGCAGCTTGATTCCCTGAACCCCGAGTGGAATGCAACATGCATTCCGCTCGGGTACCGGTCGCTATGGGTTCCACCCCATGCTGCGCGCGATCAGCATGACCGGGTGCAAAACTTCCACGGCCATCCCCCGCGCCGCCAAACCAGCCCGCAAGTGCCCGGCGCAGCCCACGTTGGATGTAACCACGCAATCCACGCCGCTCGCCGCTATCTGCTCCACCACCTCATCACGCAAGCGCCGCGCGCTGTCCTGATGCTCCAATAAATAGGTTCCGGCCGCACCGCAACAAGCGGGTTGGCTGGGTAAAGGCAGCAGCGTCAATTCAGGAATTCTGCACAACAGCTCAGCCGCTGCCGCCGCGTCGGCCAGCGTGCAGGGCGTATGCAAACCAACTTTGATCGGCAACGGCTGGAGCGCCACGGCCGCGGGCCAGGCCAAGTCCAGCAGAAAACGGCTCAAGTCCAGCACTTTTTTTGCCGCACCGGTTTGCTCCTGCAAAAACGCCCCGCAGCCGCTGGCAAAACTGACGAGCACCTCGGCCCCGGCAAAAGCCCGCCGGTTATTTTCCAGCAAAGGCGCGGCGGCGGCGCGGTCGCCGGCATGCCACTGCAAAGCGCCGCAGCAGCCTTGTCCGGCGGGCAGGGCTACGGCAGCGCCCAGACGGGTCAACACGGCGATGGCCGCTCTCAGCGTATCGGCGTCCAGCCAGGCTCCGGTACAGCCGACAAACAAAGCCACCCGCGCTGTTTCCGTGCCTAGCGCCGGATAGTGAGCTTGCAATGCCGGCGCTTTCGCCTGATGCGCCAAAACCTCCAGTCCCAGCGGAACAAAACGGCGCAGCACGGGCCGCCAGCCGGAGCGTGCATAACCGCGCGCGGCGGCAGCCAGAGCGGCGCGGCCAGCCGTATTCGCCAGTACCCGCCTCGCCAGGCCGGCGAGGCCGGTCCGGCGCGGCATGGCGGCGCGAAAATCATCCAGCAACCGCCCGTAGGGCACTTTGGCCGGACACACGCGCTCGCAACGGCGGCAACCCAGGCACTGATCCAGATGCTGCCGCAATGCGGGCGTAAAGCCGAGTTTATTTTCGGCAACCGCCTGCATCAAAGCCAGGCGGCCGCGCGGTGACGCGTTTTCATCCCGGCTCAAGCGATAGGTGGGACAGTGCGGCAGGCACAGGCCACACTTGACGCAAAGATCGGTGGCGGCAAACGAAGCTGAATTGATGGGTATGGTGGTCACGGACATGACAAGTAGAGGTTATGGGGGTGCGCAATGCCGGTTATGCGCACTGGGCATGGCACGCCGGAACCGCGCGCCGCTATAAACGCGGGTCGTACACGAACTGTCGCACTACCGTTGCGGTGATGCGCCGGGCGGCGGGATGAGCGGGATTAATGAGGACGTTGCACTCTTCCGGAACGATGACGGACGGCACCGTCAGCAGCGGCGCCTGGGCGGCTTTCAACCAGGCATCGCCGAGCGCAACCGTGGCCGCTCCGTATGGCTCGGCCAGCCAGGTGGGATCAAGTTCCGCCACCGTGATGGCTGCACGCCGCTTCCATAACGATGCAGGCACTTCGACCCGGACGAGAAATGCATTGCGGATCGCGATATTGTCGCCCAGGTGCGCCAGTGTCTCCAGGGCTGCCAAGGCTATCGTGACCGAAGCATAGACCACCGGCACACCCTTGCTGTTCCAGCGCCCGCCGGTGAGTTTCGCGCCGCCGCCGGACAAGTCGGTTGCGGCATGTTCCAGCGTGTGTTTGGCGATACGCCAGAGCGCAACATCCGCCATCGCTTACGCGATGACGCCATGGGCGATGCGTCCCAGCGTATCGAGCACCAGTTCATAGCCGGCCTCGGTATCGAGCAGAGACAGCGGCGTCACACCGCCCAGCGAGCGATTTTCGCGGGTAACCCAGCACCGCGCGGCATCTTCGTCTTCCAGCACGGCGACGGCACGATCCCAGACCCGGTCGGCGCGGTAGATGCGATCCTGCTCCACCGGGGACAGCAGCGCATTACTGCCGATGCGTGCTTTCATCGTGCTCTTCGGCAAACGCAATATTTCGAACAACTTGTCCTGGCTCAGTCCAAAACGTTGCGCAACGCCGGGCACGATTGCTGCCGATACACCATGGCGCATGGCGTCTATCACCACTGTGACGCTGCCCTTAAACGCGGCTATGTCGGCGGCGGTGCGCCACCCATCCGGCAAAGCCTGACGCAGCCTGGTTTTGCCGTTGCCGGCAACGGCGTGTTCGAAGGCCGGCTGTACTACGGATTTTTCGGCGCGTGCATTCATGGCTTCATCCATATCAAGATAAATAATAGTCTCATTGTAGACTGTTTACGGCCAAAAGACAGACTTACTCTCCCCGCAACGCTTCCTGCGGGTCCAGCCTGGCCGCGCGGATGGCGGGCAGTACGCCGGCCAACAAGCCGATGATCAGCGACACTCCCCATGACGCGGCGATGTAGCGCCAGTTCAGATCGAGCGGCAACTTCGGCACCAGCGCGCGCAGCAATTGCACCAGCAATACGCCGATGGCGACGCCCGCCATGCCGCCGCTGCCGCTCAACGCCACGGCTTCGCAGAGAAACAGGCGCAAAACCTGGCGCCTTTCCGCACCCAGCGCGCGCAACAAACCGATTTCCGCCACCCGTTCGGAGACGGCGATGGTCATGATGGTCAATATGCCCACGGCGCCCACGGCCAGCGAAATCCCGCCCAATGCGCCGACAGCCAGGGTCAACACGCCCAGTATGGAGTCCAGGGTGGTCAGCATCTGCTCCTGCGTAATCAAGGAAAAATCCTCCCTGCCATGCCGTTCGATCAAGCGCTGGGTAACGGAACGGGTGATCTGCTGGACGGAAATTTCGGCATCGTACAGCACGGTGATTTCCATCAAGCCTTCGCGATTGAACATTTCCAAGGCTTTGCCCACAGGGATGAAGATGGTGTCGTCCAGATCGAAGCCCAGCATCTGGCCTTTGCTCTGCATCACGCCGACGACGCGGTAACGGTCGCCGCCGATGCGAATGCGCTGGCCCAGCGGATTGGCGTTGGCGAACAGCTCCTTGTGCAACTTGGCGCCCAGCACGGCAAACGGCCGCGCGGCGCGCTGATCGTCGTCGGGCAAAAAACGGCCGGTGCCGACGGGAATGCTCCACACTTCCGGCAAATCCGGCCCCACGCCGAAAACGTTGCAGCGGCGCTCGTGCGTGGCAAACTCCACCTGCACGTTGCCCTGCACGTTGGGCACCACGGCTTTGACGTGTTCCAGGCGCGCCACGGCGTCGCTGTCGGCCAGCGTAAGCGGGCGCACGGCGTTGATGCTGGCCCCGGACATCCCGAAAGTAGCGTTTTTACCCGGATGAATCCCCAGCAGATTGGTGCCGAACTGGCTGAACTCACTCACGACATAGCGGTGTATGCCTTCGCCGATGGCGGTGAGCAAAATCACGGCGATGATGCCGACCACCACGCCCAGGGCGGTGAGCAGCGAACGCAGCCTTTGGGCGGCAAGCGCCTGGTAAGCGTAGCGTAAAAGGTCGTGCAGTATCATGTATGGCGTCCCGGCGCGCTTGTGGGAGAACAGGCAACGTATTATCTTAGCGCTTGGTAACGATGCACCACGAAAAACACGAAGTTATCCATCATTCCCACGCTCGGCGTGGGAATGCAGCCCACGACGCTCTGCGTCGCGGATTAACCCGGTAACGCTGATTTTGTCTTTGCCCGCAGCCGGGACGCAGAGCGTCCCTGAATGCATTCCCACGCCGAGCGTGGGAACGATACCCCTCTGCCCGCTCTACCAACCGGATCGACACTATGCCTAACTGGAAAAACCTGCTGATCTACCTCGGCATTGCCGTGCTTGCACTATTCGTCGGCGGCTTAGTCGTGGGGGTTTTGTTCACCCATTTTCTGGTGGATTGGTGGTGGTTCGACGCGCTGAATTTCGAACCCTATTTCTGGTTGCGCCTGCTCTACCGCTATATTTTGTCCGGCGGCGTTACGCTGTGCTTTTTCCTGATTTTTTTCCTGAATTTCTGGGTCGCCTCGAACTACCTGGGCGTGGATGAGACGGAATTCTCCCTGCTGGCCAAATCGCCCGAAGGCTCCGGCTACCAGCGCCTGCTGCACCGCTTTCAAACCGGTTCCATGCAGGTTTACCTGCCATTGTCCGTCGTGCTGGCCACCATCATCGCCGCGCCGTTTTACCAGCACTGGGAAGACGCGCTGCTGTTTTTCTTCGGCCCCAGCGCCGCCGCGCAAGACCCGATTTTTGCCAAAAACATCAGTTTTTACCTGTTTTCTTTTCCCTTGTTCAAATTGATCCAGGACTCCTTGCTGTGGACGTTTGCACTGCTGTCCATCGCCATGGCCGTGTTGTACTGGATCGAACACCGCGTCGTTCCGACCGAACACCGGGAATGGCCCAAGGAGGCCCGCATCCACCTGACCGGCCTGGTGGTGGTGGCCCTGCTGATCGTGTGCTGGGGATTCATGCTGGAGCGCTACGCGCTGTTGTATACCAACCACCATGGACAGGTATTTTTCGGGCCAGGCTTGGTGGAAATGGATTACCACCTGCCGCTGATCTGGCTGAACATGCTGAGCTTTCTGGGGGCAACGCTGGCCTGGCTGTATCAGCTGAACCAGGGGCGCGGGCTCAAAGCCGCGGGCGTGTTCGGCGCGGTCTTCTTGCTGAGCCTGGGACTGCACCACTCGGATTTCATTCCCCACCTGCTGGAAAAATACGTGGTCGAGCCCAATCCGGTGGATTCCGAACGCGAGCACATGCAGGCGAATATCGACGCCACGCTGGACGCGTTCAACCTGAAAGACGTCAAATTCGTCAATTTCGACCTGGCCACCGATTTGGGCGCGGAAATCGAGCGCATGGGACCTGCTCTGGAACAGCATCTCGCCAATATTCCAGTCTGGGATGAAGACTTGCTGGACGAAGCATTCCAGCAGCTGCAAGGCATACGCAGCTATTACCGTTTTTCGTCGGTGGACGTCGGCCGCTACAGCATCCGTGGCCGCTTGCAGCAAGTGGATTTGGCGGCGCGCGAAGTCAATATCGACAAACTGCCGGATGCCGCCAGAAACTGGGAAAACCGTCACCTGCGCTTTACCCACGGCTATGGCGTGGTCGTGATCCCCGCCGCGCAGCGCGGCGAGGAACCCATGCAGTGGTATCTCAAGGATTTGGAACAACAATCCTCGGTGGGCCTGGCCGTCAAGCGCCCGGATATTTATTACGGCCAGGAGAACCTGGACTACGCCATCGTGCCCAATAAACTGGATGCCGTGGAAATTTCCACCTCGGAACCCGACGGCAAAACCGATTATCGCGCCCAGGGCGGCGTTCCCATCGACTCGTTGTTTCGCAAGCTGATTTACGCCGTCAAGCATCGCGACGAAAAGATTTTCTTCTCGGGCAATATCGGCGGCGACAGCAGAATGCTCTCGCGCCGCAATATCGTGGAACGCATCAAGACGCTGGCGCCGTTTCTGGAGGTCGACAACGATCCCTACGTCGCCATTACCCCGGACCGGGTGTATTGGATACAGGATGCTTACACGCTGTCCAACCACTACCCCGTGGCCAAATCGATCAGCTACCCGTTCAAAGCCGGCGCCACGGAAAAGCAAAGCAAAACCTTCAATTACATCCGCAACTCGGTGAAAGTGCTGGTCGATGCTTACGACGGCACCACGCAGTTTTATATTTCCGACCCCGCCGACCCGATCATCCAGGCCTATCGGCGCGCCTATCCCGGTCTGTTCAAGGACGTCGGCGAAATGCCGCCGCTGCTGCGCGAACAGCTGCGCTACCCGCGCGATTTATTCGCCTTGCAGATGCAGATTTATGCCCGCTACCACCAGACCAACCCGGACCAGTTTTACCAGCAGTCGGAAACCTGGGATTTCGCCCGCAACATCGGCGCTGAACCGGTGCGGCCCATGCAGCCTTACTACCTGACCGTCGATACCCAGGACTGCCCGAATTTACAAAAATTCGTGCTCATCAGCCCCATGACCCCGGTGGGACGCGACAATCTCAGCGTGCTGGCGCTGGCCGGCCCCACCGAAAAGGCAGACTGCACCGGCCTGGATTACTCCGGCAAAGTGGTGATTTACAAGTTCCCGCAGAAACAGATCGACGGCCCTGCGCAAATCAGCGCCTTGATCGACCAGGACCCGGTCATCCGCGAGCAATTTACGCTGTGGGACCAGCGCGGATCGCGGGTCAAGCGTGGCCGCACGATTATTTTGCCCATCGGCCACGCCGTGGTTTACGTGCAACCGGTCTACATCAGCGCGTCGACCACCACCAAAATTCCCGAACTGGTGCGCGTCATCGTCTCCATGGGCACTGAAGTCGTCATGGACCGCAGCCTGGATGCGGCTTTGAAGCAGTTGATAGCGCAGTTGAAAGCTCACAAATCGCGCCAACTGCCCGTCAATAAAACCAGCGCGCCGGAACCCGGCGTCGTCTCATCACCCTTGCCGCAAACGATGTTGCGTTCACGACAGCCTTAATTCTACTTTGTCAGATTTCACCAACAACGTCGTTCCGCCATGGATTGGCGGAACCCAGACACAGGGATGTGAAGGCTGCGGTCTAGCTTTTTCTTTCGAATCAACAACATAGGCATGAATATAAGCTTTTACTGCAATGGTCGAATTTCGGTGGAACAGCGACAAAGCCCGTAGCAATGTTAAAAAGCACCGCGTGTGTTTTGATGAGGCTGTATCCGCTTTCTACGATCCATTTTCCATCACTGTTCCTGACCCCGACCATTCCGTGGGAGAAAGTCGTTTTCTATTATTGGGTATGTCCAACCGAAATCGATTGCTTGTCGTATGCCACACGGATCGCGGCGAAATCATCCGAATAATCAGTGCACGTCCGGTTACGCGGCGAGAGAGAGAAACTTATGAAACCGTCTGATGATGATATGAAACCTGAATATGATTTTTCCGGTGGCGTGCGCGGTAAGTACATAGACCGTCTTGCCCAAGGTTCAAATCTCGTCGCGCTGGATCAAGATGTTGCCGCCATGTTTCCCGATTCCGCTTCCGTCAATGAGGCGTTGCGTGCCTTGGCTGGCATTATTCAGGCACAACGCAGCAGGAGAAGCGGGCGTGCAATCCCACATGAACCCGCCTCTCAAGCATCGCTTTAACCCACAGGAAAAGTACATGTCGGCTGTCCTACCGTTGCCCACACCCGGCCTGCTCGCCAAAGAGCGCATCATCGCCCGTCCCGGCTTCAATCGCTGGCTGGTGCCGCCGGCGGCATTGGCGATACACCTGTGCATCGGCATGGCGTATGGTTTCTCGGTGTTCTGGCTGCCGCTGTCGCGTGCCGTCGGCATCAGCCAATCGATAGCCTGCCCGGCCGAATTCCGCTTTTTCGACCTGGTGGCGGCCAGCGGGTGCGACTGGAAAATTTCCATGCTCGGCTGGATGTACACCCTGTTTTTCGTCTTCCTCGGCTCGTCTGCGGCGCTATGGGGCGGCTGGCTGGAGCGCGCCGGTCCGCGCCGTGCCGGCGTGGTATCGGCGCTGTGCTGGTGCGGCGGCCTGGTGATTTCGGCGCTGGGCGTTAAGCTGCACCAGATCTGGCTGCTGTGGCTGGGTTCCGGCGTGATCGGCGGCATCGGTCTGGGCCTGGGCTACATTTCGCCGGTATCGACGCTGATCAAATGGTTCCCGGACCGGCGCGGCATGGCGACCGGCATGGCGATCATGGGCTTCGGCGGCGGCGCCATGATAGGCGCGCCGCTGGCCGACAAGCTGATGAAGTTCTATGCCACGCCGGTCTCGGTCGGCGTCGCCGAAACCTTCCTGACCCTGGCGGCGCTCTACTTCGTGTTCATGATGGCCGGCGCGTTCGGCTACCGCATTCCCGCCGCAGACTGGCAACCGGCCGACCGGCAGCCGCCGGCCGATGCGCGAAAAAAAGCGATGATCACCGACAACCACGTGCACCTCGACGTGGCCTGGAAAACCCGGCAATTCTGGCTGGTGTGGGGCGTGCTGTGCCTCAACGTCACCGCCGGCATCGGCATACTCGGCATGGCCTCGCCGCTGTTGCAGGAAGTGTTCGGCGGCAGGCTGATCGGCATCGACGTGGCCTTCGACAACCTCAGCGCCGCCCAGAAAGGCCAGATCGCCGCCATCGCCGCCGGCTTCACCGGTTTGCTGTCGCTGTTCAACATCGGCGGACGCTTTGTGTGGGCCTCGTTTTCCGACAAGATCGGGCGCAAGGCGACCTACTACACGTTTTTCCTGCTCGGCTTCGCGCTCTACGCGCTGATTCCCTGGACCGCGCAGGGCGGTAATCTGGGGCTGTTCGTCGGCGGCTTCTGCATCATCCTGTCGATGTACGGCGGCGGTTTCGCCACCGTGCCGGCCTATCTGGCCGACATGTTCGGCACCCGCTACGTCGGCGCCATCCACGGCCGCTTGCTGACCGCCTGGTCCACCGCCGGCGTACTGGGACCGGTATTGGTCAATTACATCCGCGAATACCAGCTCGACCACGGCGTCGCCCGCGCCGATGCCTACAGCATTACCATGTACATCCTGTCCGGCCTGCTGCTGGTCGGCTGCCTGTGCAACCGGCTGGTGACGCCGGTGGCAGAGCACCTGCACATGAGCGAGGAAGAACTCGCCGAAGAGAGAAAGGCCGCCGACGCCACGCTGCCGCACTTCGTCGACGACGTTTCAGCGCTGGCTGAAGAAGCGCGCCATTCCTGGCTGGTGTTTGCCGCCTGGCTGGCGGTGTGGCTGCCGCTGGGCTGGGGCATCTGGATGACGCTGCAAAAAGCGGTGGTATTGTTTAAATGACGGGAAGCGCCTGCTGTCGCGATAACCAGGCGATGCGGCGTTCAAAGTTCGGAAGGAGGCTGTTCCGGCTTAAAACATCGCCTGAAATCCGGCGTTGAGCAGCCAGCTCGTGCTCATTTGCAGGCCGTTCAAATTTTGATAAACCGGCACGCCGCCTTCGATGCCGAAGCTGAACGGGCCTTTTTCGTAGCCGGCGCCCACCAGGGCATCCAGCCGCTGGCCGCCGTAATTGGACGGATCGCCGTCGGGCGACGGCGCCCAGGTCATGAGCTTGTCGATGCCGGCATCATGGCCGTGGATGCGCTGCGTGTCGTTGAATACCAGGCGGAAAGACGTGGCGGCCGGACCAAAGGCGCGCTGCAAAAAGCCGGTAATCTTGAAGTTGTCGCCGCGCGTGTAGTGGTAACTGGTTTCGCCCAGGTGCCATGTGCATGCTGAACCCATTCGGATCGCAAAAAGATATCCAGAGGTTTGACTATGTTTCAATACATTTGCAGGCATTCGACCTGCGCTTTCTCGGCCTGGGCGATTTTATTATTTGTGAGCGCTCTTCCTTTTGCGGCTCAAGGAGAAGCAACCCAACCACGGTCGGATTTTACAGCGGCAAAAGCCGCCCTTATACCCGCAT
>SCQD01000067.1 GCA_004299145.1 Methylococcaceae bacterium | reverse complement strand
CATCACCACGCACAGCCCCTACATACTCACCGCCCTCAATAACTGCATACTGGCGGCTTCGGCCCATGCTACAGCCAGTGCTGAGCAGCAAGAAACCATCGCCAAACTGATGCCACAGCACTATCACCTGCCTTTTGCCAACGTGGGTGCCTGGACGGTAAACGAATCCGGCATCGTGGAATCGATACGGGATGAGGAAGCACAATTGATCGGCGCCAGTCTGTTGGATACGGTATCGCAAGAGTTTGAGGGAGTCAGCAATGCTTTGCTCGACATTATGTATGGTGCTTGAGTGAATTACGCCGACTGCGCGAAACAGCGCACGGACGTTAATATTTGCGTCGCGGAAAACGGGCGTACTTTTCGCTTGCATAATCCGCAAAAAAGGCAGGTCGATGGAATACACAAAAAGCAGGTTTTTGGCTTACAAAAAACAGTGTTATGTCATATCCAGCCAAGTAGCGCCTGCTGCAAGGACATCCATCCAAGCGGAAAGAAAAAAACTCTTGCAACAATACAACGCCGTTTTGCTGATCCATGGTCGGGAACATCAAATTACTGTTGATTGATGAATCGTGTTGTCCTGGCGCACAGGAAGTATAACGTGCGCAAAACAGTAACCACATACAGCAAAGGCCAATCTTGAATACTGCTTCAAAATCTCCTTTTCTTATCTTCGCCGTCGGCAACGAAAGCCGCGGCGACGATGCCTTGGGACCTTTGCTACTGCGCGCTATCGGCGGGCTGATCGAATCCGGCAGCATTCCAGATCAGTACGAGCTGATCGAAGATTTTCAATTGCAAGTCGAGCACGTCCTGGACATGGACGAACGGCAAGCCGTGCTGTTCATCGATGCCGGCCAACAGACGCCGGCTCCCTTTCATTTCTATCGCGCCAAGCCGCAAATCCAGATCGGCCACAGCACCCATGCGCTTGCGCCAGAAGCGCTGCTGCCGGTGTTTGAGCAAGTCTTGGGCAAAGCCGCGCCACCGGCGTATGTGTTATGCGTGCGCGGCGATAGCTTCGAATTGGGTGCGGGGCTTACCCCCCAGGCGCATGACCACTATGCCGCTGCTTTGGCTTTCGTAAAACGGCTGTTGAACCAACCCGCTGATGAAGCTTGGGATACCGCGTCCATGCATACCGACAGTTTGCATTGACTTTGGTTGGCGTATAAACCGACGGCACAATAGCCCCCCACAAAGCACACTCATTCGAGGCACCGTTATGGGCAGAATTCAGCAAAAAGTCATATTTGAAAATTCGACGGATAAATGGTCGGGAGCGCAGGTGGTGCGCAAAATAGAAATCGACATGCTGGTCGACTCGGGCGCGGCCATGGCCTGCTTGCCGAAAAGCGACATCGAAAAGCTGGGGTTGCCGTACAAGAAAACGGTGAAAGCCGTAACGGCCGATGGTATGCGTGAACGGCGGATCTACGCCGCCGCAAACATTATTATCGGCGACAGAGACGGCACATTCGACATCATGGAAGTGCCTGATGGCGTACCGCCCTTATTAGGCTATATTCCACTCGAACAAATGGATTATCTGATCGATTTCGCTCAACACAAACTTATCGAGAACCCCGAGCACAACGGCAAATTGACGTTGGACTTGTTTTAAAACTTCAAATCCAGACTCAGCGAGTACAGAGAAAAGCTGAAATTATCCAGTGCAGTCCCTGCGCCACCCGACATGGCCAGGTTTTTTTCCCGCTGGTAATACTCGGCTGCGGCCGATAAGCGCAAGTGGCCGGTCAACTGTTTACTGAGGGTAATGCCGCCGCTGATGGCACCAAAATTCGCCATGCGGTAATCGGAGGTGTAATGCCCATCCGCCCGCACGGTATTGAAAAACGGCTGGTAAAAATCGGCCGCATTCTGTGAGTAATAGCGGATGCGCGGCGTCAGTTGAAAGCCATGGCCCACCGGCTGTATCCACGAAGATTCGAGAGTATGCGACACAATGCCGAAACTGTCGCCATACAAACGGTAATCCAGGTGTAATGCCGCCGCATTCAACTCGCTGAAATGGCGCACGTAACGCAGCAGAAAAGCGGCTTGTTGCCGGCCGCTGGGCCGGCTGTCGGAACAATACCCGGTGCCCTGGTACATCGCTTCCGTCGGACAATCGTAATAAGGCTTGGGCGGAAAGCTGAAAACGTTTACCGCCGGCGCCACATAAGCAAACTTATAAGGATCGGATAAATACCCCTTGCTTTGCGTATAAGTCACGTTGGCTTGCAACAGCGAGTTTTTATCCAATACCTGGGTAATACCCAGCAAGCCCTGAAAGGTATCCTTATCCCCGCCTTTGCCGTCCACTCTGGTCATAACGCCGTTGTTATGGGCAACCGCCCACACCGAATCCGCCGCATAGCCGAAACTGGCGGCCAATGTCGTCAGCTTCTGGTTAATGTCCCAGCGCGTATCGATGTTGAAAAAATTCGAGACATAGTCGTTCTCTTCGGAATGCCCGCCGCCCAGACCCAGGGTTAGATTATCCAGCGTGTAGTTGACGCCCAGGTCCAGCGCATCCCGGACGTCGCGAATGGAAGCACCCGACATACACTGCACTTTGCTGGTATTGGCCAGGCCTTTACAGAGGCCACTGAACCGAGTCAGCGCGGTATTGGGCGCCACCGCCAGCGGCGAAGCTCCCGAAATCGCATCACGCACGCCATTCAAACGGAAAGAAAGATTATCTCCCAAAAAACCACTGGCCGTGCCTTGGTAGATGTCCACCCGCATGCGTCCCAAACCTTCTTCGTAGTGTGAAAAGGCATTGTCGACAGCCAGATTCTGCGGCGTAAGTTCCGCGTGAGCCTTGGGCGCCATGCCCGGCAGCGCCAGTGCCGCGGCCGTCAATGCGGCCAGCTTGCCGTTTAATGCATCAGTTACAGCCACAACCACCTCCGCCTACACCATAACCGCCCGATGCGGCCTCCTTGGAACCATAGGTATGGCCGCGCAATTCGGCGTTTTGCGCCTCGGGAACCAGCGCCATTTGCGGCTTCGCCAGATTGCCGCGTTCCCAGGGTGCAACCTGTGTGGTACAGCCTGCGGAAGTGACGATAAAGAGCAGGCTTAACGCGCCGCCGCCGATGCTGGTTCCCAAGCTCCGCTTGGGAACCCTTCCCTCTGAAGCTCCAGCTTCGCGTTTCAGCGCGGGCGTTGCGCCAAACCAGCAGGGAAGCAGGAGCTTCCCGGGCTGGATTCCCAAGCGGAGCTTGGGAACCAGATAGGTCAAATGAATATGAAAGTCCCGCATCATCGAATTTTTCTAAGGTTCAGCGAGCAAGGCCCGCACTTTTTGACGGATTTCATCGCGCTCGCTGTCATGAAATCCCAATTGGACGTGACGGACTTTTCCGTGGCGGTCGATCAGATAGGAGGAAGGCATGGCTTGCACGCCGAATGCGCCGGCGCACTGGCCGTCAATGTCGGCAACGATGCTGAAACTCACCGGATGTTTACTCAGGAAAGCCTCGGCATCCTGGCGATTTTCATCCATGTTTACCGCCACCAGGTTAAAACCCTGGCCCGCCAATTGTTGCGACATTTCATTCATAAACGGCATGGATTGCGCACAAGGCCCACACCAGGACGCCCAAAAATCCACATAGGTGACTTTACCCTGATAGTTCAAATCAACCAGCGCATCTTGCTGCAGTGATTTAAGCTTACAATTAGGAGCAGGATCATCCGCGCCGACCGCCAACACCAACTGCGGCAGTAATAAACCAACGACCATTACCAAACAACCTGGCGTTAAAATTTTCATAGAATAGTTACATACAAGTGGAAGGAGCTTTTTTAACTGAATAAATCGCTATTCTACCACCGACGCTTTCGGTTGCTTTAACCCCGCACGGCACCTCCGCGCTCGACAGCTCCCCTTGGTAATGCCAGCTGCCATCGTCGGCCACGGGAACGCTGGCAATTTCCGCATCGGTTTTGTTATTGGTCAAAACGATATTCAACCCTTGCGCCAAGCCATGATTTTTATCGAAATCCACGACACCGCTTACCGATAAGCGGGAAGTTTGTTCATTCCACTGTGACTGCGTCACGCGCACGGCTTGAATGGAGCTTCTGGCGGTTATCTGCGCCGCCACTTTAAAAGTCACCGGATAAGTGGACTGCGCCGATGAAACCGGATTATCGTCCTGAGCAACAAAAGTGGTTTTATATACCTTGTGCAACTGCCCGGCCGTGGGCGTCCAGCGCATAACCGCAGACCACCACCCTGTCGTCGGGTTTTTTACCGCATTACCCAATATTGCGCCGGGCGGCAATTTCTGTGCCTTGATGATGGCATTATCATCGTCCGGATCGGGCGCTACGGAAACCGGAAACAGCAGCGCTTCGCCGACCACGGCGGATTGCTGGCGCGGAATGGAAGTATCGAATAAGGGAGCCTGGTTATCCTCGACCACGATATTGATCGTCTGCGTTCTGGTGGGATATGGCGGCCGCTGCCCAGCCGTATGCCAATTCAAAGCGATCAGCTTGATTGCCGTCACCGGATTGGTATTCGACGTACCCACGGCTGGCGTCCAGCTGAATACCCTGGAACGCGCGTTACCGTAGCAGCAGTCGTACAGCGTCGGCGTAAACGTAGCACCGGCAGGCAACGTCGTATTCAGCAAGGCCACGCTTAAATATCCGGCCGGATCGGTGGCATTCACGGTAAAGGTGATTTTTTCACCTTCCGCCACCCTGAACGTGTTGTTGACGGGAGCGGGGCTGACACTGATATTCGGGACGAGGGGCGGTGGAGCCACTTGCGTGGCCGCCGCCACGGCATCGATGATCTGCTCGTGTTGCGCCCCCCCCACACTCAGCAGCATCAGCAGGATGGCGGACTTGCCGAGTTTACCCCGGCAGTGGCGGGGAATGGTCTGTGTAGAATTCAACATGGCGTTTACCTTTCTTGGAACAGCAATGGATAAGTCGAGTGCTTGATGCATAGGACATCGGTTCATGGCCAATCGTCAGGCACGTTTCGCGCCAAACTTGCGCAGCGCCGGAGCAATGCCTGCAACTGATTGATTTAACGACAGTTACCCGGTGCGATCCCTCACCACCCGGCCCGAGCCCGTATTTGACCCGTGCGCAAAAATGCGTGCCCCTGAAAAAATTGTCGGCAATTGCCGGGCCGTTGCCAGCCAGCAATAAACCGAACTGCCGCCCGCTTTTCTGGTATGATTCAGCGCCACAAGGCCGCTTTACCGCCTTCCTCGCTACACTCGAAACTCTCCCCATTACCTTTCTTTATGCCATCATCCGAAATCACGTCTTTTGATCAACTCGCCATCTCCGCCCCCTTGCAACGCGCCATCCTGGAACTGGGCTACGAAGCCCCCTCCCCCATCCAGGCACAAAGCATTCCCTGTCTGCTGTCCGGCCACGACCTGCTGGGCCAGGCACAAACCGGCACCGGCAAAACCGCCGCCTTCGCCCTGCCCTTGCTGCAACAACTGGATCTCAGCCAAAAACGCCCGCAAGCCCTGATCCTGGTGCCCACGCGCGAACTGGCCATCCAGGTGGCCGAAGCGTTCCAGAGCTATGCCCGCTATCTGGACGGTTTTCACGTGCTGCCCATCTACGGCGGCCAATCCATGGACATCCAGTTGCGCCAGCTGCGGCGCGGCGTGCACGTCATCGTCGCCACCCCGGGCCGCGTCATGGACCACATGCGCCGCGAAAGCCTGAGCCTGGACACCCTGTCCGCGCTGGTATTGGATGAAGCCGACGAAATGCTGAAGATGGGCTTTATCGACGACGTGGAATGGATTTTGGAACACACGCCGCCAGACCGGCAGATTGCGCTGTTTTCCGCCACCATGCCCGATGCCGTGCGCAAAGTGGCTAAGCGCCATTTGCACGATCCGCGCGAAATCAAAATCGCCGCCAAAACAGCCACGGTCGACGCCATCGACCAGATTTACTGGCCGCTGTCGGAAAGCCAGAAACTGGAGGCGCTGACCCGTCTGCTGGAAGTGGAAGACTTCGACGCCATGCTCATCTTCGTGCGCACCAAAACCGCCACGGTGGAACTGGCGGAAAAGCTGGAAGCGCGCGGCCATTCCGCTTCACCGCTCAATGGCGACATGAACCAGCAGCTGCGCGAACGCACGATAGACCGCCTGAAAAAGAAAGCATTGGACGTGGTGGTCGCCACCGACGTGGCCGCGCGCGGCCTGGACGTGGACCGCGTCAGCCACGTGGTCAACTACGACATTCCCTACGACACCGAAGCCTACATCCACCGCATCGGCCGCACCGGACGCGCCGGCCGCAAGGGCAAGGCCATCCTGTTCGTCACCCCGCGTGAACGCCGCCTGCTGGGAGCCATCGAAAAAGCCACGCGCAAGCCCATCAAGGAGATGCAACTGCCCAGCCGCAACGCGGTCACCGAGCGCCGCATCGAGCAGTTCAAGCAGATGCTGGCCAGCATCCAGGAAGACGAAGATTTGACCTTGTTCCGCGACGTCGTCACCAACATCGCCGCCGAACAAGACGTAGAGATACTCGACATCGCCGCCGCCCTGACTTGGCAGGCCCAGCGCGAACGGCCTTTTGTGGTGCAGGAAAGCGCGCCGCTGAAAACGGCGGCCCGCGAATTCCACGAACAGAGCGGCCCTGAAAAAAAGCGCAAAAAAAGCGAAAAGCACGCGGAAATCGACGCCGGCTCCGCGCGCTATCGCATCGAGGTAGGCCGCGAGCACGGCGTCAACCCCAAAGACATCGTCGGCGCCATCGCCAATGAAGGCGGCATCCCCGGCAAGCGCATCGGCCACATCAAACTGCACGACACCTACAGCACGGTGGACCTGCCGGCCGGCTTGCCGGTGCAGACCCTGCGCATCCTGCAAAAACTGTGGGTGCGCAACCGCCAGCTGAATCTCCGCCTGATGGACTAACCAGCTGGATTTACCCGGCCAAGGACTGGGCCACAAACGACACTCCTGAAACAACTGGCGGCTTACCTTGTGGAAAAAGCCGCCTAAAACGCTAAGCAAATGGACGCAACAAACGGTTGGGGCGTAACATGAAGCCGCAGTACCTTCACAATATTCGACGCATGGATGACGAATCGCGCAAAACCAACGCTTGGCTGGTGCAGGTACAGCGAAAGAACCGCATCATCGTAAAAATGTTCTCGGACAGCGTTTTCGGCGGCAAAGAAAACGCTTTGTCCGCCGCCCTCAAATACCGCGACGCGCTTATCGTTGCCGCCTCTCCCGCCAGGCATAATCAGTGGTTTCGGAACATTGTCCGGCGCAACAACACCTCGGGCATCCCCGGCGTCGGCCGGTATAAAAAGCCTGACGGCGCGGTAAGATGGGTAGCCTACTGGAACGATGAAAACGGCGCCAGAAAATCACGGGCCTTCCCGGTGAAAACATACGGCGAAGACCGCGCCAAACAAATGGCCATCGAGGAAAGAGAGCAGCAATTGAAACGGCTGTTTGATCTCAAAGCCGCCAACCCCCTGCCTCATCAAAGCACCAAATCCAGCAAGACGCTGTCATTGCCAACAGTCACCGGCAATGCTTGCGAGGTCTCCAGCGGCCCGCCGGAAAAACCGACGGAATAGCTGCCCGCAGCCGTGATGGGCACGGCATAGCCGCCGCTTTTGGCGGTTTTCGCCCAATAAGCGCCGCCACGCGGGCGCACTTTGACGTTGCCCAAACCTTCGCCGCTGTCGTACCGGGCGTTATGGTTTTTATCGCGCCAGACCGTACCGACGATGAAGCGGTTGAAATGATTGGGAGAGGCAACATTGGCCTCGGCGTAATTGCCGGTTACCACCCAAGGCCCCACGCTGGTGTTTATATCGTTGTCACGCACCGCGGCAATGCCGACATTGCTGAGCGTGTTGCCCTCCCGCAGCGACATCAGGTTGACGCGATGCCCCCTGCCCGTCTGCATGCCGTCCGCCTCGAAACCCCAGTCGATATTCCACGCGGCATGACAGTCGAGAGAGCTGTCTGCGTAAGCAAAAACATTGCCGCCGATATAGCGGTAAGAAAAACCCGCACGATCCACGCGCTCAAATTGGTTGTTATGGTCCTGGCTATCGCGGGCGATGAGGTCTCTGGAATGCGCCAAAGCGGCCCGGTACAGCCGGACATCAAAAGCGGCCGGGGGCTGGGACGAATAGCTGGAAAACTCGGCTTGCAATTGGTCGACGTCGACGTTGAAAAAATCGATGGCGCTGGCGATGTTGGCGTCGCCGGAATCGGCCAAAAACGCGCCTTCAGCCGCGGGATTTTGCCGCGCCCGATTCATCAGCCAGACTATGTTCTGTTCCGCGTTGCTGGGATGAGTACCGTCGGCGGTTTTGTGGAAAGTCCACTCTTGCGGTCCGGTGACGGCCAGTTTTTTGCGGGGAATGGATGGGCGTGGCTGATCTTGCACCGCATACGGCGGATCGGGTTCCGGCATCTGTTCGGCAAGACAGGCCTGGGTAAATCCCAGGCAGAACAATAAAATCGGTGTTTTCATGGTAGTTCCTTACAGGTGGTGGTGAAAGTCCGGCGGCCTTGCCCCCGGCGACTCCAACTCAAGGATAACGCTGATTTTCCCGGCGGAACATAGCAGCAGGACGTACGGCCGGCATTCGCCTTGTTTGAGGATGGTTTTGCGCAGCGCCAACGGCTTAATTCAACGGTATTTCCTCTTGCCATCCAGGCAAAAAAAGCCCCGTCCGCGGACGGGGCTCATCGGCCGGCATTGACTTGCGCGAGATATTTGCCGGCTACGCCGATCAAAACGCGGCAGGCAATCAGAACGTCACTTTACCGAACACCGTGCCCAGCGGCCCACCGTCGCGCAGGTTTTTGTAGGTTACCTGCGGATACCAGGTACCGGTGGTACTCGGCAAAGTCACGATCAAATCGGCGCGTTGGCCGGGTGACAGGTCCACGCTGGTCGCAGTGCGCGCCGTCGGCAAGGCTCGACCGTCCTCCACATAAACGGTGAACGGCTTCAAATTGCCGGCGCTGTCCTTGATGCCGAACGTCGCGTTGGTGGAATGCATGCCGATCAGACGAAACGCCGCTTTTTTGCTCTTGGCGGCGGCCAGGGTCATGGCCGGCGCCGAAGTGGTCTTGCCTTCCTTACCGCCGATCAGGAAATATTTGGCGTTGTAATCGCCGAACACCGTCGAGTCCATGGTCGCCGTGTGGTACGCCGGATCCACCGTGCTCAGCACATACACTTGCTCGTAGTCGTAAGCGGTGGCCGCATTGGCGGTGATGCGCTTCATAAAAGCACCGGCTGCATCGCGCGGCCGCACCACGACGGCGCCATACATGCCCATTTCCAGGTGTTTTACGGTATGCACGTGGCAATGGTACGGGTAGCTGCCGGCTTCGTTTGCCAGCGGCGCCCAAGTGTAAGTATCGCCATTGACGACGTTGCCATTGGTTTCCGGCGTGCCATCCTCGCTGGTCATCACATCGGCCCCGTGCAGGTGGATGGTATGGCCGTTATACGGCGATGGCTCTTGCGGCGTCATCATGCCGACATTCAGCGACAGATTCAGCGTGTCGCCCGCGCCGATCTCGATCAGTGGGCCGGGTATGGTGGCGCTGCCCATGCCGCCCATGCCGCCGCCCCCCATGCCGCCACCGCCACAATCGCTATACCCCCAAAAAGTCACCGACTGGCCACTCAAGGATTTACTGGTCTGGCTGACGCAAAACGTTTTGTTGATGGTGGCGGCTTGCACCGGAACAGCGGCCGACAGCAACAAGCTCAACAGGGCCGGATTCAGGATATTTTTATGCGTGTGTTTCATCGTTCAATGCTCGGGTCTGGGGTTATTGGGCCATGATCATGGTGGCTGCGCCGTTCAAATAAACGCCGTTGGCGGTTTCCATCTGGGCGGTGTGCACGTGCATGGGATAATCGCCGGGCTTGTTGAGTGTATAGAGCACCTCGGCGGTGCTGAACGGAGGCACGCTGAACGTATCGCGCTCTTGGAACGGCTCGCTCTGGCGCACGCCGTTGATGGCAATCACCTTGAAATGGTTAGCGTGAAAATGCAGAGCGTGGGCAAACTGGCCACCGTTGACGATATGCACCAGGGCGGTCTGGCCCACCGCGCCGTGCAGCATGACCCCCATATCCATCATGGCGTCGAAGCCGCCCAGACCGTTCATGGTGAAATAATTGGGCTTGTAAATAGACGTGTTCACCGTACCGCCGGCTGCGACCATGTCGTTCCAGCGCGGCTTATCCATCTCCCCCATCACCCACAGGCGTTCGAAATCATACGCTGGGCCGCCCGTCCAGGCGGTGTTGCCGCCGCCGGCGGGACGCACCAGCAAAGCGCCGTACAAGCCCATTTCCCGATTGATGTTGTTGTTGAGGGTATCGGCATAGACATAGGCGCCCGCCGCCGGCGCGCTAAAACTGTAAGTGCGGCTGGCGCCCGCGGCGATGGCCGTGGCATCGGTACTGACGCCGGACACCACAAAGTTGTGGCTGGCCGTATGGCGGTTCACGACCGTGACGTTCACGGCATCGCCCTCGCTCACCGACAAAGCCGGACCCGGTACGGAGGTCATGGCCATGCCGCCGTCCGAAAAGCTCAGCACATCGATGACAGTGCCGCCCGCACCGTTGATGGTCAGCGTGCCGGCGTCGATGTACAGGGTAAAATTCTGAGTTGCGGCATATGCCCCGGCGGAAATCAACTCCGCCCAGCACAGCAGGCCCAGCATCAAAAAGCGTTTCATAACAGTTCCTCTGGAATAATGTTGTTTTCGTAATCCGCAGCCCAACGCTGCAGAGCCAACCGAAGGCAACAATGATGCCATGCATGGCGACACACTGATATAAAACGATATTTAGCGTTTTCAACGCTAAAATCCGGTGTTTGCGCTACGTGATTTGACGCGATTTGATTACTGCGGCTGCGGCATTTGCCGCAACGCAGCAGGGCACCGATAATGCCGGTTTCATATAAATCGATTTATGTAAGGAATCTTCATGAATACAGCCGCCGATTCCACGCTGACCACGCGCTTGCTCATCATCGCCGGCATCGCCCTGGGCATGCTGATACCGCTGTTCATGGTGCAGGACGTGGTGGATGAACGCTTGCAGACCCACAACGGCGTGCTCGCCGACATCGCCGGCGTCTGGGGCGAACGCCAGCTGCTCCAGGGACCGGTGCTGATCGTGCCGTTTACGGAAAAGCAGGTGGTGGACGAACAGAGCACGGATAAAAACGGCATGGCGCATACGCTGAGCACCACCCATTTCGTGCGCCGGTCGGCGGTGTTTTTACCCGACGATCTGGCTATCCACATCGGCTTGGCCGAGCAATACCGTTCCCGCGGCATTTACGACTCGCTGGTCTACACCATGGATGCCGACGTGCAAGGCAGCTTTGCACTGACGCCGATTAATGCCCTGTCCGAACGGGTCCAGACCGTGCATTGGGACGCCGCCTATCTGGCGGTAGGTTTGACCGATACCCGCGCCATCAACAAAGTGACGCCGTTGCAATGGGAAGGCAAGGAATACCGCTTCGATCCCGGCACGGCCATGGGCAAAGCCATGCCCACCGGCTTTCACGCCGCGCCGGCGGGCTTGTCGGCGGATAAAAGCCGCTACCGCTTCCAGTTTGCCGTCAACGCCAACGGCAGTTCCGCCTTGCGCTTTACCGCGTTCGGCACATCGACAAAAGTGGATATGCACTCCGCCTGGCCGCATCCCAGCTTTCAAGGCAAAGTGCTGCCCGCTACGCGCGCAGTACGCAACGACGGCTTCACCGCGCACTGGGAAATTCCCAACCTGGCGCGCAACTACCCGCAACAATGGATTTTGGAAGAGGCCGACTACGATTTGAGCGAATTCCAGGCCGGCGTGGACTTATTCGAACCGGTATTCCTGTATTCGCAAATCACCCGGTCGGTAAAGTACGGCATATTGTTCGTGGCGCTGACCTTTCTGACCTTTTTGATTTTCGAGCTGACGGTCAAAGCCAAGCTGCACTATGTGCAATACGGCTTGATCGGACTGGCTTTGAGCCTGTTTTTTCTGGTGTTGCTGTCGCTGTCGGAGCACCTGGCGTTTTCCCTGGCATACTTCGCGGCGGCCACGCTGACCGTGCTGATGATCGCCGCCTATACCTACGGCATGCTGGGCAGCGTGCGCCGCGCCGGGATCATCCTGGGTCTGCTGGCGGGCTTGTACACCCTGCTGTTTTTCCTGCTGCGCCTGGAAGACTACGCCTTGCTCATGGGCACGGCCTTGCTGCTGGCGGTGCTGGGCATACTGATGTATTTGACGCAGCATCTGGAAATGGACGACGGATAATCGGCGCGTCGCGGTCGGGGCGGCACACACGCCATGATCGTTTGCCGAAACTTTGCTAACATCCCCCGGTTTTGCACTCCCTACAGGAGCAGTTCCCATGGCAAGAATAGAAACACCCGTCTGTGATTTTGGCCGTAAAGCGCCGGATTTCTCCCTGCCCGGCGTGGACGGCAGGCGGTGGAGCCTGGAACAATGCCGTGGCCCCAATGGGTTGCTGGTCATGTTCATTTGCAATCACTGCCCTTATGTCAAAGCGGTACGGGAGCGCATCGTTCGGGATACCCAGGAACTGAAAGCGCTGGGCATAGGTTCCGTGGCCATTATGTCCAACGACGCTGCCGAATATCCCGAAGACGCTTTCGAGAATATGGCAAACATCGCCAGGGAGTTTAACTTTCCATTCCCCTATTTATGGGATGAAACCCAGCAAACGGCCAAGGATTACGGCGCGGTGTGTACGCCGGATTTTTTTGGCTATAACGCCGAACTGGCGCTGCAATACCGTGGCCGGCTCGACGAAAGCCGCAAGGAAACGGCGCCTGCCGGGGCCCACCGTGAGTTGTTCGAAGCCATGCGGCAAATCGCGCAGACCGGCCGGGGACCGGCGCAGCAGACTCCCAGCATGGGTTGCTCCATCAAGTGGAAGTCGCTCTGACAGGTAAATTATCGTTCCCACGCTCCGCGTGGGAACGCAGCCCTGGACGCTCTGCGTCCCGAAACATGGCAACAAAAACCTGCCTGGAGAGTAAGCGTTCACGCCCCTGTTAAATGCAGTGCCTTCCATGGCGGGGCCGGGCGGGATCGTCGTTACGGGACGCGGAGCGTCCCAAAATGCATTCCCACGCAGAGCGTGGGAACGATGGTGAACCCCGGCACAAACCATGCTCACGCGAAGAGACGAGAAGAGTTTAAAGCCTGAACGTCATCTTCCTCTTGGCGGCTTCGCATGAGGCCCATTTACTGCCCCTATACTATTTTTTTCCACCCCACACGAGGTATATGCATGACGATACTACGAATGACCGACCTGGACTTGCGCGGTAAGCGCGTACTTATCCGCGAAGACTTGAACGTCCCGTTGAAAGACGGCGAAGTGGCGGACGATACCCGCATCC
>SCQD01000066.1 GCA_004299145.1 Methylococcaceae bacterium | reverse complement strand
GATGAACTGTGGGAGGACACCCAGGGCCAGCCCTGGCTGGTCAACGCCATGGGCTATGAATTGACCTGGAAAGACAAAGCGGCACGCGACCGCAATATGCGGATTACCCTGGAACACTACAGCGCCGCGCGGGAACGGTTGATCCAATCGCGCGCCACCCATTTGGACCAGTTGACCGACAAACTCCGGGAAGAGCGGGTACACCGCGTGGTGGCCGCGCTGATGCAGGGCGAAGCGGTGGAAGACCAGGTTCCGCTGGAAGACATGCAGTACGTGGAAGATCTGGGCCTGATCACCACGCGCCCACAACTGCGCATCGCCAACCGCATTTACCGGGAAACCATTCCGCGCGAACTGACCTGGACGGTGCAAGTGGTGCTGCCTTACGAACAGGCCTGGTACGTCACGCCGGAGCACCGGCTGGACATGCCCAAACTGCTGGCGGCTTTCCAGCAGTTTTTCCGCGAACACGCCGATGCCTGGCTGGAGCGCTTCGACTACAAAGAAGCCGGGCCGCAGCTACTACTGCAAGCATTCTTGCAGCGGGTGGTGAACGGTGGCGGCCGCATCAACCGCGAGTATGGTTTGGGAAGACGCCGCACCGATTTGCTGCTGGAATGGCCGCTGGATGAAGCACAGGGCTATCACGGCCCGGTGCAGCGGGTGGTGATGGAACTGAAACTGCTGCACAAATCGCTGCAACAAACGCTGGCGCAAGGCTTGCCGCAAACCGCCGACTACGCCGACCGCTGCGGCGCGGCGGAAGCGCACTTGCTGATTTTCGACCGGCGGTCGGATGCGTGCTGGGACGAAAAAATCTGGCAGCGTACCGAAACTCACGCCGGGCGGACCATTCTGGTTTGGGGAGCGTAGGTATGGTGATTTACAAATACCCGTTTTACCCACCGCTGTTTGCCGCCTCTCTGCTTAACGGCAACCCGCAAAGCTGCGATAATTCGCCCCTTTTTTCTTTGACCAACCGGAAGCACACTCCCATGAATCAGCAAACCCAGACCCTCATTCAGCATTACTATGCCGCTTTTAACGCCGGCGACATGGATACTTTCCTCAACCTGGTTACCGACGACGTGATCCACGACGTCAACCAGGGCCCGCGCGAAGTGGGCAAAGCCGCTTTCCGCGCCTTCATGGAACGCATGAACGGCGCTTACAAAGAATCCCTGGTGGAGATGGTGATCATGAGCAGCGCAGACGGCAAGCGCGCCGCCGCCGAGTTCGTGGTGCTGGGCGAATACTTGCGCACCGACGAAGGCTTGCCGGAAGCCCGCGGCCAAAAATACCGCCTGCCTGCCGGCGCTTTTTTTGAAGTGCGCGACGGCAAAGTGGCGCGCATCACCAATTACTACAATTTATCGGACTGGATAGACCAGGTCAGCAAAGGTTGAGCTGATGGCCGACATTACCATCAAGCTCCTGTCCGGCGCGGCGATCGCCCCTTATATTCCCGAACTGGCGCGGCTGCGCATCGAAGTGTTCCGGGATTTCCCGTATTTGTACGACGGCAGCCTGGAATACGAGGAACACTACCTGCAAACCTACGTCGACGCGCCGAACAGCCTGGCAGTGCTGGCGTATGACGGCGATAGGGCGGTGGGCGTGTCCACCGGCCTGCCCATGCAGGATGAAACCGAAGAATTTCAGCGCCCGTTCGTGGCGGCGGGGTATGATCCGGCGCGCATTTTTTACTGCGCCGAATCGGTGCTGCTGAAAAGCCACCGCGGCAAAGGCATCTACAAGCATTTTTTCGATGGCCGCGAAGGCCACGCCCGGCGGCTGGGCCGGTTCGACTGGTGTACGTTCTGCTGCGTACAGCGCCCGGAAGACCACCCGCTGCGCCCGGTGGACTATGCCCCGCTGGACCCGGTGTGGCGCAAATTCGGCTACGTCAGACACCCGGAACTGGTGACCCACTATCACTGGAAAGACGTGGACAGCCAAGAAGAAACGGATAAGCCGATGGTGTTTTGGTTGAAATCCCTGGGTGAATAAGCCAGCCATTCCGGGTAAAAAACGGCGGAGTTCCATCGTTCCCACGCTCTGCGTGGGAACGCATCTTGGGACGCTCTGCGTCCTGACCGGCGTCCACCCCAATCCAAACTCGCTTTTACGCAAAATGGCGCACCTCCGAGTGGATTCCCTGTTGCCGTGATACGGGACGCGGAGCGTCTTGAACTGCATTCCCACGCTGAGCGTGGGAACGATAAATCCTGTTATTTTCCCTGCCTATATGCACACGCCTTTTCGCCTCGCCACCGCCCAATACGACATCAGTTTTTTGGGCGACTGGGCCAATTATGAAAACAAAATCAGCCGCTGGGTCGGCGCAGCGGCGGATAACGGCGCCAAACTGCTGCTGTTTCCCGAATATTTCAGCATGGAATTAGCCTCCCTGTTTCTCCAGGAAATCTATGGTTCGTTGGACAGGCAACTGGACGCCATGCAGAGCGTGTTTGCCGATTTTCACCGGCTGTTTCAAACCCAGGCGCAACAGCATCAAGTCCATATCGTCGCCGGCAGTTACCCGGTACGCCAAAACGACGGCAGTTACCGCAACCGGGCTTATTTGTTTTACCCGGACGGGCGCAGCGATTTCCAGGAAAAACTGCAAATGACCCGCTTCGAAAACGAGCAGTGGTCGATCAAGGCCGGTGATAGCCTGAAAGTATTCGATACGGCGTGGGGCCGCATCGGCATCAATGTCTGCTACGACAGTGAATTCCCGATGCTGGCGCGCCGGCAGGTGGAAGCCGGCGCCGACTTGATTCTGGTCCCCAGCTGTACGGATACCCTGGCCGGCTATTGGCGGGTGCGCATCGGCTGCCAGGCGCGCGCCCTGGAAAACCAGTGCTACGTGGTGCAATCGCCCACCGTCGGCAACGCACCCTGGTCCGAAGCCGTGGACGTCAACATCGGCGCCGCCGCCGTGTACACGCCGGTGGACCGGGGATTTCCCGACGACGGCGTGCTGGTTATCGGCGAGCTTAACCAAAGCCAGTGGGTCTATGCCGACATCGATCTGGCCAATATCGCCACCGTGCGGCGCGAGGGCCAGGTATTCAATTATCGCGATTGGCCGGGGCAGTTTCGGTGTGATAGTGTGACAACGGTTTTATAGGGTACGCTGGACGTACCTTTCGGCTTAGCCTGCAAGAGGATCAGCGCTGTGTATATCACTTGGCCAAACGGTGCGTGGCAACGGGAAAATCATTTTTCCGACGGCACGTTGCGTTTGATAGGGTTGCTCTGGTCCCTGCTGGATGGCGATTCCTTGCTGCTGCTGGAAGAGCCGGAACTGTCTTTGCACCAAGCCGTCGTCGAACAAACTCCCCTGATGATTGATCGTGTGCTGCGCCAAGCCAAACACCGTCGCCAAGTCATCATCAGCACCCATAGCGACGCGATTCTGAGCAACCCAGGCATCGATGGACGGGAAATCGTGGTGCTGGAGTCCATCGCAGAAGGCAGCCGGATTCGCATGATCGACCAAGAGGAGCGCATCAGCCTGCAAGCAGGATTCTCCGTGGCCGAAGCCGTTTTGCCGAAAACGCGAGCCCAAGATGTCACGCAATTGGGACTGTGGCATTGATGAAACCCATAGCCCTGGCTACGGAAGACGCGCTGAGCGAAGAAATCGGCAAGCGACTGGTTGCTGAAACCGGAAGTAGACTGCAAGTTCATCAGACTTTCCGCAAACAGGGCTTCGGTTACCTCAAAAGCAATCTGCAAAGATTCCGGGAGGTTTCCCGGCAAATGCCTTTGATTTTATTGACCGACCTTGACCGCGCTACGTGTGCGCCGTCGTTGATAAATGATTTGCTGCCGAAACCGGGCTCCACATCTCCGATTGGTTTGGGTTACAACGCCGTTTTAGGCGACTTTATTCGCACCCAATGGAACGGTGAGCGGGCGGTACACCACTCCCCCAGTTTGGCGCAAGCGCGGGTCCGGATTAAAGCACTGGCGGATTCGGTTTGCGCACAGGATCGGCGTTGAAATCATGATGCCCCTCCACGTCGCCGTCGGCGTCATCGCCGACGCACAAGGCCAAATACTCATCGCCCGCCGTCCGCCCGGCACGCACCTGGCCGGCTTGTGGGAGTTTCCCGGCGGCAAGCTGGAAGCGGGCGAAACCGTACAGCAGGCTTTGGCGCGCGAGTTGGACGAAGAACTCGGCGTGCGCGTGCAAAGCTTGCGGCCGCTGATCAAACTGCGCCACGTTTACCCCGAGCGCGAGGTGTTGCTGGACGTGTGGCGGGTAACGGCGTTCGACGGCATGGCGCACGGCCGGGAAAACCAGCCGCTGGCCTGGGTGGCGCCCGGCGATTTGCAGCAATACGCTTTTCCGGCGGGCAACCTGCCCATCATCAGCGCCGTGCGTTTGCCCGACTGTTATGCCGTTTTGGACGTGCGGCCGGAAGACGGTGCAAGCGCTGCGCTGCGGCGGCTGGAAAGCCTGGCCGAACAAGGCATCACGCTGGCGCAGTTGCGCGCCAAGCACCTGGAGGAAGCGGATTACCGCCGATTGGCGCGGCGCTTGTTGCGCCGCGCCGAGGCGTTGCGGGTGGCGGTGCTGCTCAACGCAGCGCCGCACCTGGCGGAAGAACTGGGAGCCGCCGGCGTCCAGCTTGCGGCGCGGCGGCTGATGGCTTTGACGCAGCGCCCGCTGCCGGCGGCGCTGTGGCTGGCCGCTTCCTGCCACAATGCGCAAGAACTGGCGCAGGCCGAGCGCATCGGCGCCGATTTTGCCGTGCTCAGCCCGGTGCAGCCCACCGCCACGCACCCCGGCGCGCCGGCGCTGGGCTGGCCGCGCTTCGCCGCTTGGGTGGAATCGGCCCGTATACCCGTCTATGCCTTGGGCGGCGTGGGGCCGGCGGATCTGGCCGGCGCCTGGCGGCACGGCGCGCAGGGGATTGCCGCGATACGGGCTTTTTTACCGCACCCCAAACCTGGGGTGCTCAATGCGGTATCTACCGCTCCGGCCCGCTGCGCACCAGACGCACGCCATAGCTGAAGCTCTTGAAGTTGGTGACGTCGTAGCCGTAGTTGAAGTCCACGAACCAGGCGTTTTCCGGGCTGTTGGCGTCCGGGGTGGCAGTCCAGATCCAGCCGGCGGGGTCGCCGTAAAACAAGCGGGTATTGATGGCCGGACTGCTGCAGGCGCGCTCCACCAAGGACTTCAACTCCTTGACGTTGGGCAGGCGCCAGTCCTGAAACCCGTGTTCCGTGCTGGCCTGCGACGCCGCCAAAGCCTGTTGCCAGGTATACGTCTTCAGCGGACCGGCGCAGGCGACGCCGTCCCACTGCATGCCCAGCAAGCACCGCCTCCAGGTGAGCCCGGTTTTGCGGTCGAACACCAGATTGCCGTCTTCGCTGGTTTTAAACTGCCGATACGGCGTGGTATGCCGCATTTGTGGATTACAGGTTTGCCCTGCGGCCAGGGAAACCCAGCATAACCCCACGACCAGCAGCGCGGTCCGGGACAGCCCGATGCCGCCACGCCGCCCGGGAAAAACCGCACCAGGATAGCCCGCCATAAAAAACCGTTTCATCATCGCCATTACTCCAACCCAAAGCCCTATTTTTTGCCGCGCACCAGGCGCACCGCGAAAGCCCCGTTTTTACCGCCGGCATCGTTGCTGCCCCGGCTGAAGCTGACGCTCCAGGCGTTGCCGGCGCTGACGGGATTATCGACCTGGGACGTCGACGACCATACCCAGCGACCGGTCCAGCTCGTCGCCGACAGTGGCTCGATTTCGTCGGGAAAAGCGCGCCGGTCTATGGCGGGGGCCGGATAAGCCTTGCTGTAATCGATCAGCGAACCCAGCTCATCCACCGTAGGCAGGCGCCAATCGTTAAAACCGCACAACGCCAGCTGGTTGACGGCTTCGATATAAGCGGCGGTGTCGCAAGCGATGCCGCCGATGCACAAGCCGCCGTTTTGCACGCCGGCGTCGCCGCCGTTGGTCAGCGGGTCGGCATCGTACCAGGAGTAGCGATTGCCGAGGTAACGCAGCCCCGGATAGCGGGTTTGCACTTCCCAGAGCAGGCCGGTGACGTTGTCGTAAGTGCAGGCCCAATCGGACACCCCTTCGCCCTGCTGCGCCGATCCGGGCAACTTGCCGCCGCCATTGGCGATTTTGGTAAAGTCGAAGCCGGCCGCACCGAAACCCTTTTTTTCCAGGACTTGCCGGCGGTCTTTGGCGTCACGCCCATAGTCGCCGTCCTGGCCTTCGAAGCCCGCCACCGGGCAGGGCAGGCCGCTGTCGCCGGCGCTGCTGCACCGCGTGACGCCGGTATCGTTCAGCCGTCTGGCCGTGGCCGTTTGGGTCAGGGCCAGGCAAAGGGCCAAGCCCAGCAGAAAACGCGAGGCGAGTTTGGTGGGTTTCATCGAGTACTCCTGAGTAGAAGGTAGCGCTGTCTGTTTAAGTGATGAAGATCATACCATCCCGGTCATCGGACGCATGCCTTTCTGCCCGGCGGATTTGTACGGCTGCAAAGGCTCTTGCTAGACTCTGGCGCCGAACGATCATGGCGCGCGTCGCCGCTGACCATAAACGCCACGCGCGCCATTGATCGTTCCCCTCACCCCAACCCTCTCCCTGGGGGAGAGGGAGAATGAGGTTGCTGCAACTTTATGGCGATTCGCCACCCCGTTCAACCTGCCCCATAGGCTTCCCATGAGAATGACGCCCCAGGAATTTCGCGCTTCCCCCCATAAACCGGTGACGCTGCTCGCTATGTCCGGCGTGGGCAAAACCACCCTGGCCAACAAGCTGCCCAAGGAAACCTGGTTTCACTATTCGGGCGATTACCGCATCGGCACCCGCTATCTGGACGAACCCATCCTCGACAACATCAAGCAGCAGGCCATGGAAGTGCCGTTTTTGCGCGATCTGCTGCGCTCGGATTCCATCTATATCGGCAGCAACATCACCGTGGACAACCTGGCGCCGGTCTCCACGTTTCTGGGCAAGCTGGGCAACCCCCAACTGGGCGGGCTCAGCCTGGCCGAGTTCAAAAACCGCCAGGCCCTGCACCGTCAGGCCGAAATCGCCGCCATGCTGGACGTGCCGGGCTTTATCCGCAAGGTCGACAAAATTTACGGCTACCAGCGTTTTATCAACGATGCCGGCGGCAGCGTGTGCGAACTGGACGCGCCGGGCGTGCTGGAAACCCTGGCCGCCCATACGGTGATCCTGTACATCAAAGCCACGCCGGAGCAGGAAACCCTGCTGATCGAGCGGGCGCGCACCTGCCCCAAGCCGCTGTACTACCGCGAAGCTTTTCTGGATGAAAAACTGGCTGAATTCATGGCATTGCGCAACCTCGCCGGCAGCGAGCAGGTGACGCCGGACGAATTCGTCACCTGGGTATTTCCCGAACTGTTCCACTCGCGCCTGCCGCGCTACCAGGCCATCGCCGACCAGTACGGCTATACCGTGAGCGCCGAAGCCGCCGCCCGGGTGCGCGACGAAACCGATTTTATCGAGCTGGTGGCGCAAGCCATGGCCGCCGCCTCTCAGTAACAGGGAAAATCCATGCCATTAGTTGCCCATACCGACTTACCCACTTACCAGCGCCTGCGCGAAGAAGGCCAGATCGTGCTGCCGCCGGAGCGCGCCGCGCAGCAGGACATCCGCGAATTGCACGTCGGCCTGCTCAACATGATGCCCGACTCCGCGCTGGAAGCCACCGAGCGGCAGTTTTTCCGCCTGGTGGGCGCTTGCAACCAGATCGTGCAGTTTCACATTCATCCTTTCACCATCGACGGCCTGCCGCGCGGCGCGGAAGGCCAGGCGCACATCGACCGCTATTACGAAAGCTTTGCGCAAGTCCAGCGCGACGGCCTGGACGCCCTCATCATCAGCGGCGCCAACGTCAGCCACCCGCGCCTGCCGGAAGAAAATTTCTGGCAACCGTTGACCGAAGTGTTCGAGTGGGCCAGCCACAACGTCACCTCCATCTTGTGTTCCTGCCTGGCCACCCACGCCCTGATCCAGCACAACCACGGCATCGTGCGCACCCACCTCGGCCACAAGCGCTGGGGCGTTTATTCGCACCGGGTGATGGACCGCCGCCACCCGCTGGTGGCCGACATCAACACCCGCTTCGACGTGCCGCACTCGCGTTTCAACGAAGTGTTCAGGAGCGACATGGAGCGGGTGGGTTTGAAACCCCTGGTGGAAAGCGAGGACGCCGGCGTGCACATGGCGGTCAGCGCGGATTTGCTGCGCGTGGTGTATTTCCAGGGCCACCCGGAATACGACACGATCAGCCTGCTCAAGGAATACAAGCGCGAAGTGGTGCGGTTTTTTCAAGGCGAGCGGCCGGATTATCCGCCGTTTCCCGAGCACTATTTCAACCACGCCGCCCGGCAGGTCGCCGACGATTACATGGAGGCTTTGCTGGACGCCAAGCATAAAAGCGCCGCGCTGCCGCCATTCCCGGAAGCGGCCTTGCAGGCCGATCTGGACAACACCTGGCGCGATACCGCCAAAGCCGTGTTCAACAACTGGCTGGGGCTGGCCTATCAGCTCACCAACCAGGACCGGCGCATACCGTTCAAAGCCGGGGTGGACCCGGAGAATCCGTTGGGGTTGCGGGAATAAACAGGAGTCGTCTGTTGGAAACTCCCGGGCCGGACGGGATGTTTCGCTGGTTCCTCAGCGTCGCGATGAAACCCCGTTTTGAAAGCCTGTCCTGAGCTTGTCGAAATGGCTCCAGCTTCCCGTCAATACGCGGCGCTATGTTGTAGCTCCCCGGAGAAACGCGAAGCCGGAGCTTCGCGGCGTGGGTTCCCAAGCAGAGCTTGGGAACCAGCGGAAAGCTTGCCCGATGGCCGCCTTGACACCCGCGCCTTATCCTTGGTTTTCTACGCCTGCTCTCCCGACGCATCAGGAACAGGAGCTATTCCCAATGGTTGCCATCACCTTCGATACCCACAAATTCATCCGCAAGCTGGAAACCGCCGGGTTCACCCGGCAGCAAGCGGAAGCGCAAGCCGAGGCGTTGGTGGAAGCTTTGGCGGCTACTTCCACCGACGTGGTGACGCGCGAGTACCTGGACTACCGGCTCAAAGCCGAGGCCGCCAGCCTTAAGGTGGACCTCGTCAAGTGGGTGGCCGGCATGCTGCTGGCGCAAGCCGGCTTGATCGCCGCTCTGGTCAAGCTGCTTTGACGCTATAAAGGGCTAGGGGCTGGAATTCTGACCACTAGCCCCTGGCCCCCATAGCTTTAAGTAATTGCCACCGGGGAAGTTGTTTTCAGCCATATCCTTAGTGGTCATCACGTTTGCCCTTTTCTGCCGCCTGACGTCGTAATCACCGGCAAGCCTTTGCCGGTGATCTTCGCCGCACACACCAGCCTCTCGCATTCGAGCACCGCTAGCACTACCTGGCACGCCCCGTGCTTTCCTTGTCGGCTGAGCCCATCAAGGAAAGCCGCCCCCATGCCACCGCAAGCGTTGATGACACAATCAGGCCGCGCCGTCGTCACAGATATATTCGGCGTATACAGCGCCGCGCCGCTGGCCTCCCAAAATACCGGGGCGGCTTACTCCCCCTGGCAGGAAGCCGCCAGCAGTTACGACGTGCGCAACATCACGCGCGCTGAGATCAAAGAAATGGCGAAGATACTGTTTGTGCGCGGCGCGATAGACGCCATTACCTATGCCCTGCTGCGCGCCGAGCGCAGCCCGGCGGCGGTGCAGGACAACCCGGTTCTGGAAACCGGCCGGCGTTACGACTACATCGCCATCTATGCCCAGCGCATCGAAAGCAGAACCAGCCTGGGCATGACGCAAGGCATCGAATATGAAATCCACGTGCTGGCGGTGCTGGACCGCATCGCCGCGCAACGGCAAAACCGGCTGGATATGCATGCTTAGCCTTGTAGGGTACGCTGTGTGTACCTTCGAGGGCGCCGAACGGTACGCACAGCGTACCCTACATCAATGGACGCAGTCGGAAAGTCGCCGCGTAGCGCTATCACTAAGGCTTCCTGAAAGTCGGGTGGGGGGCTAGAATTCTGACCACTGACCACTGACCACTGACCACTGACCACTGACCACTGACCACTGACCACTGACCACTGACCACTGACCAGCTAATCGACATCCCGCTGTTCAAGAACCACCACCCAGCGCCGCTCCGCCGTGGGCAGCACGTGTCCCGCCTCATCCAGCTCCACGTGGCTGAGCGCTACCACATCCAGCACGTTGCCGCCGATCACCGCCAGTGCGCCGGATTTCCGCTCCACCACCAGGTCGCAGTGATAAGCGCCCCTGCGTAAACGTTCGAAACTGTTCACCTCGTCCACAAAACCCTCGCCGCGCGGCGCGCACAGCAAATCGCCGGGCCGTGGGGCATGGCTGCGCGCATCGCGGGCGATAAAACGGGCATTTTCATCCGCTTGCAGCGCATGGGCGATGTAATCCCAGTGCAGCACGCTGGATGGCAGATCGTGTTGCGGCACGCCGGCGCTGCGCGCCAGCCAGACGATAAAAGCCGCCGACCAGGGGCGGATTTCACCGTCATACCCCAGCAACGGCAGCGGCGACACGGCGTACCAGTACAGCATCACCCGGCTGAAAAACGGCGGCTGGGTTTCGTGGGTGGCGGCAGTTGCCGGCGGGTAAACCAAATCCGGCGGAGTGCTGTGATAGCCGACCTCGGGTTGGCCGAACAGCGTCCATTCCTGGCGCGCCAGATAAATCATGCGTTCGCGGATACTGGGAACGGCAAAAGCGGGCGGCGCGGCGCCGGGCGGCAGCAGGCGCGGGGGGCTGTCGGGCGGAGCAAGCGCGCAGCCGGCCAGGTTCAACAGCAACAGCAGCGGGAGCCGGCGGTAGAAAGGGGATAAATCGGTCATGATTCGTGCCGTCCGGGACGTTGTTGAAATGCTGCGTCGGGAGCGTTCATGGGCATTCCCGAAGCAGGCGAACCATCGTGTCAGTCCTGCTTCCAGGTGCCGCGCCGAGCGGGGATTATAGCCGCTGCCCGGATTTCGCTGCGCTGTATCCGGGCTACGTAACGGCGTGAGCCAGCGCCGCTTCGAAAATCGCGGCGATGGCGTCGATGTCTTTGGCCGTGACGATCAGCGGCGGCAAAAAGCGCACCACGCTGCCCTGGCGTCCGCCCAGCTCGACGATCAAGCCGCGCCGCAGGCACTCGGTTTGAATGCGGCGCGCCGACTCGCGGCAGGGCGGGCGCCCAAGTGATCGGCCACGCCGGAAACCTCGACGATCTCGGCGCCCGTCATCAACCCCCGTCCCCGCACTTCGCCCAGACAGGGCGCGCTCTGCCGGATGCGGTGCAAGTGGGTCAGCAGGCGCTCGCCCATCAGCGCGGCGTGGCGGTGTGGTAGTGTCCCAAAGCCAGGGCGCCGGCGCCGGCCAGGCAGTCGATATAACGGCGCCCGTCGGCGTCTTCCACGTAAATGCCCTGGCCGCGCTGCAAAGCCACCGGCAGGCGGCGCGGATAACTGCGGGCATTGGATTCCGAAGCGGCCTGGCGTTCCAGATAGCCGGCATTGCCGACCGGCGGCGGGAAAGCCATGCCGTCCGTGCTGAACGCAGCCAGTGCTGCCCCGAACACCATGTCGGCGTAGGGAACGCGCTTGGGTCTCTCCCTCAGGGAGAGAGGGAGCAAGGTTGCCGCGACTTTCATGGCAATCGCCACCCAGCAACAACCTGCCGATTTTGATGGCGGCGTTCACGTTGCCGGCGGCGCCTATCGTGCCTTGCTCATAGGCCGCCGCCACGTTTTGCCTGCCATGGACGAGGTCGAGGAAATTGCCGGCTGAAACCGCAATCGTGCAATCCGCGTCGCCGTCCCCGGCACGGGTTTGCACCGGGCGCCGATTGAAGTCCATGGTCCAGATGCCGCCGTCCTGGCCGGTAATCTCGAATTTGCAAATGCCGGTAACCGTGGCGCAGTCGCCAGCCTCCGCGCGCAGCCGTTGCGGAAATACCTGCTCGAAAACCTCGCCGACCTGCTGTCCGCCGCCTTCCGCCGGCGGGATAGCCGATGTCGGCAAGCAGGGCATGCATCCTGGCGCGGCATTCGTTCGGCAGATAAGTCAGCGGAATATTTGCCCCCTTGCCGATGGAAGCGGCGGATATTCCCTCGGAAAACACCGCCCGCAAGTCTCCGCCCATCTGCCCGAAGTCGCGGCGATCGGCAAAAACCCCGGCCAGCCGAAAGCCATCCCCGGCGACGCCGAGAAAGGCGAACAGATCCGCCAGCGTCGCTTCCGGCTGCAACACCAGGGATTCATAAGTCAGCTCAGCTTGCCATCCTCCAATGCCAGGCAACGGTCGGCCAGGTGAAAATAACCATCGTCGTGGCTAATCACGATGACGGTTTTTCCCCTGGCTTTCAGCGACGGCAGAATTTCCGTATAAAAAATCCTTTTGAAAACAGGGTCCTGGTCCGCCGCCCATTCGTCGAACAGGTAAAACGGCCGGTCTTCGCAATAAGCCACCAACAATGCCAAACGCTTGCGCTGGCCTTGCGATAAATCCAGGGTGGAGAACACGCCGTTTTCGATGCGCACTTTGTGATCCAACTGCAGATGGGCGAGATAAGCCCGCGCCGCACCGTCCAATTCGCGCTGGTGCAGGCCGAGCAGGCTGTCGAACAGGTAAAAATCGGAAAATACCGTGGAAAATTGCTGGCGGTAATGTTCCCTGTCGTTTCGCCGGGGGGTATCGTCAAATCCAGCGGACCCAGCGTGAAGCAACGCTCGTCCTGCCCGGCGTAATAGCGGTGGGTGACGCCGCGCAGCGTCAACGGAGGCGGCATATTGGGGGCGTGGTTGTTAAATCCCTTTACCCCAACTTTACCCCGGGACCTGTCACGGGCACGATTTCCGCTTCCTGGGGCGGCATCCCGGGCGGGAGACGCAAAGCCGCCGCCAGCCGGCTGTTCCCCGGACGCGGCGGTCAGCGCCTGGATCTTTTTCAGCGCAATGGATGCCCGGCCGAAGACCGGCACGCCTTCCACCAGCATCGCCATGGGCGACATCATGTACAAAATGGTCAGGCAATAGCCGCGCAGCGTCTGCGGCGTCGCCGCTTGCCAGGCGACCTGTCCGGCCTCCAGCGCGCCGGCCTTGGCCAGCAGCGCATTGGCGTAGGCCTGCAGGTCGGGAACGGCGAACAAGCCGATGCCGATCAGCGCGTAGAACAGTCCGTGGCCCCAGTTGCCGGCCAGAATCAAATAAAACATGCCCAGCAAATAGTGGCGGCGGTAGTGCAGGGCGGTGGATTCCAGGCAGTCCTTCATAAACGCGGCGCGGCGTCCCTGATGCAGTTGCAATTCCTTGATGCCTTGCGTCAGGCTTCTGAAGTGGCCGAACAAAGCGTCGTCGTATTCCCGCGCCATGCTCAAGCCGCGCAAAGCCCGGCCATTGATCAGGTTGAAGCTGGCCACGCCCAGCGCGATGGTCAGCGCCACCAGGCCCAACAGCACGCAGGACAGCCAGCCCAGGTAGGCCAGGCAACCGGCGATGACGGCGCTGTTGACGCACAGCGCCGGCAGCCAGCGGCAGGCATCCGCCAGCGTGGTTACATCATCCGTCAGGCCAACAGGCGCGCCGGGCCCAGCGCTTGCAACCGGGCCAGCGGGGTGGCCAAAATCCGCCGGCTCAACGCAAGCCGCAGTTGCAAAATGGCGTTCTGCCCCAGCTGTACCAGCAGCCAGACCGATGCAGCGTTCCAGCGCACGCACTCGCTGCAGCCGGCCAAAGCTTGTGCCGGCATGTCCAGCACGGGCCGCAACCAGGAAAACGCGGCGGAAAACGGATGGGCTATGGACGCGGTATTGGCCATGCCCCAGGTCACGGCGTCCGGCTCGGCCGCCTGATGACGCGCCAGCACCTTGCGCTCGGCCTCGAAGAGCAGCGCATGCAGCCAGGCATCCCAGCTTTGGTGCGCGGTTTTATCCGGCAGCAGTTCGGGAGCTTTGGCAGCGGATGGCTTGTTCCAGCAGCGCCGCGTCC
>SCQD01000065.1 GCA_004299145.1 Methylococcaceae bacterium | reverse complement strand
GTCGCCGGTGATCATCACGGTTTTGATGCCCATGCGGCGCAGTTCGATGAAGCGTTCCTTGATGCCGCCCTTGACGATGTCCTTGAGTTCGATGACGCCCAGCGCCGCCGCGCCTTCCGCCACCACCAGCGGCGTGCTGCCGCGGCGCGCCACGTCGTCCACCATTTTCTGCATCTGCGGCGGGAACTTGCCGCCGGCTTCCTGAACGTGCTGGCGGATGGCGTCGGCGGCGCCTTTGCGGATCTGGCGCTTGCCGAGGTTGACGCCGCTCATGCGGGTCTGGGCGCTGAAGTGCACGAAAGTGGCGTCCAGCGCGTGGATATCGCGTTCGCGCAGCCCATATTTTTGCTTGGCCAGCACCACGATGCTGCGGCCTTCCGGGGTTTCATCCGCCAGGGAAGCCAGTTGCGCGGCGTCCGCCAAGGCTTTGTCGGTCACGCCGGGCACCGGCAGAAAAGCCGAGGCCTGGCGGTTGCCCAGGGTGATGGTGCCGGTTTTGTCCAGCAGCAGCACGTCCACGTCGCCCGCCGCTTCCACCGCGCGGCCGGAAGTGGCGATGACGTTTTTTTGCATCATGCGGCCGATGCCGGCCACGCCGATGGCGGACAGCAGACCGCCGATGGTGGTGGGGATCAGGCACACCAGCAAGGCCACCAGCACGGTGATGCTGACCGGCTGGCCCGCGCCGGCGGTTTCCACGGCATAGAGCGAAAACGGCAGCAGGGTGACGGTCGCCAGCAGGAAAATCAGGGTCAGCGCCACCAGCAGGATGGTCAGGGCGATTTCATTGGGCGTTTTGCGGCGGTTGGCGCTTTCCACCATGGCGATCATGCGATCCAGAAAGGCTTCGCCGGGATTGGCGGCGATGCGCACCACCAGCCAGTCGGACAGCACGCGGGTGCCGCCGGTGACCGAGCTGAAATCGCCGCCGGACTCGCGGATCACCGGCGCCGATTCGCCGGTGATGGCGCTTTCGTCCACCGAGGCCACGCCTTCAACGACTTCGCCGTCGCCGGGGATAAAATCGCCCGCCTCAATCAGCACCACGTCGCCCCGGCGCAGGGTGGAGCCGGTCACTTTGGAGTAATTGGCGCCGTAGCGCGGCTCGTCCAGTTTTTTCGCCATGATGTCGCGCTTGGCGGAGCGCAGGAATGCCGCCTGGGCCTTGCTGCGGCCTTCGGCCACGGCTTCGGCGAAATTGGCGAACAGCACGGTGAACCACAGCCACGCCGCGACGGCCAGAATAAAGCCGGCGGGAGCTTCGCCTTGTCCGGCCAGGGCTTGCAGCCACAGCGCGGTGGTCAGCAGGCTGCCGATGTAAACGACGAACATCACCGGATTTTTCCACTGCTGGCGCGGCGTCAGCTTGCGGAAGGAATCCAGCAGGGCTGCCTGCAATATTTGCGGGTTTATTAATGAAGTTGAAACAGGTTTCTGGCTCATAAAATTCTCTTCTACGTTTTACCCATCATTTGCAAATGCTCCACCACCGGTCCCAGCGCCAGGGCCGGGATGAAGGTCAGCGCGCCGACGATGATGACGGTGCCGATCAGCAAACCCACGAACAACGGCGTATGGGTCGGCAGGGTGCCGGGGCCGGTGGGCACGATCTTCTTGGCCGCCAGGTTGCCGGCGATGGCCAGCACCGGCACCATCAGCCAGTAGCGGGCGAACAACATGGCCAGCCCCAGCATGAAGTTGTAGAAAGGCGTGTTGGCCGACAGCCCGGCGAAGGCGCTGCCGTTGTTGTTGCCGGCGGAGGAAAAGGCGTAGAGGATTTCGCTGAAACCATGGGCACCGGGATTGGCCACGGAGGACTTGCCCACCTCGACCAGCACCGCAATGGCGGTACCGCCCAGCACCAGCAAGGGCGGGATCAAAATGACGATGGCCGCCATTTTCATCTCGTAAGCTTCGATCTTCTTGCCCAGGTATTCCGGCGTGCGGCCTATCATCAGGCCGGCGACGAACACGGCGACGACGGCGAACACGATCATGCCGTACAGCCCGGAGCCGACGCCGCCGTAGATCACCTCGCCCAATTGCATCATCCACATCGGGATCATGCCGCCGAGGGGGGTGAATGAATCGTGCATGGCGTTGACCGAACCGTTGGATGCGGCCGTGGTCGCCACGGCCCATAGGGCGGAATTGGTGATGCCGAAGCGGATGTCCTTGCCTTCCATGTTGCCGCCGGACTGGGCAGCGCCGGCCGACTGGTCCACGCCCAGGGCCGCCAGCGCCGGATTGCCGCTTTGCTCCGCCGGCACGGTGACGAAAATCATGGCGACGAACACCAGCGTCATGGCGGCCAGGATGGCCCAGCCTTGGCGGGTATCGCCCACCATGGCCCCGAAGGTGTAACACAGGGCTGCCGGAATCAGCAGGATGGCCAGGACTTCGAGGAAATTGGACAGCGGCGTCGGATTCTCGAAAGGATGGGCCGAGTTGACGTTGAAAAAGCCGCCGCCGTTGGTGCCCAATTGCTTGATGGCGACCTGGGAAGCCGCCGGCCCCAACGCCAGGGTTTGCTCGTGCGCCTCGACTTTCTCGGTGACCGGCTTGCCTGCCGCGTCTTTCAGCGCCTGGCCGTCTGCACCCGTTTTCGGCTGCTCGTAGCCGACCGTTTCGATCAACGGCACCGCTTGATAGGGGTTAAAGGTCTGCACCACGCCCTGCCCCACCAAAATCACCGCCAAAATCAGCGACAGCGGCAGCAGGATGTACAAAGTGCTGCGCGTCATATCCACCCAGAAGTTGCCGATGGTGCCGGCGTTGCGCCGGGTAAAGCCGCGGATCAGCGCCACCAGCACCGCCATGCCCGAGGCGGCCGAGACGAAGTTCTGCACCGTCAGGCCCAGCATCTGCGTCAGGTAGCTCATGGTGACTTCGCCGCTGTAGCCTTGCCAGTTGGTGTTGGTGGCAAAACTGACGGCGGTGTTGAAAGCCGAATCCGGACTGACGCCGGGCAGGTTCTGGGGATTGAGCGGCAGATCCCCTTGCAGGCGTTGCAGGGCAAAAACCGCCAGCGCGCCCAGCAGGTTGAACAGCAATACAGCGACGGCATAGCCGGTCCAGCGCATCTCCTCGCCTGCACTGACACCGCAGAGGCGATAGATGCCGCGTTCGAGCGGGGCCAGCCAGCGCACCTGGCCTTCGTAGACCCCGGCCATATAGCCGCCCAGCGGCTTGACCAGCGCCAGCAACACCCCGACATACAGGGCGATTTGCAACAAACTGTTGGCCGTCATCAGAATTTCTCCGGATAAAACAACGCAATCACCAGATAAATAAAAATCCCCACGGCAATAATGCCGCTGGCCAGATAAAGCCCGCTCATGATTGTCCCCTCAGTTTTTCGCACCCGTATACGAGTGCGCCGGTTATAGCAAAAAATACCAACATCAATGCGAGATATGCGATGTCCATGTAGTCACCTGTTAAGTCGTTCGGCTCCGCAGATACTAGCGGCTTCCCCGTAAAATATTCGTAAAAATTGCACGGACAACAGCGCATTACTGCTTACTTAATAATATTCTATTAATTACATTAAAGCACAGGCAGGCGCAATGTGGTTCTTTGGGATCTTGCATGGCACTGCGTTGAAACGTCGTTCCATGTTTTCGGTGTGACCAGAAAAACTTTGGCGGGACGGAGTTCAAACCCCGTCCCGCCCAGTGTAATCTGCGGACGGGGTATTCCTCCCTAAACCAACCCCGGGCTGGTCAGTAAAACATCCATGAGCTTGATGCCGATAAACGGCACGATCAGCCCGCCGACGCCATAGAGCATCAGGTTGTCGCGCAGCAACTGCGCCGCGCCCAGGCTACGCCACGATGGGGGAACTGATGATCGGCCTGACGGAATACTTCGCCTTCTACAACGGCGAACGCCCACACCCGTCTTTTATCGTTCCCACGCTCTGCGTGGGAATGCATCCCGGGACGCTCCGCGTCCCGAATGGCCGACCAGCCCAACCCCATTGGCTTTTTGCACAGGGTAGGCAGCAGTTTGTCTCCATGCGGGGTGCCATGAGCGTGGGAACGATACAAAGGTGCGCACCCTACGTGGTCTCTGGCTGGCGATTTATTTCGTTTTACGCAACGCTATGATATGAAATGCCGGTACAGCCCTTGCTGCGTGGGCTTGTTGTAATAGGGCGTTACCAGCAGGCAGGCATCCACGCCGATTTCTTTGGCGCGCTGAGTCATGGCGATGGTATCGGCGGTCGAGTTCGTGCCGGTGCCCGATTCACCATTGATCAACACGGTAACCGGTTCATGGCCGCATGAGTGGCGGCTTTGAGACAGATGCGGGCGCGCGCGCACTGGCTGCGGATAAAGCCGACCAGAAAACGAATTTCCTCGGCCATATTTTTATAGCGCTTCGCCAGCAAAACCTGGCCTTCCGTGCGTTGCACCAAAACCAGATCGTTTCCGGTATCGGTATCGATTATCACGCACTCCAGCGCGACAGAGTCAGCGTCGCCGCCATGGGCTCCACCCGGACGATATGGCCGGTGGCGCCATCGCAATACACACGCTGCTCTCCCTCATGGCGTCCGCGAATATCAAACCGGAACCAATAAACGTTTTGCTGCCATACGAGTTCAAAACGTTCCACCGTGCCCGGCGTCAAGGCCAAGGCGGCGATACGGCACGCTTCCAGATTTTGCTTGCTGGGCGGCAGGCGGTAGGAGTCGGTGATTTGTGCGGCGGCGCTGCCGCTCCACAGCAGCAGCGCCAGTGACCAGGCAACCCCGGCCGGACACATAGTTTTCATGGCTTTCATCTCATCGCTAAACCAGCGCCGCACGATACCCGCTGCCACCTAAAATTGTCGTAAAAATCGATGCCCACCGGCAAACCGTCCCACTGCATCCGGCATGCCGGGATAAGGGAAAACCAGCCATGCCTCCTTTATGCCTTTTTTACGCGCTCCCGCCTAGACTGCCACCGATTTCAAACTGTCTTCGCTTCACGATGAAACTTCAAATGCACTATGGTCATGGGCTGCTCGGCGGCCTGCTGCTGGCGCTGCCAGCCTTGAGTGGCGCGGCGGAAACGGCGGCGGAACCATTGGACCTGACCCATCACTGGGCCGGTTATTTTTCGCTGATCGTCATCGCGCTGGCCTATGTCGCCGCCATGCTGGAAGAAGTGACGGAGCTGCGCAAATCCAAACCGATGCTGCTGGGCGCCTCGCTGGTCTGGCTCGCCATCGTCCTGGTCTACCGGCAGCACGGCGATCCACTGCCGGCGGTGCAGGCTTTTAAACAAAACCTGCTGGCCTACATCGAACTGCTGCTGTTCATCATGGTGTCCATGACTTACCTGAACGCCATGGAAGACATGCGCGTGTTCGATGCGCTCAGGGTGCGGCTGGTCAGTCTCAACCTTGGCTACCGGCCCTTGTTCTGGATCACCGGACTGCTGGTTTTTTTCATGTCCTGCGTGATCAACGGCCTGACGGCGGGGCTGCTGATGGGCGCCGTGGTGGTTGCGGTGGGCAAACACAACCCACGCTTCGTCTCGCTGGCCTGCATCAACATCGTGGTCGCCACCAACGCCGGCGGTTCTTTCAGCCCGCTCGGCGGCATCTCGACGCTGTTCGTCTGGCAGAAAGGCATGGTGGAGTTCACCGAATTTTTCACCCTGTTTCTGCCCTGCCTGGTCAACTTCCTGATTCCGGCGCTGTGCATGCACTGCGCAGTGCCCAAAGAGAAGCCCGCAGTGGAAACCCAGGCCGTCACCCTGTTGCCCGGCGCCAAGCGGGTCATCGTTCTGTTCGGCGTCACCATTGCCCTGGCGGTGGTGTTCGACATGGCGCTACAACTACCGCCCGCCGCCGGCATGATGGGCGGGCTATCCCTGCTGCAACTGTTCAGCTTCTACCTGAAAAAAACCGAAGCCCGGCCTGATGCCACGGCTGATCCGATCTTGATCGAACCCAACCTCGTGCCCCAGCTGCTCGACCAGCGGCAGCAGGACATTTTCGACAAGATCGGGCGGCTGGAATGGGATACGCTGCTGTTTTTCTATGGCGCCATGATGGGCATCGGCGGCCTGGGCTACATCGGTTATCTGGATGCCGTTTCGGGCTGGCTGTACGGCCAGCATAGCCCGACGCTGGCCAACATCCTGATCGGCCTGTCCTCCGCTTTCGTCGACAACGGCACGCTGATGTTCGCCGTGCTGACCATGCACCCGGACATTCCCCAAGGGCAATGGCTGCTGGTCACCCTGACCCTGGGCGTGGGCGGCAGTCTGCTTGCCATCGGTTCCGCGCCGGGCATCGGCCTGTTGGGCATGACCAAAGGACAGTATTCTTTCAGCAGCCATTTGAAATGGTGTCCGGCGATCCTGCTGGGCTACTTCGCCGCCATCGGCGTGCATTTTCTGGTCAACGCCCGCTACTTTTAACCACGGCTTGCATGGCAAAACGGCAGGAACGACTACGACGGACATTCTTCCGCTATGCCGCCGGCATCGCGGCGCCGGCGCTGTGCACGGCGCTGACCTGGCCGCTACGCCATAGCCTGGGGCCGGCCAGTATCCTGATGATTTATCTGCTGGGCGTGTTCCTGGTGGCGACCCGGCATGGCCGTGGTGCTTCCATCCTCGCCTCGCTGTTGAGCGCGCCGGCCTTCGCCTATTTTTACGCCCCGCCGATTTTTTCGCTGGTCATGGCCGATAGCGAAAACATCATCGGCCTGCTGGTCATGCTGCTGGTCGCCAACGTGACCAGCGGTCTGGTGGAGCGCATCGGTTCGCAGGCCGCCATTGCCGCGCAGGCCGAAGCCGAAGCGCTGCGCAACTCCCTGCTGAGCGCCATCTCCCACGACCTGCGCACGCCCCTGACCCGCATCGTCGGCACCGCCGGCACACTGGCCGAACAGGACTCCGTGCTGACCCCGGCGGAGCGGCAAGAGTTCACGCTGGCCATTCAGGACGAAGCCCAGCGCATGGCGGATTTGATGAGCAAAATCCTCGACATGGCCCGGCTCAGCGCCGGCAAAATCGTGCTGCACCAAGAATGGAACGCGCTCGAAGAAATCGTCGGCGGCACCCTCACCCGCCTCGACGGCTTGTTGCAAGAGCGTCCGGTCAGCATCCACCTGCCGGAAAACCTGCCTCTGCTATGGGTCGACGCCGTGCTGTTGCAGCAAGTGCTGATGAATCTGATCGAAAACGCCGTCAAGTACACGCCGGACGGCAGCCCCATCGACATCAGCGCCGCCTGCCTGCCGGCGGGTTTGCGCGTCGCCGTGGCCGACCGTGGCCCCGGCATCGCCGAAGGGCAGCGTGAGCGGCTGTTCGAAAAGTTTTACCGGATGGCGCCGGAAAGCGCCCAAAGCGGCGTCGGCTTAGGATTAGCGCTGTGCCGCGCCATCGTGGCAGCCCATGGCGGGGCCATCGGCGTCGAGCCGCGCGACGGCGGCGGCGCCGTGTTTTTCCTGACGCTGCAGCTGCACGAACAGCCGCCGGCGCTACCGTGGGATGAAAGCGCGGAGGTTAAAGCGTGACCAACGCCAAAGCCCTGATCCTACTGATCGAAGACGATGCGCCAACCCGGCGTTTTTTGAAGTCCAGCCTGGGCGGCCATGGCTGGCGCATCGCCGAAGCGGAAACCGGCAAACTGGGCCTGGCCGCCGCCAAAGGCCAAAACCCCGACCTGATCGTACTCGACCTGGGCCTGCCCGACCTGGACGGCGTGGCGGTGGTGCGCTGCCTGCGGCAAGCGGGGGATATCCCCATCCTCATTCTCTCGGCGCGCAGCCAGGAAGCCGACAAGATCAACGCGCTGGACGCCGGCGCCGACGACTACCTGACCAAGCCCTTCAGCACCGGCGAACTGGAAGCGCGCATCCGCGCGCTGCTGCGCCGCGTCGCCAAGATAGCCGTACAGCACCACGTTTTCCAGGTGGGCGACCTGACGGTGGACTTGACGCGGCGCAAAGTCAGCAAGGCCGGCGCTGAAATCCACCTCACGCCCATCGAATACCGCCTGCTCGGCCTGCTCATCCGCCACACCGGCCTGGTGGTCACCCATCGCCAGTTGCTCCGGGAAGTCTGGGGCGCGGAGCACGCCCAAGATACCCACTATCTCAGAATTTACATGGGCCAACTGCGCCACAAACTGGAAACCGACCCGGCGCGCCCGCGCTATTTGCTGACCGAAGTCGGCGTGGGCTACCGGCTGTTGGCGAGTGAAATTTGAGCTGGAAACCCACGGCCTGGCTGATGCTGCGGCCGGAAGTGCGCTACGACTGGGCCGGCGCACAAACCGCCCTTTTCGACGGCAACCGCCGCACCGATCAACTGTTGTTGGGCGTGGATGCGGTGGTGCAGTTCTGAAGCGCATTCATTTCGAAATGGTGATGCTGGGGACGCCGAACTGGGGCAGTTCCGTCATGGTCATCTGAAAAACCTGGGACAGCAGGCGGAACGCCTCGCGGTTCCATTGATAGCCGGATTCCGGTTTTACCGAATAATAATGACCATTGAGGCTGATGCTCACGTCGGCTTCGGAGGGTTCGTCATCGGCAACGCTCACCGCCATGGTATGCACTGGGTTCTCACTGACTGGCGGCGTCAGTGGGGATTTTTCCACGTTGTACTCCGGGTCATCGGCAATGTCCTGGCCGATAAAGTTCAACACATTGTGGAAGCTGCGCAGCCGAAAACTGCCGTGAAACGGCCATTCGCCGCCGGGATAGCCGGCCCGGATATCCACGGCAATTTCGTTGGCCGGACCTTGGTCGGCCTCCTCATTCAAACGGATGCGCTCCTGGTTGCTGAGCAGAGATGGATCGTAGTTGGTCACGAGCATGTGCCCGGTAACGCGCTTGGTGAGATGAACCAGCGGCTGGCCCGGAGCGTAATCCACGGCAAATTCTTTTTGCAGGGAGGCCAACTGCTCCGCCGACAAGGCCGTCGCCGGCAGACTCCAGCGCCGTTCGAAAATCAGCGGTTCCACATAAAGAGCGTGGCGATCCTGGATGGATGACAGATGCAGCACCACGCGCCGGAACAGCGGATAACCAGTGATATCGGACGGCTTGTTGAAATGCACGACGTCTTGCCCATGCTGACGCACGTGCCATTCGCCCGCCATCAGGCGCAACACCAAATCCACGTCGGCACCCTGGCGCAGCAGCATGGTCAGCTTGGTTTCCTGGAACGGCGTCAGCAAGCGCCGGGTAAACTCCTCGCCTTCCATGGGCACGATGCTGACGGTGGGATTTTCCGCGACGCTGCCGCCGAAGATGGGCGTGAGCAGGGAACCGCTGCTGCCGGTGAGAGCGGGCGTGGCGCCGGCGTTGAATTGAAAATTGAAGGTGGCGGCGATATTGGACACGCCGGTGAAGTGCATGGGCTGGTGCTGGTGGGCGCGGGCGATATTGAGCAACAACTGTTGCGACAGGATTTCCGTGGTGGCCCGGTCATAAGCAATGACGGCGCGATCCAGCGTGGCCGGCGAAATGCAGCCCGGCAAACCGGCGGCGAGTATCAGCGGCATGATCCAGGCCGGGAGCCTGGACTGCGGCGATGAGGGAAAAACTGGGGATGGCATGATTGTCGCTTTACTTGGTTTAACGATACACGTCCGAACGATGGCCTATCTTGACTACCAGAAGGTTAAGCCGACTGTCCCGGATATCAGCAATCACGCGATAATCTCCGATACGATATTTCCAATAGTTTCCCAACGCCCCACCTTGCAAAGCTGCGCCATATCGGCGCGGATCGTATTCCAGACGCCGCAGAAATTTTACGATGCGCCGTTGCATGGCTTGGTCAATTTTGGCGAAATCGTCGCGTGCCCTGGGGGAGAATTCAATCGTCCAGGCCAAATTCACGAATAATCTCCGCCAAGGGAATAGCAGGCCGGGGATCGGCCAGCCGCCGGTCGGCTTCCGCTGTATCGGCCAAATCCTCAATGTATTCCAATACTCGGACCGCCAAGGATTCTGGCAGGCCGCGTGCCGCGTGGGTGATTTTTTCCAGAGTGGTGGATTCACACATCACATATGACTCTTGGTTATGGCTTATCGCCTCTTTCAATCGTTTGCGCGCAAGGCGCAATGCATCGGCGCAGGTTAGCGCCCTTGCCGGCTTGCCGCAAGGCAACGGCCCCCCACCCTACCCGGCCACGCTATACTGCGCAATAACTTGCCGATTCGAAACCCGGCAGGGCATGCCGCCCGTAAAATCGCCCTGGAACATAATGATTCCCCGCTCGCTCCAATTTGCGCTATGACCCTCCTCGTCCTTGCCTTTCTGATCCTCCTCAGCGGCGTTTTCGTCATGGCGGAAATGGCGCTGATGTCGGCACGCAAAGCGCGCTTGCAGCAGTTGAGCGACAGCGGCCGCAAAAGTGCAGGCAGGGCGTTGGCGCTCGCCAACCAGCCCGCGAATTTTCTGGCAACCATCCAGCTCGCCATCACGGTCATCGCCATCCTCAGCGGCGCCATGGGCGAGGCCGCCTTGTCGGAGCAGGTTGCCGGCAGTCTGTCCCGGATTCCATGGTTACAACCCTATGCCGAGCGGCTGGCGTTCTGGATTCCGGTGACGGGCATCGCCGTTGTTTCGCTGATCCTCGGCGAACTGGTGCCCAAGCGTCTGGCGCTGCTGAATCCGGAAGGCATCGCCAGCCTCATGGCCCGACCGATGGCGGCGCTTTCGACCATCGCTTATCCGCTGGTGCAGTCGATGAGCTTCGTCACCGACCAAGTGCTCCGGCTGCTCGGCGTGCGGATACAGGTGCCCTCTCCCGTCAGTGAAGAAGAGATCAACGTGCTCATGGAACAAGGGGCGGAAGCCGGCGTATTCGAGAAGCACGAACAGGCGCTGGTGTCGCGCGTTTTCCGGCTGGACGATCAAACGATAGGCAGCGTGATGACGCCACGTGGCGACATCGTCTATTTCGACCTGAACGATTCATTCGAGGTCAACCGTCTGAAGCTGCTGCACAGCGGCCACTCGCGCTTCCTCATCTGCAAGGGCGGGCTCGGTGTCGTGGTGGGCGTGCTGAAGGCCAAATCCGTGCTGGACGCGCTGCTGGAAGACAAGCCTTTCGACTTCGCCGGCAATGCCGCCAAACCGCTGTATGTGCCGGAAACCCTGACCATGATCAAATTGCTGGAAACGTTCAAAAAATACCGCCAGCATCTCGCATTGGTGGTGGATGAATACGGGGAATTGCAGGGACTGGTGACGATGAACGACGTGATGGGCGCCTTGGTGGGCGAGGTCGCGACCGTCGAAGACGAAGCCCAGCCGGAAATCGTGCAAAGGGAAGACGGTTCGTGGCTGGTCGACGGCAACATGCCGATCGAGCGCTTCCGGGCAGCGATGCAGCTCGAACACAAGTTGCCTGGCGAAAACGTGCAGGCCTACCGCACGCTGGGCGGCTTCGCCATGATGTGTCTGGGGCGCGTGCCCCAGATCGAAGACCAGTTCGTCAGCGACGGCCTGCGCTTCGAGATCGTCGACATGGACCTGAATCGCGTGGACAAACTCATCGTTTCCAGGGTGGCGGCGCAAGGCGAAACGGAATAGCGGTTCGGTACCGGAGCACTGGTTCCCAAGCTCCAGCTGAGCGCTGGTTCCCAAGCTCCAGCTTGGGAACCCGGCCTTGCAAGCTCCGGCTTGCCGGCATCGGCTATCATGGCGCGAAACCAAGCTGGAACAAGCGTAACCGTTCAGCCCCCCTTATTTTAATGCCCTCACCCTAGCCCTCTCCCGGAGGGAGAGGGGATTAAAGGTGGGGGCTGAACGGTTACGAACAAGCAGGCATTAAAATACATCCAATGATTAAGTAGTAATTTAAAACCGCCATATATCAGAACATGATGCAAACCTACCCGATTAAGCCGGCCGCCATCGCCGAGCTGGCAAAACAAGCTTATGACCAAAATGACTTCAGCGGTTCCGCCAAACATTGGCAATCCCTGATTTCACATTTTCCCAAATCCACCCAGCCGTCATGGTTTCTGGGAAATGCCAAGGCGTTACAGGCCGCGACGCAAATAGACGCGGCGATAGCCACACTCGAACACGGAGCCGCGCTTCATCCTACGGCAACCACGATTTCCGCGTTATTAGCCAGATTGCTTTACCAAACAGGCGTGCTGGATCAAGCCATTGCACGCTTACGGCATAACTGGACATACTTTCAGGAACACCGAAAACCCAACTGGCTGAATATGTTGCATGGTGCCTTAAAACGCACCGGCAAGCATGAAGAAGCCGCTGTCGTCCTGGAACTGATGCAGAAAACTTATCCAGGCGATATTCAGACTTTATTGCTGCAAGCCAGAGAAGCACAAAGCGCGGGAAAATTTGAGCAATCCCTGGCAGCGTGGGAACAGTGCATAAATAGTTTTCCTGACGAAATTGAACCTGATTGGCTGTTGGGCAAGGCAAAATGCTTGCTATCGATGTGGCGCACGGACGAAGGCCGCAAGGAATTGCTCCTGCTGCAGGAAAAACACCCAAATTTCAGGGGGGCAAGAATCGCCTTGCGCGATCTTGCGGAATTAGCGTGCGACTGGGAAAACGCCCTTATTCATAGCGAGAGCGCAACCGGAACCAGCGAGGAACAACTCGACGATTTAGTGTTTAAAGGCAGAATGCTTGCCAAGCTAAGTCGCTACGAACAGGCGGCTGAACTCGCAGGCCAGATTGAGGATATTGCCCAGGAATCCCCCGCAGCTTATCTCCTTCGCCACTTCATATTAGCCGAACAAACCAAATCCATCGAAGCAGAAAAATTGGTAATCCAGGCACTTGAGCAATTTCCTCAGAACGAAAAACTTTCCGACATCCGCTTCGATCAGCTGTTTTTAACATTTGCCTTGGATGAAGCACAAGAATTTGCAGAATCTTACAGAAAGGAACCGCTGCCTCTGCAAAAGTGGAAACTTATTGGGGCAAAGCAAGGCAGGGATGCATTGATACAGGCGCTGATTAGAGACTGGTCAAACCCTCATGGTTCAACATCCAAAGACAGAAAACAGCTTATTAATTCTCTGTGTACCTGGGTTATCACAGGCAATAAATCTTTCATGGCGGATCGGCGAGAAGATTTCGCCATTCCATTTGCACTGCAATTACTCACTCCAACCATTAACGCATCGCCATTTGATGCAACTTCATTAACAAATTACATTCACTGCTTAATTGCTTTGGGATATAACGATGCAGCCATTCAGCTGATCGAACGATTGCCCATGGAAATGGCATGTAAAACCCGGGTCGGGCAGCTGATTGCCTGGTCGCATGCAATGCGGGGAGACTGGCAAAGCGCCATGGATGTCTATACACGGGTCATTGAAAAAAACACGCTTCCATCCCTGCACGGAAAAATAAATCAACTGGTCATTGATGAGCGTAGCCCGCTTCGACAATGCCATCCCGGTGTAATCGCATTCGTGCCGGTAAGGGACGAACTGCACAACCTTACTGATTTCTTCAAGCATCACCGCAAACTGGGAATCGCCACTTTTGTGGTTATCGACAATGGCTCGATTGACGGCACGCTGGATTTTCTGCGTGATCAACCGGATGTGCTGCTGTACGTCACCGATGATAATTTTGGCGACTCCTCGGGCGGCATGCTCTGGATCAACACGCTGATGTCACGATATGGACAACACGATTGGCGCATATTTCTCGATGCCGATGAGAAATTTATCTATCCGGATTGGGAACGGCGCGACATTAACTCGCTTTGCCATGCCATGGAGGAAGAAGGCGCTGAGGGTATGTTTGCTTTTATGCTTGATGTTTATCCGGATCGCTTCGATCCAGCCGAGACGGACTATGCCAAAATTCGGGAAAGCTGCACATACTTTGACAATAATTATCGTTGGAGCGGCCTGGTTACGCCCCCCTATACCAATGTACAAGGGGGCGTCAGGCAACGATTGTATGAAGATGCCGAATGGTTGCCAAAACTGCCTTTAACCAAAGGCGGCTCCACCCGGTACCTGACGCATCACCATACGTTACCCATCAGAATTTCGCGGACATCGGGATTACTGGTGCATTACAAATTGGCCGATTTATGGAGAAAAGGCCAGAGCACCGCCACGGAAGACAGCCAATACATGGATAGGCATCGCAGCTGCATCGGCCGCTACAACCGCTATTTCTCGAAACATGAGAAGCTATCGGCTCATTCACTATTGCTGGATGGCGTATCCATAAAAATGGGCGACAGCCGCGAATTGGTTAAGCTCGGATTGATGCGGCAAGCAACGGACACCAGCAAACCCGATTCTCTGAACAGTTCAGACAATTCCCGCAGCGTTACCGGAAAATGCGCGCGCTATCCGGTAGTTGCCAGGTTTCGCCAAAGGGACATCGACCCATCCGGCCCATATTCGCTGGTGCGAGGCAAACGCGCTGAAATCCATCCCGCTCAAGCGGAAAACACTTTGCTATATTGCGCCGACCCACTGGCAGGGACCGTTCTGTACACTGAGCACGAAAACCTGGCGGCGCTATTCCGGCGCCCGTTCCTGTACATGGCGCAATTCGATATGGCAAACGCCGTAATCGAGGTTCCCTACTCCGCACTGCATGAAATCAATAAAGGCCTTACAGCCAACCCGACGTTTATTTTTTCCATCGGACGCTGTGGCTCAACCGCGCTTTCCAAAGCCTTCGCACAAGCCGGCATATCATCCGTTTCAGAGCCGGATTTGCCAACGCAAATCGCAATCCAACGCGCGCGTATCGCTGCATCCTTCGGCGACACAGGGATCAGCGGCCTGCTCCAGGCAATGAGCCGAAATCTTGCCGCTCACCTGGGACTGGAGTTTGCCGTCAAACTACGCGCCCAGTGCAACAGCATTGTGGACGACATACTGGACGCCCATCAAACCATGAAATGTATTTTTATGCTGCGCCGCGGGGACTCTTGGGCTATATCAATGCACCGCGCTTTCGGTACTCCTGGGCCGAGGCTTGCACTTTTATTGCGTAACGGGATACTTGCTTATCACCGGCTGGTCACCAGGGGAGCGCAGCCATCGCTGGTCTGGTTCGAAGACTTGCAATCCGACCTCGGCAACGCGCTCGGCAACCTTAGCCTGCCTTTGCCTGCCGCCCCCGGCACCGGCCCACAAGATGCCCAGGAAGGTACATCACTTGCTCGCAACCAACTGTCTGAAAAAGACAGCGAGGGCGAAGTCATTCAGGCTTTTCTTGCAACATGGGAAAATATCAGGCCTGATTGCCTGGATGCTTATCCTGATATACGTCAACGCCTTGGTGTTTAACAACTCCCTGCATTCGGAGAATAAATAAATGACTGAAAGCTTCCAAAGCAATCATCGGAGCGATGCTGAGCCCAGGGATTTTCTATTGAATATGTTACCGAAACAATCAATAGGTGCTGAAATTGGCGTCCACCTGGGTGATTTTTCGCGCAGAATTCTCCATATGGTTCATCCCAGAGAGCTGCATTTGATAGACCCATGGAAACATGAAACCAGACCGGTATACCAAGATGCCTGGTATGGCGGCAAAGCTGAAAATGGCCAACAGGAAATGGATGAACGCTTTGCATCCGTATGCGGTTGCTTCAGCGATGAAATCGGCAAAAATCAGATAAAAATTCATCGGGGCTATTCGTCGGACATCCTCAAACAATTTCCCGAAGGGTATTTTGACTGGATATATATCGACGGCAACCATCTTTATCAATTCGTAAAGCAGGATATTGAATTGTCGTTTCAAAAAGTAAAATTGGGTGGCTTGGTTACAGGTGATGATTATCAAGTGGGCGGATGGTGGAACGGCGGCGTAAAAAAAGCTGTCGACGAATTCGCGCGGCGCCACTCGACAGAACTGCTGACAATTCAAAAAAGACAGTATGTCTTTCGAAAGACAAGCTAGGGGCATAGAACACGATAGCTTTTTCGCCATCCAGACCCGCTATCGTGGAGAACGCAGAGCGGAGCGTCCGCTCCCACGCAAAACCGCCAAAACGGAGCACCAAGGCTACTTGAACGCGTGGGAACGGATAAATTTTCAGGACTCGCCCGCCTTGGCGTCGGCCCGTGCCGCCAAGGCCAGTTCCAGCCGATCCAGCCGCTGGTGCAGACGCGCCAGTTCCTGCAAGATCCGGCTTTCCTCTTCGGCCACTTGCTCGGACTCCTTTTCGACCGAACGCAGTTCCTTACCCAAAACAGCCATGTCCTTGCCCAGAAAAGCCACCGACAGGGTGGCGGTAAACAGGGAAAACAGGATGAGTCCCAGCAAAATCAGCGCCGCCGCCAGCAAGCGGCCGAAGAAGGAGGTGGGCACCACGTCGCCGAACCCGACGTGGGTCATGGTCACCCAGGCGGACCAAACGCCGTCCGCCAGCGTATGGACATTGGGATCGAACAGATACAGCAACAGGCCGAACGCCGCCGTGGCTCCCGCTGCGACCGTGAGGATATACGCCAGGCTTTCTTTTTTGCTGAAATCCTGGCGAACCTCCTCTGTCCAGCGCAGTGTGTTTTTCAATAGCGTGCAATCTTGAATCATAAATACCTCGTGCGTTGAAAAAGGAAAAATTTATAACCAGTCCATTCGTTTCAGCCGGACATACAACACCAGACAGCCGGCAAACACGCCGCCCAATACGACGGGATAGCTGTGGACGTACTCCAGTTCCGGCATGTGCTTGAAGTTCATGCCGTACAGGCTGAACACCATGGTGGGGATGGCCAGGATGGCGCCCCAGCCCGCCAGGCGCTTGACCACTTCGTTCTGCCGCACCGTGACTATCGCCAGATGCACCTGCATGGCGGTGGCGAGCATTTCCCGCATGCCGTCGATGGTTTGATCGATGCGTTTGACGTGGTCGAAAATATCCCGATAGTAAGGACGCACGTCTTTGGGCACGATGTGATCGTGAAAACGCATCAACTCGCTGCAAATGTCCAACAAAGGCGCGGTGGCGCTACGCAGCATCACCAATTCGCGTTTCAGCGTGTAAAGATCTTCCAGGGTTTCCCGTTGATACTGGTGCTGGAAAATATCGGCTTCCAGGTTTTCCAGGTTTTGCTGTAAGCGGTTGACTACCGGCATGTAATTGTCGACGACGTAATCCATGAGGGCATACAGCACAAAACCCGGCCCCTTGGCGAGGCGCTGCGGCATGTGCTCGCAGCGTTCGCGGACTTTGCTGAACGCCAGGGGCGTGCCGTGCCGGATGGACACCAGAAATCTGGCGCCGACAAATATGTGGGTTTCGCCGAGGTGGACGGTATCGCCCAACCAGTGGGCGGTGCGCATGACCAGAAACAGCGTGTCGCCATAGGCTTCCAGCTTGGGTTGCTGGTGCGCCGAACGCGCGTCCTCGACCGCCAGTTCGTGCAGACCGAATTCTTCCTGGATTTTGTCCAGCAATGCGTCGTCGGATTCGCGCAAGCCCAGCCAGACGAAAGTGTCTTCTTGCTTGAGCACTTCGCTGATGTCTTCGATGGTGACCTCGCCGACGCGGTTGCCCTGCTTGTAGGCCACGCAATTCATGACCATGGCTGCACGGGCGCTCGTTTCCAAAAGGGGGATATTCATGGCATTAATCATGAAGAAACAGGTTGATTAGCGGGGCGGCGTAACCGCCGCCATAAAGGTGCGTAAGTTTAGGCGCGGTGGCATAAAAACGCATTAGGGAAGAACGGACTTGCCGCCGGCTCCCGGCGCGCTGGCACAAGACGCAGCTTCGTAATATAGTGCTTTCATAACGCCGGATAACACTTTACCGGGTATAACATAAGAATCACCTTAGCCTCTATGCCGGAAACGCCCCATGAATCTCACCATCCGCCAAATCCGCGTTTTTGAACGGGTGGCGCGCCGTTTAAGCTTTACCCGCGCCGCCGAAGAGCTGTTTCTCAGCCAGCCGGCGGTGTCCATGCAGATCAAGCAGTTCGAGGATACGGTGGGTTTGCCTTTGTTCGAGCGGTTGGGCAAAAAAATTTACCTGACCACCGCCGGCGAAGAAATGTACCGGGTGTGCCGCACCGTCATCGAACACCTGGACGAAGCGCAGCAACTGATCGAAGAACTGAAGGGCACGGAGGGCGGCATGCTGAAGGTGTCGGTAGCCAGCACGGTGCACTATTTCGCCATCCGCCTGCTGGCGGAATTCCGCCGCCGCTACCCCAAGGTGCACATCAACCTGCAAGTCACCAACCGCATGAGCCTGCTGCACCAGTTGGATCACAACGATGCCGACATCGTGCTGATGGGCCAGCCGCCGGAAAACCACGACCTGGAGTCCGAAGCGTTCATGGAAAACCCCCTGGTCGTCATCGCCCCGCCCCAGCACCCGTTGCAGGATAAACCTTCCGTCAAGCTGGCTGATCTGAAAAATGAAGTTTTTCTCATGCGCGAAGCCGGCTCCGGCACGCGCATTTCGGTGGAGCGTTTTTTTCTGGATAAAGACGTGCTGATCAACAGCAGCATGGAAATGAACACCAACGAGGCCATCAAGCAAGGCGTGGAAGTCGGGCTGGGTTTGGGGATAGTGTCGCTGCACACGGTGGAACAGGAACTGGAAAGCGGACGCTTGATCATGCTGAACGTGGAATCGTTTCCGCTCATGCGCCAGTGGTATATGGTGCACCGCTCCGGCAAACGCCTGTCGGTGGTGGGACAGGCGTTCAAAGAATTCATCCGCGGCGAAGCGGGACACTTTGTCAAAGGCTTGCCGGCTTGGCAGTTGCCGGATAGCCGGTTGGGTTGAGAATTCTCCAAGACGGCGTTCCCACGCGGTGCGTCATTGCCTTAGCTTAAGGGATAAATCCATGCATACGCTCGAATTTGACCCCACGACGGGAAAACACAGCATCCCACCCAAGACGCGCTGAAGGATCGACTTAGCCTGGAAAGTGGAATTTCCGCGCAAAGTTTGGCAAAAATCGTCGCGCCACTGACCACTGACCACTGACCACTGAGCACTGACCACTGATCACTGATCACTGATCGCGCTTTTGCAGCGCCAACGGATGGTCCGATTGGGCGGAATGGTTGTCTAAACCGCTGATTCGGCAAATCCCGCCATTCCCCGTATAGCTGCGGCTGAAATCGGCGATAAACTCCATCACCGTATGGTCGATCAAAGCGGATTCCGTCAGATCGAAAATAATGGTTCCCCCGGCGGGTAAAGCGTCGATTTCGCTTTTCAGCGCGATAAAATTCGAAAATACCGCCGCCCCACTCAGCTTGACGTGATAAGTATCGCTATCTGTCTGTTCGATGTGATAGGAAATACTCAGCAGATTGGCGAGGCTGACGCCCAACCAAAGGTGTATCGCCAGTTTGGCGGTGATGCCGATCAACACCCCCGTCAGCAAATCGGTAGCCAACACAGCGAGGATGGTAATAACGAACACCGCCAGCTGCTCGGCGCCGATTTCAAAAATCCTGGCAAACTCGCGCGGCGAAGCCAGCCGATAACCGGTATACACCAATAGTGCCGCCAGCGATGCCAAAGGAATCTCCCTGAGCAGCGCGGGAAACAGCGCCACGAATACCAGCAAAAAAGCACTGTGAAAAAAGTTGGCCCAGGGGGTTTTGGCGCCGTTTTCTATGGAGGTGGAACTGCGCACGATTTCCGCGATCATCGGCAGGCCGCCCAGCATGCCCGCCAATACGTTGCCGATGCCGATGGCCGATAAGTCTTTGTTTAAATCGGAGCGGCGCCGTTCAGGGTCCAGCTTGTCGATCGCCGCCCCGATCAACAAGCTTTCCAAACTGCCTACCAGACAGATGCCGAGCACGGCGCCCCAAAATTTTGTGCTGAAAACCAGCGAAAAGTCCGGGCTGTAAAAATTGTCCAGAAACTGCGCGGGCACGGGCAGCAGATACTGGGGACCCAGGCTGTATTCATAAGGTTGCAGGGTAAAGAACGCCCGGTAATGATCCAGGTCGTAAAGCCGGCCCATGATCAAACCGCTGACCACCACCACCAGCGGTGCAGGTATGCGTTTCAGCAACGGATGCTCCAGCATGGGCCAGAACACCATAATCAACAATCCCACCGCGCCGATCGCGGTAATCTGTGGATGAAAATGCAGCAGAGCCATGGGAAGCTGCGCGATGCTTTGCAGCAGGCCGGCGGAGGCCTCGCTGTGCACGCCCAGCAGCACGAAAATCTGCTTGGTCATGATGATGATGCCGATAGCCGCCAGCATGCCGCGCACCACCGCCACGGGAAAAAAGGCGCTCAACCGGCCTGCTTTGCCGTAGCCCAACAGCGTTTGCAGGATGCCGGCACAAACGATGGCGGCCAGCGTGCGCTTGTAACCGCTCATGGCATCGCCCTGGCCCAGGGTTTCCACCGCCGCCAGTATCACCACGATCAAACCGGCCGCGGGACCTGTGATGGCGAGGTGCGAGCCGCCCAGCCGCGACACCAGCAAACCGCCGACCACCGCCGTGATGATGCCCGCCATGGGCGGAAACCCGGAAGCCATGGCCACCCCCAGACACAACGGCAAAGCCACCAGAAACACTAAAAAGCCCGCCATCGCGTCGGCGCGCCAGTTTTTTGCCAGATCCGTCAGGCTGTTGCTGAAAAGATGGGTAGGGGTAGGGTTTGGCGTCATTGATCTCTCTGGAATGTATTATGAAATAACAAGCGCGGGCATTTTCGCGCGGGGCATGGTGACAACAATGACGTTCGATGTAAAGCTTGAGTCGCAGCCAACGCTGGATAACGCGCCCTCATCGGCAAGCGGCCTACAATGTATTTCGTCACACCAACAGGATATGCAACATGGGCAAGATATTAACTGATGTTAAATTAACCGCTTACGACAGCCTGAAAGACTATCGGGAGCATCGCATAACCAGCAGTCAAATCCGGCAAATTGAATTGGCCAATGTCATTGTCGACAGCGGCGCCTCCATGATGTGCCTGTCCAAGGACCTGATCGACCAGCTGGGTCTCGAACGATTAAAAATGACAAAAGTGAATACCGCGGAAGGCATCGTCGAAAGAGGGATTTACGGGCCTGTGGTATACGAAATCCAGGGGCGCGTCGCCAGAGGCGATGTACTCGAATTATCTCATCCCAAAATTAAAGCGCTGGTAGGGCAAATCCCCCTCGAACAACTCGATTTTTTGATCAACCCCGCCGCCAACCGGTTGATCACGAATCCCGAACATGAAGGGGAGCTGATTTTGGATCAACTCATTATTTCAGATACGCTGAAATTTGAAGTGATGCAGTGAGAACGAAGACAAGATAAACCGCTACCCAGCCCTCGCCGGATTGGCCGCCACCGCCGGGGCAGCGGCGTCAAAGTTTCGCCACTGCTGGTAAATGGACATCACCTTGCCGGCGTAGTTGGGGTCGGTGGCATAGCCGGCTTTTTGCAATGAAGCCATGTATTGTCTGGGTACGTGGGATTTTTCCAGCGCATCGGCGTAGCGTGGATTGTTGCGCAACAGACCCACGTAATCCTGAAAACTTTCCTTGTAACTGCCGTAGGCGCGGAAATAGTCGGTTTTTTTCACCGGTATGCCTTGCTCGTATTCCAGCGTGGTATTGGCGACGCGCGCGCCGCGCCAGCTGCTGCCGGCTTTGATGCCGAACAGATTATGGCTGTCGGTGCCGTCGCCCCGGTGCGGCGTGTGTTTGCCCCAGCCGGTTTCCAAAGCCACTTGCGACAACAATAATTTGGGGTCCACACCCAGTTCGCGCGCCGCCGCTTCCGCTTCGG
>SCQD01000064.1 GCA_004299145.1 Methylococcaceae bacterium | reverse complement strand
ACGTGGCGGACGCAGGACGAACGCGGGCAGCCGAAGGCAATAATTCGTCGCCAATTTTTCGCTCCTGAAATCGGATGGACCCCATTTCAGGTTTCGCGAAAAATGGCGACGCTATCGTTTAAAGCAGGCATCCACCATGCACACACTGCTTATCACCCTGCTGCTGGCGCTGCTGCCGGCAGGCTACGCCCACGCCGAAGGAGCATCGACCATGCAGCTGACTTCCCCCGCGTTCGCCCATAACGGCGACATCCCCGCCCGCCATACCTGCCAAGGCAACGACCTGTCGCCCGCCCTGCAATGGTCCGGCCTGCCGGACGGCACGCAAAGCCTGGTGCTGATCGTGGACGATCCCGATGCCCCCGATCCCAAAGCGCCGAAAATGACCTGGGTGCACTGGGTGCTGTACAACATTCCGCCCACCGCGTCCGGTTTGGCGGAAGGCATCGCCGCGCTGCCGCCGGGTACGCTGGAAGGCAGCAACGACTGGCAGCGCACCGGCTATGGCGGCCCCTGCCCGCCCATCGGCCGGCACCGCTATTTTCACAAGCTCTACGCCCTGGACCGCGTGCTGCCCGATCTGGGACGGCCCAATAAAGCCAAGCTGGAACAGGCCATGCAAGGCCATATTCTGGAACGGGCGGAATTGGTGGGAACTTATCAAAAATAGGCCAAGGCCATGACCGACGCCGCACAGGCGATCCGCGCCTACCATCAGCGCAGCAAGCACGCGCCGGACCATTACGCGGCGGGACCGGGCTTTCTGGACTGGGACACCCAGCCGGACCCGTTCCGGCGCTGGGAAGGGGCGGATCAGACAACCCTGCCTCTGGCGGCGGACCAGCTGACCACCCTTTATGCCGAACTGTTCCAGCCCGGCGCCGTGGCGCCGGCACCCCTGGGCTTGGACAGTCTCGGCGCCCTGCTGGAACTGTCCTTCGGCTTATCCGCCTGGAAGCAGGCCGGCGCTGACCGCTGGGCGCTGCGCTGCAATCCTTCCAGCGGCAACCTGCACCCGACCGAAGCCTACGTGGTGACGGCGGGCGTGGCCGAATTGGCCGACGGAGTCCACCACTACCAAAGCTACGGCCATCTGCTGGAACGCCGTTGCGCCGCAACGCTGCCGTACCAGGGGTTGTTGCTGGGACTCTCTTCGGTGCACTGGCGCGAAGCCTGGAAATACGGCGAGCGCGCCTTCCGCTACTGCCAGCACGACGTGGGCCACGCCCTGGCCGCCTTGCGCTATGCAGCGGCGGCGCTGGGTTGGCGGGTGCGCTTGCTGGATGATTGGAGTGACGCCGATATTGCGGCGCTGCTGGGGCTGGATAGAGACACGGATTTTGCCGAAGCCGAACATGAAGCGCCCGATGTGCTGTGCGCCATCGACGTGCGTGCCGGTGCCGCCGGCATGCACCCGCCCACGGCATGGACCGACGCCGTGCGCGCCGGCTGTTGGCAAGGCCAGGCCAACCGCCTCAGCCGGGGCCACCGCCACCCGTGGCCGGCGATCGACGCAGCCGCACAGGCCGCGGCCAAGCCCCGCACCGCGCCGGCAGCTACAGCGCTGCCGGCGCTGCCGGCTTTATCCCTCTCTCATTGCGAAGCCGGCGCCGCCGCGCTGATCCAGCAGCGCCGCAGCGCCCAAGCCTTTGACGGCGTCAGCGCCATTCCCGCCCTGGCGTTTTACCGGATCTTGGACGCCACCCTGCCGCGCCCGGATGCACCCCCTTTCGACTGCTGGCCATGGCCGCCGCGCCTGCACTTGCTGCTGTTCGTGCACCGGGTTTCCGGCCTGGAGCCCGGCCTTTACCTGCTGTGCCGTTCGGCGGACGGGGAAAGCGCATTGAGGGACGCGGTCAAAACCGAATTGGAATGGCTGCCGGTCACCGCAGCACCGTCCCCTCTGCGCCTGTTCCGGCTGGCGCAGGCCAACGCGCGCCACGCGGCAAAAACCTTGTCCTGCCACCAGGACATCGCCGCCGACGGCGTATTCAGCCTGGGCATGCTGGCCGAGTTCGACGCCGCCCTGGCGGAAGGCGCCTGGGTCTATCGCCGCCTGTTCTGGGAAAGCGGCCTGATAGGCCAGGCCTTGTATCTGGCGGCGGAAGCGGCCGGCGTGCGCGGCACCGGCATAGGCTGCTACTTCGACGACGCCGTGCACGCACTGCTGGGGTTACAGGATAGCCGTCTGCAAAGCCTTTACCACTTCACCGTGGGCGCACCGCTGCTCGACCGGCGCCTGCAAACGCTGCCGCCTTACGGGCACAGACAGCGCTGACGAGGCTATGGGCATGCTGAGTTGTACGCTACACAAAATGCCGACCGGAAAAACCGATCGTTGTTGGAATGGGAGTGAATATATGCCGGAACCGTCGTTATCCATCCAGCCCGCCGGGGCTGCACACCTCCCGGCGCTGCTGGGCCTGCTGGAAGGCTTGTTCAGCCTGGAAAGCGACTTCGCATTCGACGCCGCCAAGGCCGAGCGCGGCCTGCGCCTGCTGCTGGAACGCGGCGATGCGCTGGTATTGGTGGCCGAGGTGGGCGCAGAGGCGGTGGGCCTGTGCAGCGTGCAAACCCTCATTTCCACCGCCGAAGGCGGGCCGGTGGGACTAGTGGAAGACGTGGTGGTGGCACCAGCCTGGCGCGGCGCAAGCGTCGGGCGCCGTTTGCTGCTGGCGGCGGAGCACTGGGCGAGTGAGCGGGGATTGACGCGGCTGCAACTGCTGGCCGACAGCGGCAACGCCCCGGCGCTGGCGTTTTACCACCGCATGGGCTGGAGCGACACCCAGCTGGTATGCAAGCGCAGGATGCTGCAAAGGTAAAAGCCACAGATCAATTTTCACACCCGTATAATGCCCCTCCCCCCACTCGCGCTTTGCCGCCGCCGAGCTGTTGCCATGTCCATCCTGTTGCGCTGGTTTTTCGTGCCTTTGCTGCTCATGCCGCTGCTGTCGCCGGCCGGGCAGGACGATGACGACGATGCGGCAGCGCCGGCAATGCCGCCCACCCGCCAGGCCGGTGAACAACCCGCCGCCGGCGTGGTGGCATTAACCCCGCAGCAGCAGCGCGCTGCCGGCTTGGTGGTGCAAGTGCTGACGGAATCGCGCCGCCAGCCGGAATTTTCCGCTTACGCCAAAGTATTGGACGTGCAGCCTTTACTGGCGCTCAGCACCCGCCAACGGGCATTGCAGGCGGATTTGGCGGTGTATCGCGGTGCCTTGAGCGCTTCGCAACTGGCGGAAACGCGCACCGCCAAACTGCTGCAGGACAACGCTGCTTCGGCGCGCAGCCTGCAACTGGCCAAGGCGCAGCGCATCGCCGACGCCAGCCGTAGCGCCGCCGCCGAACAGCAGCTGCTGTCGCTGCGCCATGAAGCTTTGCAACAATGGGGACCGGTGCTGGCCGAGTGGCTGCTGGGCAAACCAGGAAACGCACTGGAGCGCTTGTGGCTGCGCCAGGACGTACTGGTGGAGCTGGCGCTGCCGCCGAATCGCGCCCTGCCGCCGGGTATCGAGACCGTGCGCCTGGCGCCGCGGGAAGAACGCCGGCAGGCCGTGGCCGCGCGCCTGGTGTCCGCCGCGCCGTTCACCGGCGACATCACCCAGGGTGAAACCTGGTTCGCCATCGCCCCGGCGGAAGGCTTGCGCACCGGCATGCGGCTCAACGCCTGGATAGCCGGGCAACGCGAAACATCGATCGGGGTGGAACTGCCGGTGACGGCGGTGCTGTGGCGCGCCGGCCAGCCCTGGGTTTATCTGCAAACCGGCGAACAGCAGTTTGTCCGCCGCCTGATTGCCGCTTACCACGATAATGGCGACAGCTGGTTTGTCGACACCGGCCTCAAGCCCGGCGACAAACTGGTCGTCAATGGCGCGCAGTTGTTGCTGTCTGAAGAGTTTCGCCGGCAGATTCCCGACGAGGGAGATGATTAGCGGGATGAATGGGGACCAGCCTACCCTG
>SCQD01000007.1 GCA_004299145.1 Methylococcaceae bacterium | reverse complement strand
CTGGGCGGCGGACAGATAGAGCTGCGGCACCAGGCCGGACATGTACAGATCGGGAATCAGCTCGCTGTAAAACGCCAGCTCGATTTTGCTGCGCCGCTCCTGCGTGAACGGCATGGCGAGGATTTTGAGCCAGACGTCTTCGCCTGAACCGTGAATGTCCTGCATCAGCGCCTGCATCTTGGCCCGGGCCGACTCGCCGTCTTCAGGGATGGCTTTGTCGAAATAAGCCAGGCCGCGGTTGGCGGTGGCGATGGCTTTGATGAAATTGCCGATGGAAGACAGCGAGGTGGTTTGTTCCGCCAGCGCTTCGGCCCGGTCCAGATCGTCCGCTGCCTGGCTGAGCAGGGTGTCGAGCAGTTTTTCCGAGGCTTCGTAACGGCCGCCCATCAGCTCCGTTTTCGCCAGGCGCTGGTGCAGGCGGAAGCTCAGCGTGTAGTGCTGGTCCCAGGCATCTTGCGGCAGCAGCGCCAGCGCGCTGCGGTAGTACTCGTTGGCGGCCTGGGTGGCCAGCGCGTCCAGCGCTTTGTTGCCGGCGTGGAAATTGACGGTGACCAGTTCCAATGCCTGCCCGGCATCCAGCGGCTCGGGCCGGCCCAGGTTCAAGTGGGCCGCCACGGTAAACAGGTTTTCCAGGTCTTCCAGCTCCGGGCCGATGGGCGTTTCGCCCAACAGGTGGCGGCCGATGCGCCAGTGGATGCCGCGCCTCAAGCCGGCATCCAGCAGGCGCAGCACCGCTTCCTGCACCCTGTCGTGCACGAACTGCAATTCGGTTTTGCTCTCCATCAGCAGCCCCAGGCTCAATACCGGTTTCAGCAGTTCGAACAAATGCTGGAACTCGATTTCCTGGATCAGGGCGATGTCTTCGGCGGCGAAACGGTTGCCCATGCAGGCGCACAGCATGAGTATGTCCAGCGTTTCCCGCGCCAGCTTGCGCACCTTGCTGCCGAACAGTTCCACCACGCTGGCCGGCATGTCGGAATGGCGGATTTTTTCCATGTCCCAGCCCCACTGGCCATCCTCGCCGAAAATCAGCAATTGTTCGTTGTACAGCCAGGACAGGCTTTCGCTGACGAACAGCGGATTGCCTTCGGTGAGTTCGGCGATGAACGAGGCCAGGGTTTCGGTCTGCTTCTGCGGCAAATCCAGAATATAAGCCACCATTTCGTGGCAGTCGCGCTCGCTGAGCTGGCTCAGGCGCAAATCGCTCAGCGGCAGGCGGTGTTCCTGGATGGCGCGCATCAGGTGGGTCAAAGGATGCGCGGCGTCCACTTCGTTGTTGCGGTAGGCGCCGATAAAAAACAGGTAAGGGTAGTCTTCGCTGTTGGCGAAGATGTGGCCGAGAAAATCGAAAGTGGCGCTGTCGCACCATTGCAGGTCGTCGATGAACAAGACCAGCGGATTGTCGCGGCTGGCTAGACACGCCAGAAAGCGCCCGAACAGCTGATTGAAACGGTTGCGCGCTTCCACCGGCGGCAGGCTGGGCACTTCCGGCTGCGCGCCGATGAGGATGACCAGCTCCGGCACCACTTCAGAGATCACCCGGCCTTGCTGGCCGACGGCTTTTAAAATCTGCCGCTGCTTGTCGTCGACGCGGGCATCGCTTTCGGTCAAGAAGGTGCGGATCAGGTTGCGCAGGGCCTGCAGCAACGAGCTGTAAGGGATGTTTTTCTGGTACTGGTCGAACTTGCCCGAAGTGAAATAGCCGTGGTGTTCCACCAAAGGCCGCTGCAGTTCCTGGATCAGCCGGGTTTTACCGATGCCGGGCAGGCCGGAAATGAATACCGAGGCGAAGCCGCCGTCGATGACCTGGTCGTAAAGGCGCAGCACCGTTTTGGCCTGGGCGTCGCGTCCCACCATTTTGGAGATAAAAATCACGCGCCGGCTGTGATCGTACAGTCCCAGCTTGAACGGCTGCATGTGCTTGCCGCCGAGGTATTCCGCCGCCACGCGGTGCAGGTCGGCATACAGGCCGGAGCCGCTTTGATAGCGCTTTTCCGGTTCTTTAAGGCACATTTTGGCGATGATCTCGCCCAGCATGGCCGGCACCGCCGGATTGACGTGGTGCGCCGGCGGCGCTTCTTCCGCCAGGTGGGAATGGATCAGCTCCAAAGGATCGGTGCTTTTGAACGGCAACTGGCCGGTCAGCATCTGATAAAACGTGATGCCCAGCGAATACATGTCGGTGGAAAAATCCACCCGGTGATTGATGCGGCCGGTTTGTTCCGGCGAGGTATAGGCCAGCGTGCCTTCGACGAAGTCCTGGTCGTAGATGAAATGGCTGATTTCGCGGATGTCGACCGGGGTGATGAAATCGGTCAGGCGCACCGACAGGGTATCGGGGTGGATGAGGATGTTGTGGGGCTTGATGCCGCCGTGAATGATGCCGGCTTCCTGCACCGCGTTGAGCGTGGTCGCCAGGTCGCCGGCGATGCTGAAAAAATCCGCCAGGCGGGCGGCCGCCTGCCCACACCAGCGGTCCAGGGTGAGGCCGGGGAAGTAGGGCTGGACGATGAACTGCACGTCGCCGTAGCACTCGAACGCCAGCGGGGTGATGACGTGCACGTCGTGGATGACCTTGAGCCGTTCGACTTTTTGCTTGAGATAGCGGCGCTGATTTTCGTGGCGCAGCGGGTGCTTGAACAGCTTCAGCGTGTAATAGTCGTCCTGCCGCTGCTTGGACACGGCTTTGAACACCTGCGATTGCAGGCTGTCGCCCGACAGTTCCAGCAACCGGTAGTGCGGGATGCGCGCGGCAATTTCGTCGATGTTCATCCCCAGCCTCCTCTTCGGCTAAACCCGGAAATCCAGGTGAATATAGCTGTTTTTGGCGGCAGGGGAGGCTGCGATACTGTGGAATGATGGCTCAAACCGCCGTTTTCAGGCTAAATCGTCCGGCTACCGAGCACATAGGTGCTTTCTTCCACCGGGCAGACGCACTCCACTTTGCTGTTCAAGCGCTGCAGGTGTTGCACCGCCTGCGCCAGCTTGCGGTCGATGGCCGCGTCGTCCTGGGATGGATCGTGATGAAACAGGTGCAGCGACCGCACGTTGGCGCGGTCCGCCAATGCCGCCACTTCGCGTGGACGGGAATGTCCCCAGCCCATTTTCGTGGCGTATTCTTCATCCAGATACGTGCAATCGGTAATCAGGATGTCGGCGCCGGCGACAAACCGGTCCAGCCTTTCCTCATGTTCAGGGTTATGCAGCGGAGCATCGGCGGGGTATAGCTCGTTGTCGGTGATGTAACAGATGGAGCGGCCATTGTGGGTAATGCGATAGCCCAGACAAGTGCCCGGGTGATTGAGCAGGATGCTCTTGATTTCAAAATGGCCGATATTCAGCGTTTCCTCGCGTATGTCGCGAAAAAATACCCTGGCGCCAAAGTCACGAATCGTCACCGGAAAATAGACGTCGTCCATTTGTGCGGAAACGATTTCGCGGAAACTGATGTGGCCGTGGGCCGGCCCGATGATTTCCACCTCATTGCCCTGCACGTAGAGCGGGGTAAAGAAAGGGATGGCGTTGATGTGGTCCCAGTGGGGATGAGAGATGAACAGCTTGGCGGTGATGCGGGGCATGGCTTGCGCGCTCAGGTGTTTCGCCAGGCGGGTAATTCCCGTGCCCGCGTCGAAGATCAGCAAAGGCTCGTTGTCCACCGCCACGGATACGCACAGCGTATTGCCGCCATAGCGCAGCGCATCCTTGCCCGGCACCGGCAGCGTGCCGCGCGTTCCCCAATAACTCAGGGTAATGTTTTTAGCCATTACCGCGAGCACTTCCTGTAAAAACTTTTCAGGGCTTGCAATCATCGCTTGTTTAACCAAAAAAGCGTCCGCCCCAACGCCTTTGGCCCTGCGCTTGTCGAACTCGTAAGACTTGCCGGACAAAATGATGATTTTGGTCTGGTTCAGCTCGGGAAGCTTGCGCAAGTGCACGCACAGTTCAAAACCGTCCATGACCGGCATGACCAGATCCAGCAAAATGGCATCCGGCTTGAAAGCAACCACGGCTTCCAAAGCATCCTGCGGAGCACAGGTGGACTCCACTTCGTGCCCTGCCTCCCGTAGCGCATGCGTGACGATGGCAACTATGGACGGACTGTCGTCGATGACAAAGAAACGCATGCAGGCCCTCCAATCAACCAGGAAATATAGTGTCTCGCCGCGATAATAACTGAATAGCCCGATGCGGAACAACAACCCGCCGGGAACACGGATGCTCAAGCAGAGTCGGGAAATTCCCCTTCAGATGAAAATGTATTCCGCCGTCGTATCACCGCATTAGCCATCCAATTATGAAGTATGCATCATAAATTTTGATAGATCGAGCGAATTGCGTAGAATTTAACTTATTACATTGCAGCGAAAAGAAACTGTTTGAGCCATCTTCTTTCTCCCCCCCATTTTGTCGGCCTTGGCGTACTCATCGTCGACGATACGCCACTAAGCCAGCTGATTCTGGAAGCCTGTATCCGCTCGATGGGCATGACGGTCTACAAGGCCGGCAGCGGCGGCGAAGCCTTGGAGGTGTTTGAACGCGAGCAGCCCGACATCGTGTTGATGGACGTGATGATGCCCGGCATGGACGGATTGGAGGCGACCCGGCGCATCAAGGCGATGAGTGGGACGCGCTGGGTGCCGGTGGTGATGATAACGGCGCTGTACAGCGACGACGACATCGTCAATGGTCTGCGGGCCGGAGCGGACGATTACCTGATGAAACCGGTCAACGTGGTTATCCTCAAATCCAAGCTCACCAATCTGGCCCAGACGATACGCCAGCAGCAGGAGCTGCGCGAATATCGGAAAAATGCCGAAGCCGAGAGCAAACTGGCCATGCAGGTGATGCAGCGGCTGATCCGCCCCATGGATTTCGGCGCACAGCTACAGCACACGATTATGCCGACGTCCACGTTCAGCGGTGACGTCATTTTGGCCGGCCATACCAGCGACGGCCGCCTGCAAGCCGTGCTGGCGGATGGCACCGGCCACGGCCTGGCGGCGGCATTGACCGTAATCCCCGTCATAGACGTGTTTTACGGCATGACCGACAAAGACATGTCCGTCGAGCACATCGCGCGGGAAGTCAACGGTAAATTGCATAAAATCCTGCCGGTCGGCCGTTTCGTGGCTGCGGTGCTGGTGTCGCTGGACTACCGGGCCGGCTCGATGACCGTCTGGAACGGCGGCATTCCGTTTGCGGCTTTCGTGAGCAGCGACGGGGCCATACTGCACCGCTGGCATTCAGCCAGCCCGCCGCTGGGCTTGCTCGACGAAACGCAATATGAAAATGTTGCCGAAACCTATTGTTGTGCCCAGGACGGCTATTTTTTCGCCTGTTCCGATGGGTTGCTGGAAGCGGAGGATGAACGGGGCGAATTACTGGGAGAGGCGCGCTTGACGGAGTGGTTGCGAGCGCCGGTGTCCGACAAGGTGGCTTTTATCGTCGATCAGCTGCGTCTTTTCGTGGGGGACAACCATCCCCATGACGATGTGTCGTTTCTCATCGCGCCGATTTAACTCAACGGCATCGCCCATGACCTTGCCCATCGTCTACCAGGACGAATACTGCGTCGCCATCCACAAGCCATCCGGTCTGCTGGTACACCGCACCGAGCTGGATTTTTACGAACGGCGCTTTGCGCTGCAAATGCTGCGCGACCAGCTGGGCCGCAAGGTTTATCCGGTGCACCGCCTGGATAAAGGCACTTCCGGCCTGCTGCTGTTCGCCTTGAGCCCCGACGCCGGACGCAGCTTGAGCGCTTTGTTCCAAACCCGCCAAGTGCAAAAAACCTATTGGGCCGTGGTGCGTGGCCATCCGCCGGCCAGTGGTGAGATCGACCATCCTTTGCTGAAACGCCCGGACGACAGGGAATGGCCGGGCGATGCCCCGGCATGCGGCCCACAAGCGGCCATGACCCGCTACCAGCGCCTTGCCGCGGCGGAATTGCCCTATGCCGTGGACCGTTATCCCAGCAGCCGCTACGCCTTGTTGCAGCTGGAACCGCTGACCGGCCGCCGTCACCAGCTGCGCCGCCACCTCAAACACATCGCCCATCCCATCATCGGCGACGCCACTTACGGCAAGGGCCGCCACAATCGGTTGTTTCAGGATTTGTTCGGCTGCCGGCGCCTGCTGCTGGCCAGCGTGGGGCTATGTTTGACGCATCCCGTCACCGGTGCCGCGCTGGAGCTGAGCGCGCCGGTGGCGGAGGATTTTGCCGAGGTGTTGCGGGGATTGGGGTGGGAGCAGGCTATCCATCCACAGAGGATAGCCGACACCGCTTAAGGCAAACGGCCTACGATCAGATGGCGCGAGTCGGCGCCATAGTACTGTGAGTTGCTGTAGGTGCTCCAGGTATAACCGGTGAGCGTGCCGCCGTCGTCCGCATAAAGGCGCAGCACGCCGATGCCTGCGCCGCTGTCCCAACTGCCGTCGACCAGCAGCCGGGTGTCGTCCGCGCCATGGCCGGATTTCGACGAATCGATGACTTCCACTTCGTACTGCGCGGTATCCGCGACCAGCGGCGCCGTGGGGCTGCGCGCCATGGCCGGGCCACGGGCGAACATCACGTGCCCCGTCGCCGAGCCGCCTGCCGGATATTTCACGGCGATGATGTCGCCCGCCCGGATGCCGGCAACGTGCTGCACTGCGGTAAAGCGGTTTTGCAGCAGGATGGCGTCGTGATACATGGCGGCGCTGGGGCTGCTGGAGCCCAGCCAGCGGCGAAAATAGCGGTCTCCCCAGCCGTAAGCCTGTTTCAGCACGCGGGTGACGAATGGGCTGCATTCGGTACGGTTTTGATAGACGGTGGCGCCGTTTACGCCGGCCCAGCGAATATAGTTGGGATTGCTGCCGTACACGTTCTGTTCAGGCGTGACGTGCAGGGCGACGTCTTCGGCCCAGAACAGGTGCTCCTGGGCTAATGCCGCGCCGGATAAAGCCAGCAGGATCAGGCCGGCAAGCGATCGATGCCAAAGTGAAGGTTGCATGGCAATGCTCCGAAAAAGTTCAAAATACCAGGTCCTCGCTGCCTTGATCCCTTTCCCTGGCCTGCTGCTGGGTGATAAACAGTTTGATGGCGTTGGTCACGGCGTAATTGGCGTCGAATTTGAAAGCGACCAAAACGTTTTGCTGGGGATTGTCGCTGTTGTTGTTCAGCGCAATGCGTATGGTGGTGCTCCTCACCGTGACGGGTTTGGCATCCAGTTTCAACGTCAGCGTGGCGACATCGCAAACGGTGCCGCCCTTGCTGAGCGGTGCCGTGCGCAGCAGGCAGCCGGTCGCGGAAATGTCTTCCAGCATGGCGTCATAAACAGCGCCGCAGGCAAAAGCAATTTGCGCGGGATAGCGCCCTTGCGGCGTGATGCGCGCGGCGGCGCGCCGTTCGATGGCGGCGGCGATACGACGTACTTTTTGCGTCAGGATCGAGGGTGAAAACGGTTTGGCGACAAAATCGGTGATGCCCGCTTCCATGGCGGTCGCCAGGGTGTCCTTGTCGGCATAGCCGGTCATCAGCACAAAAGGGATGTTGCGGCCACGCGGATGCTTGCGCAACGCCTGCAGCAAATCGTGCCCGTTCATCACCGGCATTTCCCAGTCGCAAAAGACCCAGTCGATGTTGTCCGATTCGAACAACTGAAACGCTTGCTTGCCGTTGGTGGCGGAAAGGACTTGGCCAAATCCTAAATCATGCTTGAGAATGCGGGTGACGATGCCTCTGACTTGCGACGAATCGTCGACGACGAGGGCGATTTGTTTCGAAAACATGGATAAAAAATAATTCAACTGCTTCGGGTGGTTGAGGTTGAGCTTAGGCCGTGGCGGCGCAAGTTTAAAGGAATACGGCTTTGATTGCCTCCGCGTTGCCCGGCAAACCCGCCTCAACCGGCCAGCAAACCACCGGCCCAGCCGATTTCATACATCATCCAGCCGCCCACGGCCACGCTGGTGAGGCCCACCAGGCATTGCAGAGAGACAAAAGCCAAGTTCCAGCGCGCCGAGTATTTGATCGGCAGGCTGATAACGGCGGCCAGCAGCAGCATGCCCAGCGTGGAACCCAGGCCGAACAGCACGATGTACAGCAAGCCTTGCAGCGGCGCACGCACCGTTTCCACGGTCAGCATCACCAGGGCGGCGGAACCGGCCATGCCGTGCATCATGCCCACCAGCAAAGCGCGCAGCGGCATAGGGCGGCGATGGTGGTGATGCAGCGGGGTTAAACCGCGTACGGCATGGATATGCGCATGTCCACCGTGCTGGTGCGGACGGATGCGCAGGCCGATACGGCGTGCCCGGCGCAGCACGTCCAGCCCCAGCAAGACTTGCAACACCCCCACGCAAAACTCCAGGCCCAGGCTGATCTGCTCCGGCAAGGCGATATTCAGCACCAGCACCGTGCCGCCCAGCAGGAACAAGGTCAGGGTATGCCCCAAGCCCCACAGCGCGCCGTGCCGGGCGGTTTCGCGCGCCGAGGTTTTATCGGAAACCAGGGCCGCCACCGCCGCCACGTGGTCCGCTTCCAGCGCGTGACGCATGCCGATGATGAAGCCGAGTAATAGTAAACTAGTCATGGATTAGGTATTTGTTGGGTGGCGTGATTGCTGGAGGTCGTTGTGTTATGGTTATTAATAAGTATTTTATTATTATAACTTACAGGTAATTTTTGCGCTTTACCATTCATGCCAAAACGATCTGATCACGAAATACCAGACTACCGGCGGTCTTGGCCCGCAAACGTTTATGATTTAAAGCAAGCAACACCGGAATCATCTCCTCCGCTTCTTTTTTTAATATATCATAGGTTTCCGCTTCCAATACCAAACCGTCGACGTCTGTGCTGGTTGCAATATAAACCCGCGCTTCGTCATCGTAAATAACTCTGATGCGCACGATAAGCGTGATGCCAAAATTGCACATCCAATTAGATAATGGCCATCCCAGTGGGTAGTACATATCAGCCTGCCTTTTGATTACATCATGGTTATAGGGTAACTATTCATCCTTTAGTTATTCCGCTCTGCGGCGGCGTTCCGGTTGCTACGATACGGGACGCGGAGCGTCCAGGGCGGCATTCCCACGCAGAGCGTGGGAACGATAAAACCCGGTTACGCAGATCACAACAAACCCGCCACCGCTTCCCGCTCGCTTTTCAACTCGTCTTCGCTGTCGCGCATCAAGCGGCGGCTGAAGTCGTCGATGCTCAGGTTCTGCACGATGGCGTAACGGCCGTTGCTGACGGTAACCGGGAAAGAATAAATAAGGCCGGGCGCTATGCCGTAACTGCCGTCGCTCAGCACGGACATGCTGGTCCAGTCTCCCGCCGGCGTGCCGAATATCCAGGTGCGCATATGGCCCAGGGCAGCATTGGCCGCCGAGGCGGCGCTGGATTTGCCGCGCGCGGCGATGACGGTGGCGCCGCGTTTTTGGACTTCGCCGATAAATTGTTCCCTGTACCAGGTTTCATCCACCTGCTCCAGGGCGGGGACGCCGTCCACCAGGGCATGGTTCAAGTCGGGATACTGGGTGGTGGAGTGATTGCCCCAGATGCTCACCCGCTGCACCGCTGCAACGGGTGCGCCGCAGCGGCGCGCCAGCATGCCGACGGCGCGGTTATGGTCCAGCCGGGTCATGGCGCTGATGTTTTGCGGGTTAAGATCAGGTGCATTGCGCAGCGTGATGAGGGCATTGGTATTGGCGGGATTTCCCACCACCAGAATTTTTACCGCCCGGTCGGCGACCGCGTTGAGCGCCTTGCCTTGTACCGCAAAAATGTCGGCATTGACCTGCAATAAATCCTTGCGCTCCATCCCCGGGCCACGCGGCGTAGCGCCTACCAGAAATGCGTAGTGTGCGCCGGCAAAAGCGATTTGCGGATCGTCGGTGGTGACGATGCCGTGCAGCAGCGGAAAGGCGCAATCGTGTAATTCCATGACGACGCCGTCCAACCCACCCATGGCGGCCGGAACTTCCAGCAGGCGCAGCACCACCGGCTGGTCGGCTCCCAATAAATCTCCGGCGGCGATGCGGAACAATAAAGCGTATGTGATTTGCCCTGCGGCGCCGGTAACGGCAATATGGACGGGAGGCTTCATGGGGATGATCCTTGCTGCGCGTGGGTGGAAGAAAGCGGCATTGCCCCAGGCATGGTAGGGCTGGCCGGCAAATCATAGAGGAAACGCAGCGTCAGCACCAACTGCGAACCGGGCGGGGAAAATCCATCGACGGCTGCTCCTGCGGCAGCCGGCCGGCGCATGCTCTACAGCGTCGACCGGTGACGGCTGCGGGTTAAAAGTTCCATTGCATCCTGGCTCTGATCACTTCGGGCGGCGCGCGCCCCAGTATGGTTCCGTCCATGGCGCGCTCATAATCGGCACTGAAGCGTAAATTGGGCGCGGCTGACCAGTTCAATCCCATGCCCATTTTTCTGGCTTGCGCCGCCAGTGCGGCGTCGGTCAGATCGGTGGCACCGCTGGAGGATAACCAGGCGTGATTCACCGCCGCATCTTCCACAACGACCGCGCATTGACTCAGGCATAGTTTGACGCCGCGATCTTTCGACTCACCCGGCGCCGCCTCGATCAGGCCTTGCGCATCAGCCGGCAAGCCGGTGTCAAACTGCTGGCGATTGGCCCAGTCCCGGGCAATGTTCCGATGATCCAATAAACCGACGCCCTCTGCCCGTTTGGGTTGCTTGCGAGCGACGGAATCCCGGCACTGCGCATCGGTTGCAATCAATAACAGACCAGCCATGCCGACGACGATAAATCTGCTTAAAGGTTTCATACCGGTTACCTCGCGATGAATCCACTCTTTCAAATATAGCAAATGCAGATGACGTAATAATGTCTCTCACGAGAAAATAAGCAAACCAAGTGCCAGATTTGTCGGGTGTGGCAGAAAAACCGCCATCCAGCGGTGCCGCAGTTTATGATAATTGCTCATTGCATCATTCGGCCGAGGCGAATCATGGAACAACAACTGCGTGAATTTCTGAAAAGGGCGCGTATCGCCCTGTCCATCATCGTGGGGTTTGTGGTGGGCAAATTACTGGTGCAATCCATGGGACACCACACTTCGGAGTTTTTTATCGGCGGATTCATGCTCGGCGTCATCGCCACGCACGCCCTGTATGCCGTTATCGAGCGCCTTGGCGGTAACAACGATCAATAGTCTTCAGCAATACAAGGTTTTGCCCCATGGCCGGAAAACGCTACGTTCACCTGGATTTCAATCAGGCCACCCCAAAAAAAAGAGTCGCACCCTGGATATTGGCGAGCGCAGCCATAGTTCTGCTGGCTTTCAGCGCGCATCTGGCATTGCACGCCAAGTCACCCGCAGCCGATCCTCCGCCGCAACCGGCCTCGATCAGCCAGGATTTGCCTTTACCCCACGTCGACAGCCCCGCCCAGCAAGCGGACCGTCCGCGCCTGGAACTGGGCGCTATCGAGTCCACATCCAGCGTTCCCGCGCCTCCGCCGGCAAAAACCGAAACGCAACCGGCACCGGCAATCACCGAGCCTTTGCCGCCCCTGGAGCGAAGCGATGTCTGGCTGCGTCAACAAGCCGCCGGCTTGAGCACGGAAACGCACTTCCAGGCCTGGCTGCGCAACGAGCACCTGGTGCACAGGCTGGCGGTATTGGTGGACAACCTGGAGGAAGGACGCTTGCCGTCGCGTTTGCGTGCGCAACTGCCCAAGCTGGGCAAACCGTTTCCCGCCAAGTCCCTGGCTGATGACAACCGCCTCTATCGGTTGGATCCGGCCGGCTACCAGCGCTATACCCCCATGATAGAGGCCTTTGCCGCGCTGGACGATAACGCCGTGGCCAGCTTGTACCAGCGCAGCAAGCCGTTGATCCAGGCGGCTTTTGCAGAACTGGGGGATGGTTCCCGCGACGTCGACGCAGCGTTTTTTGCCGTGATCGACCGGTTGCTGGCGGTGTCGCTGCCCAAAGGCAACATTGAATTGGTGCGGCCCAGCGTGATGTACAAGTTTGCTGATCCAGCCTTGGAAAAACGCAGTGCGGTGGATAAGCTGCTGATTCGCATGGGGCCGGCCAACGCTGAAACGCTGAAGAACAAATTGCGCCGCCTGCGTATTGCCTTGCGGCAAACGGCCACACCCGCCGCCACGCCACCGCCTGCTCCAGTGCAACCGGCACCGCCGCTGCCATCGACGCCGCCCAGTGAGCAAATTCCGCTGCCGTTGCCGCCGCTGTCTCCCTTGCCTGCGCCGGCAGGGGAAAATCCGATCCCGCCGGCGGATAAGCCGAAGCCCCGCACGATTCCCATACTGGAAGCATTACCCCCCGCCAAAGCAGGCGCTGCGGCAGGCTGTTGCCGGCATTGAGCGAATTGTGAACGGAGTCACATTTACTATTTTAGTTAAGCGTTAGCCTATTCATGGGTTGTAAAACGGCATGTTTCTTATTTTTCTCAATTCAGAAAAATAATTTAACTGTATTTCGTCATATTCAAGCAGGAGAACACCATGAAAAAAACAGCGCCCCACGCGGCAATCTCAAACGCCACAATCACCTCCATTTCACCCATTACCCTGCGCGCCAACCCAATCAACGGCACGTCAAACAACGACAGTCTGGTCGGAACCAACGGCGTCGATTCGATTTATGGCGCTGCCGGCAACGATACGCTGCTGGGTAACGCAGGCAACGACACGCTTAACGGTGGAACCGGTAACGATTCGATGGCGGGAGGAACCGGCAATGACGTTTACAGCGTGGACAGCACGCAAGACAAAGTCAGCGAACTGCTGAATGCGGGTACGGATACTGTCAATTCAACCGTTAATTACACCTTGCCGAGCAACGTCGAAAAGCTTGCTTTTTACGGAAGCAACGCCAGCAGCCTGACCGGTTACGGCAACGAACTCAGCAATTATCTGGTATTCAAATCCGGTTTCGGTTCTCTCTATGGATTCGCCGGCAACGACACCCTGGAAGCATCCAGCAGCGGCAGTCTTTTGGCGGGCGGAGCGGGCAATGACACCTATGTGCTCCTCAATACGCCGGCCAACGTAGCCGAGCCGCTGGCGAGCGAAGGCACCGATACCGTGGTTATCGACAAAATTACGGCTTATGCATTGAAGACAAATTTCGAAAATCTGACCTGTGCGGACACGTCCGATCACGTGGCTATCGGCAACACGGTGAATAACGTTCTGACCGGCAACACGGGGAATGACAATCTCAGGGGCATGGAAGGCAACGACACCATCATCGGCGGCGTGGGCATCGATACCCTCGACGGCGGGGCAGGCATCGACAGCTTGACCGGTGGACTGGGCACAGATACTTTCCGCTTTGGCGATGCGCTGGGCAGCAGCAATATTGAAACGATCACCGACTTCACTTCCGGGCAGGACGCCTTATGGCTGGTGGGGGGTGTTTTTACCGCTATTGGCGGCTTTCCAGGCACTCTTTTTGCGGCAGCGGATGATCGGTTTTATGCCGCCGCAGGCGCTGTCAGCGGGCACGATACGACGGATCGAATCATATATGACACCAGCACGGGCGTGCTCTACTACGATGCCGATGGTTCTGCGGCCGCCAGCCCTGCCGTTCAATTCGCCACCCTGGTTGGACATCCTGCACTGGCTGCGACGGATATACTGACGTTATAAGCGCGCTCCTGGTCTACAATAAGGAGCGTCGATTCCACCACTCAAACCAAGGATACGCCATGATACAAATTCAAACCGCTTATGGTCCTCAGCAAATCGATCCAGACAGCCTGATCACTTTTCCCAATGGATTGTCGGGTTTTGACGATTGCAAGCGCTTCAAGCTGTTCCATCAGGAAGATGCCAAGGCGCCCACCGTTTACTGGCTACAGTCCGTGGATCAACCCGAGATCATGTTCTCCGTCGCCGATCCCGGCGTCATGAACGTGGATTACCACTTCGAACTGAATGACGAAGAAATGGCTTTGCTGCAAGCCAAGCAACCCACCGATCTTTTGGTATTGCTGTTGTTGTACAAATCGGATCAGGCCTTGAGCGATGCGCCGAAGCCGGCTAGCGGTGAAACCATCAACGCCGCTTTGCGCGCACCGTTGATCCTTAACCTGCAGGCGCGCCTGGGCATGCAAAAAACGCTGCACCATGCCGATATATCCGTCCTTATCAAGGACAAACCCCAGGCCTGAAAACCTGATCTTCACCCATCGACGCCACCTTTCCCTTCCCAAGGGACACTGCCGTTACGTAATCGTTCACGCCCCCTGCTTTTATGCCCTCACCCCAGCCCTCTCCCGGTGGGAGAGGGGGACAAAGGTGGGGGGCGTGAACGATTACTCGCATACAAACTGTCCTCTCAAATCGAACAACGCCTTTTGCGCGGTGCCGGCTGCGCCTATACTATCGCCCCCTTGTCCACCCGTGACCGGCCACTGACGGCGCAATGAATCGACACCTGTCCCGACTGCAACCCTATCCGTTCGAAAAACTTGCCCAGCTCAAGCAGGGCATCGTTCCGCCCAACGACCGGGAACACATCAGCCTGTCCATCGGCGAACCCCAGCACCCCACGCCGCATTTCATCGCCGAAGCACTGATCACCCATGCGCACGGCTTGTCCAAATACCCCACCACCAAAGGCTTGGCGGAACTAAGATCGGCCATCGCCGCCTGGTTGACGGCCCGCTTTGCGCTGCCGGCGGCCAGCCTGGACCCGGAACGCCACGTGCTGCCGGTGAACGGTACCCGCGAAGCGTTGTTTGCTTTCGCTCAGTGCGTGGTGGACGGCACGCGCAACCCCCTGGTGGTGATGCCCAATCCGTTCTACCAGATTTATGAAGGCGCGGCGCTGCTGGCCGGTGCGGAACCCTATTTTCTCAACACCACCCGCGCCGGCGGCTATCTGCCGGACTTCGACGCCGTGCCTGCCGCCGTGTGGCAGCGCTGCCAGCTGCTGTACGTGTGCTCGCCGGGCAACCCCAGCGGCGCGGTGCTGTCCTTGGCGCAGTATCAGCGGCTCATCGAACTGGCCGAGCGCCACGACTTCATCATCGCATCCGACGAGTGTTATTCGGAGCTGTACAACGACGAAGCCTTGCCCCCGCCGGGACTGCTGCAAGCCGCCGCCGGCATCGGCAATCACGATTTCCGCCGCTGCGTGGTGTTCCACAGCCTGTCCAAGCGCTCCAACGCGCCCGGCTTGCGCTCCGGTTTTGTCGCGGGCGATGCAGAGGTTTTGAAAAGCTTTTTGCTGTACCGCACCTACCACGGCTGCGCCATGCCGGTGCACGTGCAACTGGCCAGCGCTCTGGCCTGGCAGGACGAAAGCCACGTGCGCGCCAATCGCGCCGCTTATCGGGAAAAATTCAGCGCCGTGCACGCCCTGCTGAAAGAAGTGCTGGCAGTGGAGTTGCCGCCGGCCGGTTTTTACCTGTGGCCGCAGACGCCCATCGCCGACACCGAGTTTGCGCGCCGTTTGTACGCCGAAGAAAACCTCACGCTATTGCCGGGCAGTTATCTGTCACGCGCCGCCCACGGATTGAATCCCGGCGCGCATCACGTGCGCCTGGCATTGGTGGCGCCGCTGGACGAGTGCGTCGACGCCGCCCTGCGCATCCGCCGCTTCGTCGCATCACTCAAGGGTGAACGTCATGGCTGAGTTGCCGCTGCCCTCACTGGAAATCGAGAATTTCCGCGCTTTCAAACACCTCACCATCGAAAAACTGGGGAGGGTGAATTTGATTGTGGGGAAGAATAGTGTGGGGAAAACGTGTTTATTGGAAGCGATTTTGCTCTATGCCAATCGACTAAACCCGAATATTATCAAGCAATTACTGGTAATTCGTGAAACTTTCTTGCGGCCGGCAACGTTTCAAAGTGAATCACGCGTTGATGCCATCCCATTTATTAAGCGCTTATTCAATAACAATGAGCTTATTATTGGCTCAACCACAGCGCGCATAGGTCAGAATAATGCAAAAAACCAGTATACGATCAGTGTAAATTACTACACTGTTTCACAGAATTCGCCCGAACAAATCCGAGTGCCCAAGATTATTGATCAAGCTGAATTACCTTATACCGAAAACGTTAACCTAGGTTTAACCGTATCTGGATGCGAGCAGGAACAGCGGATATATTCTCTGGATAAATTTATAACAGACAACATCCATCCCCCTGAAAAGGATGCCATTCCTTGTACCGTTGTGCCTGGCAACGGTCTCAACCCAGAGTTTACCACCGCTTTTTGGGGCGGTATAGCGCTTACTTCAAAAGAAGACAACGTATTGGCGGCTTTATCGCTGATTATCCCCGACATTCAGCGCATTAATATGGTCGCGCTTGCAGGTAATGAGCAAAATCGGTTTTTTATAGCCAAACTCAAGCGCTATGACGAGCCTGTCTCCTTAACCCGTCTGGGCGATGGCGTAACGCGTGCCTTGCACATCAGCTTGGCGCTGGTGAACAGCGGCAACGGTATTCTGCTTATTGATGAATTCGAAAATGGCCTGCACCACGGCGTACAAGCCGAGCTTTGGCGTTTGGTTTTCCGTGTCGCCCATGAACTGAATATCCAGGTCTTCGCCACCACCCATAATTGGGATTGCGTCGAAGCCTTCCAGCAAGCCGCCCAGGAGGATCAAAACGAGGAGGCCATGCTGATTCGCTTGCAACGCCAAGGCGAAAATATCGTTGCGGTCAGTTACGATGAACGCGAATTGATGATCGCTGCTCGTGAGCATATTGAGGTGCGCTAGTGACAGCCAACAAGTTACTACTGGTTGAAGGGCTCAATGACTTACACGTGTTGGCTAATCTGTGTAAGTATCATGCCGTTCCTCAGAACTTTACGATAGAAAAGCTCAGCGGCGAAACTGCGGAATATGATGTTTTCGACACCATCGCCATTCGGCTCAAGGCGAATTTGGATTGCCTGGGCATTGTACTGGAAGACTTACCGGCTAACGAACAACGCTTTCCCGCCCAAGATCGCAGCAAAGCATTGCTGCATACTTGGCTGGCGTGGCAAAAAGAACCCGGCAAACCACCGGGTCAAGCCATCTGGGCACGCTATTTCAATGCCGATGCGCCGGATGCGCTGATTCTGATGCAATGGATACGCACGCTGTTTTGTTCTACTTGATGTTATTTAAGGTAAACCATGTCCAACCTAGAAACCCTGATCAACAACGCCTTCGAAAACCGCGCCGACCTCTCCCCCGACAGCGCGCCGGCCGACGTGCGCAATGCCGTTAATGAAGCCCTGAACCTGCTGGACTCCGGCCAAGCCCGCGTCGCCGAGAAACGGGACGGTCAGTGGGTCGTCAATCAGTGGCTGAAAAAAGCCGTGCTGCTGTCTTTCCGCCTCAACGACAACCGCGTCATGGACAGCGGCGTGCACCGCTATTACGACAAAGTCGACACCAAGTTTGGCGCGTTCAGCGAAGCCGATTTCCGCGCCGCCGGCGCCCGCGTGGTGCCCGGCGCCGTGGTGCGCAAGGGCGCTTACATCGCCCCCGGCGTGATCCTGATGCCGTCTTTCGTCAACATCGGCGCTTACGTGGACTCCGGCAGCATGGTCGACGGCTGGGCCACGGTGGGCTCCTGCGCCCAGATCGGCAAAAACGTGCACCTGTCCGGCGGCGTCGGCATCGGCGGCGTGCTGGAACCGTTGCAGGCCGGCCCCACCATCATCGAAGACAACTGCTTCATCGGCGCCCGCTCGGAAATCGTCGAAGGCGTCGTCGTCGAGGAAGGCTCGGTGATTTCCATGGGCGTGTACATCGGCCAGAGCACCAAGATTTACAACCGCATGACGGGTGAAGTCAGCTACGGCCGCGTGCCGGCCGGCTCGGTGGTGGTGGCCGGCAACCTGCCGTCCAGCGACGGCAAGTACAGCCTGTACTGCGCCGTCATCATCAAGCAGGTGGACGAACGCACCCGCGGCAAAGTCGGCATCAACGAATTGTTGCGCGATTAACCGTTAACCATTGTAATTACCCGGTTTACACCCACCGCAAGGTACGCACAGCGTACCCTACGCACCGCACACGACCATCAACCATGAGGACGCTAAAAATTATGAAAAAAATCATTTACATCGCTTTGGGTATGTTATTGGCCGGTTCCGCCAATGCCGGTGCGGATCATTACCTGCGCACCGTCGGCACGCACGTGCAACACCTGAAAATCGTCAACGAAGCGGATGGAGAAACCCACGTCAGCATGGACGTGGATTTTGAGCCCGGCCCGAATGAACAAGACGCGCACGCCTGCTCGGTGGTCATCGCCGGGGAAGCCAAAAAAATCTCCGACAACGAACTGGTACTGAAAAAACAATCCGAAGGCGAGAGACACTACTGCACCCTCAACATCACCCTGCAGGGCGAAGCCGCCGGCGTCAAACAGTCGGACGATTGCAGCTATTTCCTCGGCCATTTCTGCAAATTCGACAGCGAAGGCAGCACGCTGAAAAAAGTGCGTTAAACAAAAACGCAAGGTAAGGGGGCGGATTTATTTCTTAAGATTTCGCGGGTTGAGGTTTCGCTGGTTCCCAAGCTCCGCTCTCGTCTTTATACACAAGCGTGCCTGAGACCGTCGTTCCGCCAGGGATTGGCGGAACCCAGTCACAGGGATGTGGAGGCCGCGAATCACCTGTGCGCTTCTTACAAAAAATGCCGCCATAATCCTGTAATGGCAATCACACTCCCCGCTACGCTTGAATACTTCCCGGTTCAAAGCGGCCCATTCGAATTCCGCACCGGGCTACGCGCACTGAAGGACGATCCGTCATCCCCCGGCGAACGCCTCTTTCAAATTGACGGGCAGTGGCTGCGCTACCGCGCCGAGAAGCTGGCCGCCCGTCGCGAGCGCTTCGACAAATATGTCTGCCGGCACCAGCTCAGCCCGGCCATTGCCGCGAGCGCGGCGCGCTTCGTCATCCAGCAAATCTGCCGCGAATGGCCCGACTGCTTTACCCTGGAGCAGCACGCCGACGCCGGCGCGCTCCACTGCCACATCAGCGGTGAGCGTCTTTACTTCGACCGGGAGCTGGTGCTGACCGGAACGGAGAACGGGCCGCAGCCGCCATACCGCGATGCCCTCGATGCCCTCTGCTGTCAGCTGCAGGAGGATTTCAGCATCACCCGCTACGACGGCGCACAGGATGCGATTTCATATCTCCACCTCTGCCTGCCCAACTACTGGGCGGCGGCGGACAAGATCGGCCTCGGTTTTCTCGACGCCCACACGCCGGTGCCGGGGATGGAGCGCATCAACCGCCAGGCCGGTGCGCTGATCGCCATGCTGATGGAGCGCGGCCCCTTCGAGCGCTTTACCTGGGGGCTTACCAGTGACCCCCGGCTCAACCACCACCCCGAACCGCCGCCGGGAATCGCCGTGGAGGAATGGCGCGGGCGCCGCTTCGATCCAGCGCAGCCGCAGCTCTGGTTGCGCATCGAAAGGCAGGTTACCGCGGCGCTGCCGGAGGTAAATGGATTCATCTTCACCATTCGCACCTATCTGCGCGGCATCGAATCACTGAACCGGGAGGAGCTGCACAGCCTCAGCCTGGCCATCGAAACCATGCCGGATGCCGTAAGCCGCTATAAAGGGCTGGACGCACAGCGGCGCGAGATGCTGGGGTATCTGCAACGGTTGATGGGGGGCTGGAAGCTATAAAATCAAGGTAATTATTCAGGTTCTTTGGGATTTCGCATGGTGACACTGAATTACTGCCCAAACACAAGAATCTCGTTCCCACGCGCTGCGTGGGAATGTATCCTCGGCGCGCCGCGCCGTGTCAATGATGACGTTTATTTTGCGACAATAGCCGCCATGGCAAACACGGGGCGCGGCGCGCCCAAACTGCATTCCCACGCGGCGCGTGGGAACGAGAAAAACCCTGATTCCCACTGGTTTGCTCCTCCAGCATGCCCGGCAAGGAAAACTGGAATGTCCATTTGCCCGATCTGTATCGATAAACGCCTATGAGCTATACATTCGATGTTTTCCTAAGCCATAACAGCCAAGACAAGCCAGCCGTGCGGGAATTGGCTTCGGCTTTGAAAGGGCGGAGCTTGAGCGTTTGGTTGGACGAAGAACAGCTTACCCCCGGTGAATCATGGCAAGACTTATTGGAGCAAGGTATCCGTGCTTCGAGCAGCGTGGCGGTATTGATTGGCGGCGATGGCCTTGGCCCCTGGGAAAAGGAGGAAATGAAGGCCGCATTGTCTTTTGCCGTCAGTTCCAAGGACAAGAGTCGAGTCTTCCCCGTTTTGCTGCCCGGCGCGCCCCATCAGCCTGACTTGCCAATGTTTCTTACGAACCGCACCTGGGTTGATCTTCGTAGCGGTTTTACCGACCAAGGATTGGATAATGTGGTTTGGGGCGTTACTGGGGTCAAACCGAAAATCTCGGCGACGCCGGTTACTGAAAGCAACGACCCGAGTCCGACACAGCAACGCGACCAACAAGCCTTCGAAAACAAAATCCGCGCCGTCATCGCCGAATCGCTGCTTCAGCCTCACCTGGCCGCATGGGTGGATGCGCTGGCAAAACGCCTGCCGTGCGTGTTCGACGTCGCCGCGACGCAGGAAAGCCACATGGCCGCCTTGGTCGATGTTTGGTGGAAGGACTATACGCCGTTGGACAGAATCGCCACGGTGTTGCACGAAGCCACGGAAACATGCCTGAAGCAAAACGCGCGCTCCGGTGCTGGGGCCGAGTTCGGCAAAATCGCCGAGGCCGCCCGGCAAGTCCTCGCCTGGCTGGCGCTGGCCTGCATGTCGCAAGCTTGGCTGAACCGCCACCGCAACGCCCACAACCCCTACCACGATGTGCCGTTGCGCTTTGTCACCAGCATCGAACTGTATGCCGCCTGTTTGAAGGAAGACTTATCCGCCGGGCTGCGCAAACCAGCCACGCCGGGGGATGTGGTCGGCAAAGGCCTGGCCGCATTGGATGAACACGGCTTTTTCCCCGAAACCGGCTGGCAGCCGCAAACCGCCGTGGAGCAAGCGGCCAGAGCGCTGTACAAATCCGAGCATCAGGATGAAAAAACCGGCGCCTTTACCCAGGAGGATTATTCCAAACTGGCGTTCCGCCTGCGGAAAAAAGGCAAATACATCGCCGTCAACAAAGAACTGGCGGCGACGCACCCGCTGTTGCTGCCCGAAGTCTGCGCGCTGTTCAAGCAACGCCTGCCCGGCGTGGGCATCATCCACTTCGGCATCGTCACGGTCCAAGGCGACGACCGGCCCTTGATCGTCGACGAAGGCCAACTGGTCGGCGCCATCGAACTTTTCCTGGAAATGATCGAACCCTATGAAAATTCCTGAAATCCCCACCAATATTCGGTTGGAACTGCCCCAGCGCGGCTCCTGGCCCGCCACCTGGCATATTTTCGACGAGGCGGAGGGCAGCGCCGACGCGCTGCTCATGGCCTGGGCGGCGGAGCGGCCCTTGCTGGTGCGCGGTGAGCCTGGCACCGGCAAGAGCCAGTTGGCGCGGGCGGCGGCGGAAGTGCTGCGGCGGTTGTTCGTGGCCGAAGTGGTCGATGCCCGCAGCGAACCGCAGGATTTGAAATGGCGCTTCGACGCCATCGGCCGCCTGGGCGAAGCCCAGGCTTGCGGTTTGGCCAAAGCGCGGGCTTCGGAACCGGACCAAGATCCGCTCGATCCGCGCCGCTTCATCAATCCCGGCGTGCTGTGGTGGGTGTTCGACTGGGCTTCGGCGGCGGAGCAGCACGAGCAATACAGCCGCCACAAACTCTACCGGCCGCAGCCGCCGGACGACTGGAGCGCGGAGCAGGGCTGCGTGCTGCTCATCGACGAAATCGACAAGGCCGACGGCGACCTGCCCAACGGCCTGCTGGAAACCCTGGGCAACCGCAGCTTCAACGTGCCCTGGATAGACCGCGCGGTCGGCCAGCGGGACGGCCAGCCCACGCCGCTGGTGATCATCACCACCAACGAAGAGCGCGAACTGCCCGCCGCTTTCGTGCGCCGCTGCCTGGTGTTGAACCTCAGCCTGCCGGCGAATTTGACGGCATGGCTGGTGGCGCGCGCCCGCATCCATTTTCCCGATGTAGAGCAATGTTCCGACAATGTGCTGGAAAAAGCGGCGGAACAATTGGCCAAGGACCGGGAGGCCGCCAAGCTGCAAGGGGTGACGCCGCCGGGGCAGGCGGAATACCTGGATTTGCTCAAGGCACTGGTCACCCTGGATCGGGAAGAAAGCGCCCAACTCAAACGGCTGGACCAACTAAGCCGCTTCGCTTTGCAAAAATACCCGCAATGAGCGCCGCCGACCGGCACGGCAAAGCCGTCAGCCGCGCCGATCTGCTGTACTGGCTGCTGCAAAGCGGGGCGGATAACGGCAGCCTGGACCGCATCGCCCGCTTTGCCGGCTTCGAGCGCAGCGAGCCGGAACCGCAGCCGGCGCCGGCCGTCGAGTTCACGCTGTCCAGCCAATTGGTGGCGGAAGCGGAAGCCGTTACGCCGTCACCCAAACCCAAGCCCACGGCGCCCTGGTTCTGCGTGACCGCGCGCGAACCGTCCTGCGAACGCGCCGAACGCGGCGAGCCGCTGGAAACGGAACCTTTGAGTATCCAGGGGGCCGGCGAATTCAGCGCGGAAGAATTGGCCGGCGACGTGGGCAAGCCCGGCATCAAGCTCGAACCGCTGGCGGCCTGGGCGCGCCTGTGGCCGTTTCTGCGCCGCGCCGGCCGCGTGCCCTGCAACGGCGCCGTGGACGTGGCGCGGCTGGCTGAAGACATCGCCGCCGGGCGCTTGCTGCCGCGCTTGCCGCGCCGCAAAAGCCTGGGCTGGTCGCAGGAATGGATCGTGCTGGCCGATTTCAACCCGCGCACCCTGCCGTTCTGGCAGGATTTCAATCATTTGTGCGAGCGCCTGCCGGCCTTGCGCGGCAAAGCCGGGTTGAGCATCCGCAAGCTGAGCCATGTCCCCGGCGGCCCTTGCACGCCGTGGCGGCAGCCGGACGCTTTGCCGCAAGCCTGGCGCATGCCGCCGCCGGGCACGCCGCTGTTGATCTTGAGCGACCTGGGGCTGCTGGCGCCGCCGGAGTCCACCGTGCGCGGCCACTGGCGGCGCTTCGGCCGGCAACTGGCGGCGGCGGGCTTGGCGCCGGTGGCGCTGGCGCCCTTATCGCCGCAGCATCACGACGCCGAACTCGCCGCCGGTTTTGCCATCGTGCCGTGGAGCCGCGCCAGCCGCTTGCTGCGCCGACGGCGCGGCGACGGTACGCCGTCGGCCGCCGTGCAGCGCCTGCTGGGGTTGTTGGCCCCGGCGATCCGCATCGAGCCGGAACTGCTGCGCGCGGCGCGGCATCTGTTGCCGGCGGCCGAGTACGACGCCGGCAGCGAAGCGGCGTTCTGGCAACACCCGGACGTGGCTGTCTCGCCCCTGGCCTGTGCCATCCGCCCCGAAGCCCTGGAAGGCCACCGCGCGGCGTTTCGCCGGGAATCCCCGGCCTTGCAGCAACGGCTGCTGGCATTATTGCTGGCCCAGCACGCCGCGCGCCTGCCCGCCGTGGCCCACGAAGAAACCCTGATCTGGGCCGGCCTGGCCGCGCCCGAGGCGCTGGCGGCGTGCCAGGCGGCAATCGGCCGGGCGCAGGCCTTCATGGCCAAGCTGGCGCGGATGTACTACCAGGAACTGCGCCATTTGGACGCGCCCAAGCGGGCCTATGGGCTGCGCCACCTGGAACGCGCGAGCCCGGCCCAATGGCGGCCGGCGTCCTACCTCAACGTGGTTTACGGCGCGGTGCAGCGCGAAGCCATCGAACGGGGCGAGATTGCCGCCCTGCCGCCCGGTGCCGATCCCGACGAACTGGCGTGCACGCTCGCCGCCGGCGCTTCCCAGCGCCGGGCTGTGGCGTTGTGGCAGCAGGGCGAACAACTGCTATTGCTCGCCGATGGCGCTTCCGGTTCCCAGCCCCTCGCTTCGCTCTCCCCCCGGGAGAGCGCCAAGCCTGTTTCCCATGCCGAATGGCGCTCAGGAACCGGGGCTGTTGGGCTCCCTCTCCCTCCGGGAGAGGGTTGGGGTGAGGGGGAGATAAAAAAGGCCGCGACGATTTCACAGCGGCTTTCCCAAGCGGAGCGCGCGCCGGAAGAGGCGGCAACCGCGCACGGCCCCGGCAGCCCCTACGCCCAAGGGTTGACGGTCGGCGACTGGTTATTCCTGCGCGAAGAACGGCGCGGCGCGGCGCAGCCCAGCGGCTGGCGACCGCTGGCGCTGGCAGGCCTGCCGCTGTGCCTGACGGAACTGGACGCGGACATCGAGCGCTTGCGGATTCGCACGGACACGGAAATTCTGACTATCGAGAGTATGGCCAAGCCCGCCTGGGCCAGCGCCATGGGGCGGGACGGCGCGGGGCTGTATGCGGAAGTGCCGTGGCTGGGACAGCGGCAGCGCTTGGATTGGCGGGCACCGGAAGGAGGCAAGGGCGGCTGGATCGGTGCCGGGCCGCTGGGCTGGGATGAATACGGCCTGTACGCCGACTTGACGATCGACAACGCCACCCAGCGTTTTCGCTGGATAGAGCCGGGCAGTTTTTTGATGGGCTCGCCGGATGACGAGCCGGAGCGATTCGGCGACGAAACCCAGCATCCGGTGACCTTGACGCAAGGCTATTGGTTGGCGGACACGGCATGTACACAAGCGTTGTGGCAGGCGCTGATGAGGGAGGATCCCAGCCGGTTTTCGGACGACCCGGACAACCCGGTGGAAACGGTGAGTTGGAAGGATGCGCAGGCGTTTGTCACCAAACTCAACGCGGCTGTACCCGGCCTGAACGCCTGCCTGCCGACGGAAGCGCAATGGGAATACGCCTGCCGGGCCGGCACGCAAACGCCGTTTGCTTTTGGCGGCAATATCACGCCGGAGCAGGTGAATTACGATGGGCGTTATCCTTATGCCGGTGGTGAAAAAAGGCTGTACCGGAAAAAAAACGTGCCGGTGCGGGCCTTGCCTTGCAATGCCTGGGGTTTATACCAGATGCACGGCAACGTGTGGGAATGGTGCGGCGATTGGTTTGGCGAGTATCCCGCCGGGGAGGCGATAGATCCCACCGCTCCTGAGCATGCGCAATCCCGCGTGTTGCGCGGCGGTTCCTGGTTCAACCGCGGCGGGTTCGTGCGTTCCGCCTACCGCCGCAGGCACACGCCTGACGACTGCTACGGCCACTTCGGCTTCCGGCTTGCCCTAGGTCCACAGGCAGGAAGGCAGGCAACGGAGCCGGCGGGGGCGTCCGGCCGGACAGCCGCGAGGAGCGCGGCGGTCGGGCCGGATGCACCCGTCGGCGAAGCGGGCGATTTCAGCGGTAAGGCAGGCGATGAGGGCGTAGCGGGCGGGTTGTTGGCGCGAATAAAAAAATTGGTGAAACCGTGAGATTGAAATTTTTTGTGATCGAAGCCAGGGCGCCGGAAACGGGGCAGGAGGATTTGAATGCCTTCTGCGCACGGCATCGGGTGTGACTCGTTCCCGCAGAGCCCGCTCACCTTTATACACACACATCCCAATGATTTCCCGCGATGCCGGAATGAGGGAACCCCGGAGGGCAATGTTGTTGAATTAAGCCCCTCTCCCTCTGGGAGAGGGGTTGGGGTGAGGGCCAGCGGCGTCTGCAAAAATCAACAACACTTTGATATATCAGACACTTTTTCCCTCACTCTGCCCTCTCCCAAAGGGAGAGGGTTCCCTAAGTCAACAACATTGACCCCGGAGGGGCTCAGCGTAGACTGTCGATTGTGGCAGTTTGGGATGTATTTTGGACTCCCGGCAAATGGATTCGATTTCCGTCAACCGCAACGCGGTTGTGTAACACAGCCCAGGGTTGGCGCGTTGCGCGCCTACCCTGGGTTAGCATCCGATAACGAACCACCAACCCCAACGGGGTTGTGTCATCTGGCTTGCCGGGAAAGTCGTCCTCGCGGAATGACTAAGGCTTCTGAAAATCCATGCGTCGTGTGCAAGATCGAGACGCAACCCCGTTGGGGTTGATGGATTCTGTGGGGGCTGCCTACCCAGGGTAGCGCCTGCGGCGCCAACCCTGGGCTGTGTTACAAAACCCCGTTGGGGTTTATTTCAGGCGGGAGGAAGTTTGAATCCCGCCCGGTCGGTATTTCACAACGTGCCTACAAAAAAGCCAAAAAGCGGGAAAACCCGTTTGAGTTAAAACGTAAATTTCGACAGCCTAGGCTCAAAACAGAGACAACCACGCACAGGAGCACGCCTGGCAACCGCCAAGCATTTTCGCGATTGGCCGTTAACCGTCCCTGGCCTGGGTTCCCGCTTCCCGGCAGGAACGATGGGGCTGTAGGTCAAACTGAAAATTGCCGCCGTCCGGCTCTGGGGACCGTCCTTGCCGTCATGCCGAGCTTATAATGCCGCCCATGAACAGTGCTGAAATCATCAAGCGTTTGGAAAGCGAAGGCTGGCAGCGTTGCGGCGGCAAGGGCGATCATTGGAAATTCAGGCATCCCCAACAGGCCGGCCATGTGGTGGTGCCGCATCCTCGCAAGGATATTGCCATCGGCACCTTGCGTAATATCTATCGACAGGCCGGTTGGGTTTGGAGTTGAGCTATGTTGTATCCCGTTTATATTCATCCCGGCGACGAAACCCATGCCCATGGCGTGACGTTCCCCGATTTTCCCGGCTGTTTTTCCGCCGCCGACGAGTGGCAGCAGTTGCCCGCCATGATCCAGGAGGCGGTGGAAGTGTATTTCGACGGCGAGGACAGGCCGATTCCGCCGCCCACCCCGTGGGAAATTCTGGCTAACGATCCGCTTTATCGCGGCGGCATGTGGCTGCTGGCCGACATCGATCTGGACAAGCTGGCGCACCCCGCGGCGCGCATGCCGTACTCGGGGAGTTTGGCCGGGGTGCCGGCGGCGGCATGAATTCTTCTGCGCTATCCAGCCCATTGCCCCGCCCCTTTCCCTCCGACTGGGCAAGCGCTTGGGGCGAGGACGAGTACGGCCTGTGGATGGCGTTGAACTTTCGCGGCGCCAGGCAGGCGTTCCGCTGGATAGCGCCGGGCAGCTTTTTGATGGGCTCGCCGGAAGATGAGCCGCAACGAAACGACAATGAAACCCTGCATCCGGTGACCCTGACGCAAGGCTACTGGCTGGCGGACACGGCTTGCACGCAGGCCTTGTGGCAGGCGCTGATGGGCGATAATCCCAGCCGGTTCCCTGACGACCCGGACAACCCGGTGGAAAACGTGAGCTGGGGCATGGCGCAGGATTTCATCGTTCGGCTGAACGCCGCCGTGCCGGGTTTGCACGCCGGCTTGCCGACGGAAGCGCAATGGGAATACGCCTGCCGGGCCGGCACGCAAACGCCGTTTGCTTTCGGCGCCAACATCACGCCGGAACGGGTGAATTAC
>SCQD01000063.1 GCA_004299145.1 Methylococcaceae bacterium | reverse complement strand
CACTTTTAAACCCGATCCCAACGCGATGAAAGTGGGCGAATTCCGCATGACGGAAAACCTGGCGGCATCCGGCAACGACCAGGAATACCTGAATGCTGCCTAGCCTGATTCAGCTCAAAAACCTGTCGTTCGGCGCCATCAAGATTTGGCCGAGGCCGCTGGAAGAATTGCAGCAATCGCTGGAAGAGCCGTTTGATTTTTCCGGCGTGATGATGGGCGAAGCGGTGGGCGTCAACAACGTCGGCAATGCCGGGGAATCCAACACGTTTGTGGTTAAGCTGCGCATCATGATTGCCAACGAACAAGGCAAAAAGGCGCCGTATGACGTGGAAATCGAAGCCGTCGGCTTGTTTGAAATCAATAAAGCGGTAAAAAAAGAATTTTGCCTGGAAATGGCGGAAATCAACGGCGCCGCCATTTTATACGGCGCGATTCGCGATCAGGTGCTCAGCCTGACTTCGCGCTGCATTCATGGGCCGCTGATGCTGCCCACCGTCAATTTTCTCGATCGTAGAAAGCAACCTGCCGGAGCTGTTCCCGCAAAATAAGGGCAAAACAACTTCCCGGCCAAGCCTATCGATGTACGCTGTGCGTACCTTCGAGGGCATCGAACCGTACGCACAGCGTACCCACATCAAATAGGCATGCATTCTGCATGGTACTGCCGACCACGCTGCCTGGATCAGTCCCATGAAAATGCTTTATTCCCGAAAAACCCTCATCGTCAGCGCATTGCTCCTCTGCGCCGGCTTGCTGTACGTGCAGTGGCGCTGGCATTTCGTCAACTTCACCGGTCTGCTGGAAGTGTTGGGCGGCACGCTGGGCGCCACTATGCTGGGGCGCTCGCCGCGTGCCGTCTGGACGTTGCTGCGCGACTTGCCGCGCCGCATGCGCGCACCCGCCGACGACAAAAGCGCCGACATCGAATTTTTTCTCGACATCGCCGGACTGTATCGCCAAGGCAGCGTGCAAACCGCCGAGCACAGCGTCAGAATTTTGGCGGACCCCATACTGCGCGGTGGCGTGCACTTGATTCTGGACCGCACGCCGCGTGAAGATCTGGTGCGCCTGTTGCAGTGGAAAAGCGGCGCGCTGCGCGAACAAGATCAGGGGGAAATCCAGATTCTGCGCACGCTGATGATGCTGGCGCCGGCTTTCGGCATGCTGGGCACGCTGTTCGGCATGGTGCAGATGCTCAATCTGCTGGACCACGCCGGTTTGCAACAAGTCGGCGGCGCCATCGGCTTTGCGCTGTGGAGCACGGTATATGGGCTGGTGTTCGCCAATCTGCTGATCAAGCCCGCCATCATGCGCCTGGAGCAACAAGCCCGTGAACGGCGCGCCTGGGAGTGCGCATTCACCGAAGCGGTGTTGATGATGCACGACCGTCGCAACCCCAGTTTGATCCGCGAATACCTGCAAACCTTGACCGAGCGGCCGCATACGCCATTGCCGCACGGACGCATTTTGGCGATGGCTACCCACCATTGACAAGAACGGCCTTCAACCACGACACACGCAAAACGATGAACAGCATGAGCACGCGCAAAGCGCCGGGCAACGAGCAACGGCTGGCGTTGCCCAACGCCGGCACACCCTGGAGCGACGAGCAAGACGGCAGCCACGACAGCGAGAGCCCCTGGATGATGAGTTATCTGGACTTTCTGACCGTGCTGCTGGTGTTGTTCATGTTTCTCTATGCTTACGAAAAAGCGCAGCGTATCGCGCCCGCCCCCGCCAAGGCGGCAACTGTAAAGACTGCTGCAAAGCCCCGCCTGGCCCAGGCCAAACCGGTTGTCAAACCCGTCAAAATGCCGGAAAACCGGCAAGCGGTTGCCGTGGCTGAGGCTCCGGCGGTGCCGGTTGCCTCACCACCGGCACCGGTAGTCACGGAACCTGCGCCGGTCGTGCCGGCGGTGACTGAAGCCACCCTATCCCCGCCGTTGCCGGCAGTACCGGTTATAGAAACCGCGCCGCTCGTGCCGGAACCCAATCCAGCCATGATGGCGCTGGCAAAATTGGCCGGCCGCATCGCCGTCAGACAGGACGCGCAAGCCATTCAAATCGAGATCGACGACGCAATATTGTTCGCCGCCGGCAGCGCGGAGCTGACCATGGAAGGTGCGTTGTTGCTGGATGAATTGTGGCCGGTGTTGTCGACCCACGCAGGCGCCATCACCGTGGAAGGCCACACCGACAACCGCCCCATCACCACGCCGCAATTCCCATCCAACTGGGAGCTGTCCAGCGCCCGCGCCGGCATCGTCACCCGCCATTTGATCGACCTGGGGCTGGCGGCGAACCGGGTAACGCCGGTGGGCCGCGCCGACACCCTGCCGCGCGCCGACAACCATAGCGTGGAAGGCCGCGCGCAAAATCGCCGCGTCAGCATCATTTTGCAGCGCAATGCCGGCGCGAATAGGGATTCCAGCTATTGATAAAGCGACAGATATACCTTGGTGTTTGGGCCGTATTGCAAGCACAATCCCCTTGGCGTAGTCTTTTTGTTTTGAGTCGTTGGACTTTTCGCAGGCTCCACATGAAAGAAATGGAGACTGCGCTGAAGCACGACATGAAAGCAATGGAAACCAAATTGCAGAATGACATTGCTTTGCTGCGCACGGAAGTGCAACGCGATATTGCCGCCGCCAAGACCGATCTGACCCGTTGGATGATCGGCGTTGGTTTGCTGCAAACATCCATCATCACCGGCGTGTTGCTCAAAGTCGCACACCTCATTTAGCCGCTGAAGACGGCGGTGTTGAGTGGTCGTTTGGCATTGTCGGCATCTGTTTCGACAACTCGGCAGTTACCGGTGGCTTTGATCGAGGCCAAGCTGGCCGATTTAACGACAATGCGCGCCGTGCTGGCGGCTTTGATTGAACAATGCGATAGTGGGGTGCGCGGCGCGGCATGCCCGATCATCCATGCTTTGACAAAAGAATAACGACTATGGACGCACACGCCATGCATCCCAAAGACCACTGGGAACAAGTCTATGCGGCCCGGTCCACCGACAGGCTGGGTTGGTATAAGCCGCATTTGCAGACCTCCTTGCGTTGGATCGAGGAGATCGGTTTAGCCATGGACGATCCTATCATCGACGTCGGCGGGGGCGCCGCCACCTTGGTCGATGACCTGTTGGATGAGGGGTACCGCGCCATCACCGTCCTCGATTTATCGAGAGCAGCGCTGTCCGCCGTTAAAGCCCGTTTGGGTGGAAAGGCAGAGCGGGTTACCTGGCTGGAAGGCGATATTGCATCAGTGGATTTGCCGGCGCAACGCTATGCGCTGTGGCATGATCGGGCGGTGTTGCACTTTCTCACGGCGCCCGAGCAACAACGAGCATACCGGGAACAGCTGTTAAAAGCGTTGAAGCCGGACGGACACGTGATTATCGGTACGTTTGCGCCGGAAGCGCCGCCCAGGTGCAGCGGCTTGCCGGTGCAACGCTACAGCCTGGAGCAACTCCAAAGTGCCCTGGGCCGGGAGTTTGCCTTAAAACGGGACCACAAAGAATTGCACGTTACGCCGGGGGGCGTGGAACAAATGTACCTTTATTGCCAATTTTGCCGATCAGACTGAGTGGTGTAATCGTTCACGCCCCCTGCTTTTTATGCCCTCACCCCAGCCCTCTCCAGAAGCCTTAGTGATACCGCTTCGCGGCGGCTTTCCCGGTGGGAGAGGGGGACAAAGGAGGGGGACGTGAACGATTACGACTGGTTTGCTCCGCATTCGCGGCCGGTTTGATGCACAGAATTGCACCTGTTTGGGACAATCGCGGCCAAAACAGGGCGCGGCGGTGCCATGCCTCGTTTTGGCCGATGTGGTTTAAGGGGCGGTGCCGCTGGCCATGTCCTGGTGCATTTTGGCCATTTGCCGGTTGATGTCGGCGGCCTGCTCGTAGTTGCGTATCAGCAGGTTGCAGTGCTGCAGGAAAGTGTCCGCCTGCTTGCCGTACAGGTAAGCACGCGCCCGGTATTGCGCCGCCAGTTGCTTATGTTCTGCCGCTTTTTTGTCCAGGGAAGCGGCTTCTTCCAGGTAATGTGCCGCCAGCGCCTGGTGATCGGCGCTGGATTTGGCGCTTTCCACCGCCTGGGTCATGTCCATCGGGTGCGGGTTCATCGGGGTACAGGCGATGGTGGCGATCACCGCCAGGATTACGGCCGGGATGGCCAGCCAACGTATTTTTCTATTCATACAGGTGCCCTGTTTTGCTGAGTGGAGTCATGGGGATGTCAGGGTATTCGGAGTTGTTCATAAGATTACCGGCGATCAACCACCTCCTGGTTTCGTTGTGAATCAGTTTTTTTTGGCAAAAAATGTGCCTCTTCTCGGAACGCCATGCCTTTGACCAGCGAATATAGCGCCGGAATCACCACCAGCGTCAGCAGCGCCGACGACAGCATGCCGCCTATCATGGGCGCGGCGATGCGGCGCATGACTTCCGAGCCGGCGCCTTCGCCCCACATGATGGGCAGCAGCCCCGCCATGATCGCCACCACCGTCATCATTTTCGGCCGCACCCGTTCCACGGCGCCTTCCATGACCGCCGCATACAGGTCGGCGGCGGTCGCCGTCCTGACTTCGGCTTGCACGCAGGCCAAACGCTGGTTCCAGGCCTGTTCCAGATAAATCAGCATCACTACGCCGGTTTCCGCCGCCACTCCGGCCAGGGCGATGAAGCCTACGCCCACGGCGACGCTGAGGTTGTAATCCAGCAGCCACAGCAGCCAAAAACCGCCCACCAGGGCGAAAGGCAGGGACAGCATGACGATGAGCGTTTCCGCGATGCGGCGGAAGTTGAGGTAGAGCAGCAGAAAAATCACCAGCAGGGTGATGGGTACGACGATTTTCAGCTTGGCTGCGGCGCGTTGCAGGTATTCGAACTGGCCGCTCCAGGTGACGTAGTAGCCGGGCGGGAACCGCACTTGTTCGCGCACGGCGCGCTGGGCATCGGCCACGTAGCCGCCGATGTCGCGGCCGCGAATGTCGACGAACACGTAGGCGGACAGCAGGGCGTTTTCGGTGCGTATGCCGGTCGGGCCTTGCGCCAGGGACAGACTCGCCAACTGGCCCAACGGCAGCATGGCTCCGCCGGGCAGCGGCACCAGCACCTGGTTGGCGATCATGTCGGGCGAATCGCGCAGTTCGCGGGGATAGCGCACGATGACGCCGTAGCGCTCGCGACCTTCCACCGTGGTGGTCACCTGCTCGCCGCCCAGGGCGGTGGCGATGACGTCTTGCAGTTCACCCACGCCCAGGCCGTAGCGGGCCAGTTGCAGGCGGTCCGGTTCGATGTTGAGGTAATAGCCGCCGGTAACCCGTTCGGCATAGGCGCTGGCGGTGCCCGGCACGGTTTTTACTGCCGCTTCGATGGCCTTGGCCAGCCGCTCCATGTCGGTCAGGTCTTTGCCGAACACTTTGATGCCCACCGGCGTGCGGATGCCCGTGGACAGCATGTCGATGCGGTTCTTGATGGGCATGGTCCAGGCATTGCTGACGCCGGGGATTTGCAGAGCCTGATCCATCTCGGCGATGAGTTGGTCGGTGCTCAGCCCCGGCCGCCATTGTGCGCGGGGTTTTAAATTCACCACGGTTTCGGACATTTCCAGCGGCGCGGGATCGGTGGCGCTGGCGGCGCGGCCGGCTTTGCCGAACACCGATTCCACTTCGGGAAAGCTTTTGATGATGCGGTCCTGGGTTTGCAGCAACCGCCCGGCCTGGGTTACCGACAGGCCCGGCAGGCTGATGGGCATGAACAGCAGCGTGCCTTCGTTGAGAGTGGGCATGAATTCGCTGCCGAACCGGGTCGCCGGATAAATGGAAACGGCCAGGATGACGCCGGCCAGCGCTACGGTGAGCTTGCGCCGGCGCAGCACCGCACCGATCACCGGCCGGTAGAGGCGGATCAGTACGCGGTTTACCGGGTTTTCCGCTTCCGGCACGATGCGGCCACGGATGAACAAATTCATCAATACCGGCACCAGGGTGACGGACAGCAGCGCCGCTGCCGCCATGGCGAAGGTTTTGGTGTAGGCCAGCGGCTTGAACAAGCGGCCTTCCTGTTCTTCCAGCGCAAACACCGGCAGGAACGAGACGGTGATGACAGCCAAGCTGAAGAACAGCGCCGGCCCTACTTCTTTGGCCGCCGCAATCAGGGTTTCCAGGCGGTCGGCATCCGGCCCGGCCCGTTCCAGGTGTTTGTGGGCGTTTTCGATCATGACGATGGCGGCGTCCACCATGGCGCCGATGGCGATGGCGACGCCCCCCAAGCTCATGAGGTTGGAATTGATGCCCATGGCCTGCATGACGATGAAGGCCGCCAAAATGCCCACCGGCAGCATCACCACCGCCACCAGGGCGCTGCGCAAATGGAACAGAAACAGGGCGCAGACCGCGCCCACCACCAGGCTTTCTTCCACCAGCTTGCTGCGCAGGTTGTCGATGGCGGCCAGGATCAACTGCGAACGGTCGTAGACCGGCTGCACGCTCACCCCTGCGGGCAGGCCGCCGGCGATTTCCGCCAGTTTGGTCTTGAGGTTGGCGATCACGTCCAGGGCGTTTTGACCGTAGCGGGCCATGGCGATGCCGGACACCACTTCGCCTTCGCCGTTCAGTTCGGTAATGCCGCGCCGCTCGGCCGGCCCCAGTTCCACCCGCGCCACGTCCTTCAGCAACACCGGTACGCCGTTTTCGGCTTTCACCGCCAGGTTTTCCAGATCGGCGATGCCGCGCAGATAGCCTTTGCCGCGCACCATGTACTCGGTTTCGGCCATTTCGATGACGCGGCCGCCCACGTCGCGGTTGCCGGCGCGGATGATTTCGCCGAGGCGGGATAAAGGAATGCCGTAGGCCTGGAGTTTGCGCGGGTCGGCGATTACCTGGTATTGCTTGACGAAGCCGCCGACGCCGGCGACTTCGGCCACGCCGTGCGCCTTGCTGAGTTGGTAGCGCAGAAACCAGTCCTGGATGCTGCGCAGTTCCGCCAAGCTCTGGTGGCTGCCCAGCACGGCGTATTGATACACCCAGCCCACGCCGCTGGCGTCCGGTCCCAGGCTGGGAGCCACGCCCATGGGCAGCCGGCTGGCGGCGGAGTTGAGGTATTCCAGCACCCGCGAACGCGCCCAGTAGACGTCGGTGCCGTCTTCGAAAATCACGTAGACGAAAGACGCGCCGAAGAAGGAAAAGCCGCGCACCACTTTGGATTTGGGCACGCTGAGCATGGCGGTGGTGAGCGGGTAGGTCACCTGGTCCTCCACCACCTGCGGCGCCTGGCCGGGGTAGTCGGTGTAGAGGATCACCTGAGTGTCGGAGAGGTCGGGCAGGGCGTCCAGCGGCGTTTTCAGCAGGGCGTGAATGCCGGCGGCAACCAGGAACAGCGTGCCCAGCAGCACCAGAAAAACATTGCGGGCGGACCAGGCGATGAGGTGGGCTAGCATGTCAGTGGTCTCCTTGTTCCGGCGCGCCTGCGCTTCCGGCTCCCTCCCCCCTCGGGGGAGGGTTGGGGAGGGGGCGAGTTGAAGGCCGTGGCTGTTTATCTCGCCCTCCCCCAACCCCTCCCGCAGGAAGGGGGGAGGATGCTGGCTGCGAACCGATCAAGGCGGAACAGATCACTTCCAGCACCGAATCCATTTGCTGTAACACTTCGTTGTTCCAAGCGTTATTCATGGGCCGTACCCCCCTCGTGTTGCGGTGAGTGACCAACATGCGGCGCGTCCAGGCGCTGTCCATGCTCCTCTTCTTGCTCTTGCTGGGGCGTAGCGCCCGATGGATTTTCACCGAAAGCCGCCAAAGCCCCTTTCAAATTACTCTCCGCGTCGATCAGAAACTGCGCGCCGACCACCACGGCTTCCCCCTCCGTCAAACCTTGCAATACTTCCACGGCTTCCTCGCCCTTGAGACCCAGCCGCACCGGGCGTGGCTCGTAGCGTCCGTCGCCCCTTGCCACCAGCACCACGCTGCGCCGGCCGCTGTCCAATACCGCTGCGAGCGGAATCGCCAACGCTTGCCGGGGTTGGGCGGCCAGTTCCACCTGGGCATACATCATGGGTTTCAGCAGGCCGTCCGGGTTGGCCAGTTGCAAGCGCACTTTTACCGTGCGGGTGGCGGCGTCCAGCGCCGGGTAGATAAAGTCCACCTCGCCTTGGAAGGCGCGGCCCGGATAGGCGTCCAGCGTGACCAGCGCGGTCTGGCCGGGAGCGATCAGGCCGATTTCCTGCTCGTAGACCTGGGCGATCAGCCAGACCTGGGACAGGTCGGCGATATGGAACAGGGTGTCCCCGGCCATGGCTTTCTGGCCGGCCACCACGTCTTTTTGCATGACCACGCCGTCGGCGGGCGCACGCACGGTCAGCGCATGCAGCACCGCGCTGCGCTTTTCCAACGCCGCCAGTTCAGCCGGGGCGATGCCCCAGTTGCGCAAGCGCTCCAGGCTGGCTTGCGCCAGACCCGCCATGCGGGCTTGGGCGCCGGCTTCGCCCTCGGCCAGCAGCACGTGGCCCTGGCGCGCGATGAGGTATTCGCGCTGTGCCGCCAGCAGTTCCGGGCTGTACAGCTCGAACAGCGGCTGGCCTTTTTTGACCGGCTGTCCGGTGGCGTTGACGTGGAGCTTTTCGATATAGCCGTCGAATTTGAGGGTTATCTCGTACAAGCGCCGTTCGTCGGCTTCCACCACGCCCACGGCGCGCACCGTGCGCGCCAGTTCACGCCGTTGCGCCGGAGCAGTGGTCACGCCCAGCTTCTGCACTTTGTCCGGGCTGATGGACAGCGTGCCGGGCGCGTCGGCGGCGTTGTTGTCCTCGGCATAGACCGGGGTGTAATCCATGCCCATTTCGTCCTTGGCCGGCGTCGGAGAGGTCACCGCCGGGTTCATGGGATGGCGGTAGTAGAGCGGCTTTTTTTCCACCGCCGTACTCGTTGTTTGGGCAGGTTCCAGCCCTGGTGCCCAGTAATAGCCGGCAACAGCGCCCAGCCCCAGGGCGATCAGCATCGGCAGCCAGGTTTTGCTCATAACCCCTCCTTGCCCACCGCCGCCGCCAGCCGCGCCCAGGCTTGCTGGGCCTGGACGTAGGTTTGCCAGTGGTGCGTTTCGTATTCCAGCACGGTGATTTCGGCGCGCAGCAGGTTGGCGAAATCCGCCCGGCCCACCTGGTAAGCGGACAGCAGGGAGGCCGCCGTCTGCCGCGCCTGGGGCAGGATGGTGGATTTGACCAGTTGGTATTGCTCTCTGGCACCGCCATAGCCGACCAGGTCTTCGGTCACTTCGGCCTGGACTTGGCGTATGGCGTCCTGCAAAGCGTACTGTTCCTGCAACAACTCGCTGTGGCGCTGGTCCACCGCCTTGGCCTGCTTGCCGCCGGCGTACAGGGGCAGGTTGATGCTGACGTGAAAATTGGCGAAATCGCTGCGGCCCAGGCCGGACGGCGTGTTTTGCCGGGCGGCGTAGTCGGCGCCCACGTTGAAATCAGGGTAATAGCCTTTGCCGGCCAGTTCCAGCCGGCTTTGCGCCGCGCCCAGCGCTTTTTGCAGTTGCGCCAGGGCGGGGCGGCTGCGTTCCGCCAGTGCCATGATTTCGCCGGGATCGGCGTTTGGCGGCAACACCGGCTCGTCCGGCGGCGGCAGACGCAGGGGTTGGCCGCCGGGACGGTCCAGCAGGGCGTTGAGGCGGGCGATTTCACCGTGGTGCAGACGCACGTGCTCCAACTCCATGTCGCGCAGCTTGGACAGTTCCAATTGCGCCAGCAGAGCGTCCTGCTGCGAGCCTTCGCCCACTCGGTAGCGGGCCTGGGTGGCATCCGCCAGTTGGCGCAACTTTGTTTCGGTGGCGGCGACGACGGCCAGCGCGCGTTCCCGGAAAAACAACTGCCACCACAGCAGTTTCACGTCGCGCACCAGATGCAAGCGGGTTTCTTCGACACTGTCGGCGGCGGCTTCCGCTTCGAATGCGGCGGCTTTTTCCTTGAGCGCCAGCTTGCCGGGAAAGGGCAGTTCCTGACTGAAGCCCACTTGCAGGTAAGTCATGTCCTCTTTGCGCAGGCTGAAACTGTCGGTGGGCAGGTTCTGCGCATCGAATCGGAAGATCGGGTCCGGCAATGCGCCCTCCTGCGGCGGCACGGCGGCCATGGCTGCGGCGCGGGCGCGCATTTTCGCCAAGCCGGGGTTGCCGGCCAGGGCTTCAGCCACGGCGGCATGCATGGTGAGGGGGATGACAGGCGCGGCGGCAACCGGCGACGCCAGCCAAAACGCGCCCAGCAGGGCGGCGACCAGCCGCCGGCTCGGCAGACGAACGGAACAAAACATGAATGGACTCCGCAAATCGTACTCAGGTTACGGCACGATACAGCCGTGCCGGTTTGGGCGCGCGAAGCGCCGGACGACAGGGAATCTGCGGTTAATTACGCAGCACGCAATAGCGCTGGAACAGGGGTATGGGCTTGAGATCGGGTGGGTCGGGGGGCTTGGCACGCGTCAAACGCTGCGGACGGATGATGAGCAGGGTGAGCGCCGTAGTCAGCAGGGCCAGCAGTAACGGCGTATCGCTCTTGGCGACTTGCGCCAAATCGTAGGGTTGACTGTCCGCCAGACAGGGCCGGTCGCTGCAATCTTCGCCGCCATAATGCGGGGCTGGGCCGGCGTCGCCGGCCATGACCATGGCGCAATCCGGGGCTATCGCCATGGCCTGGTGCAACAGCGGTCTGCCGCATACCAGCGACGCCGCCGACACCAGCCACGCCAGGCTGGCGAGCAGCAGCGCGGCATAAGTCAGGGTACGGTGGCGGCGACGCAGTTTCATTTCAAAGACCAGCCAGGGGGGCACGCTCGCTAGGATAGGCGGCGAAGTCGTTTGCTGTCAATCAGCATGGGCCTGACCGCCGTGCGTCAATTCCGGTTATCAGCCCTGTCCGATGCACCGATAGGATTTACAGGGAAAAGACGGTGTTCGTTGTCCGGCGTAATGGCGCGTGCCGCAGGCGCTCAATGCCAGCACGGCCATCAGTCCCAACGCCGTACATTGAGGATCAGGCCTGAAAATTCAGCGCGAGTTTCCGGTTTGCGTGCCCGATAGGAGCGCAACGTGCCGGACATGGTCCGGTAACGGGCGGTTTCTTGCACGGCCTCGAAGCCGGCTTCGGCGGTAAAACGGGGCAACAGGCCGGCGATGGCGTCGTCGATTTCCTCGAACCAGCGTATCAGCAGCGAAACCAGGTAGGCTCCCCGGCCTTCGGGTGCGCCGAAATCCACCACGTGCAATTCGCCGCCGGGCTTGAGTACGCGCCAGGCTTCACTCAGCGCCAGCCGTTTGTCCTCGCGTTTCAGGTGATGCAGCATCAGGCTGGCGAATACCCGGTCGAAGCGGTTATCGCCATAGGGCAAGCGGGTGGCCGTGCCTAAATCCAGGATGATGTCGGCGCCTGCCTGCCGCGCCTTGCGGCGGGCGAGATCCAACATTTTGGCGTCCACGTCCAGGCCGTGGACCTCGGCGGCGGGTTGGGCCTGTTTGAGCATGAGGGTGAGCGTGGCCGAGCCGCAGCCCAAGTCCAGCACCCGCTGACCGGGTTGGAGGCGGGCTTGTTCGATCAAGCTGCGCTTGAAGCGGGTCTCCGGGTAGCAGCCATCCATGAACCGGTCATACCAGGGCGTCAGCCAGTGAAAATGGAAAGCCGGGATATAGTCGCTGTTTTTGTTGTTCACGGCGGCGACTCCTGTCGGGGTTGAATTTAAAACCAGCGGAATCGTTCAGCTATGCGGTATCCCGCAGCAATTCCTCCAGCTGGCCGGCACGATCCAGCGCGACCAGTTCGTCGAAACCCCCTACGTGTAAGTCACCGATATAAATCTGCGGCACGGTGCGGTTCTGGGTTTTTTCCATCATTTCCACGCGCAGGCCGGGGTTGAGGTCTACGCGGATTTTTTCGATGTCCGCTACGCCCTTGGCGTGCAAATACCGCTCAGCCGCCGTGCAAAAGGGACAAACTGCGGTGCAGTACATGATTACTTTTGGCATTTTTTGCTCCATACAGTGTCATGGTTATGGTGTTGCGACAGGATGCTTGTGACTACCGCAACCGTGTCCAGCATGTTTTGCCGGGTCAGCGTCGGGTGGACCAGAAACATCAGACTGGTTTCACCCAAAGCTTGCGCGACGGCCAGCCGGGGTGACGGCCGCGCCAGTGATGCGTCAAACGCTTTTTCCAGATAGACCTCGCTGCACGAGCCGGAAAAACACGGAATGCCGGCTTGGTTGATTGCCGCCATGATACGGTCTCTGTCCCAGCCGGCGCGCAAGATTTCCGGTTTGACGAAGGCATAATATTTGTAATACGCATGCCCTATATAGGCGGGCGGAATCGTGACCCTCAAGCCGGGCAGGGGGGCGAGTCCGTCGGAGAGCATGGCCGCATGCTCCCGGCGTTTTTTTATCCAATCGGGCAGTTTTTTCAATTGCAGCCGGCCGATGGCGGCCTGCATTTCCGTCATGCGCCAGTTGCTGCCGAACGATTCGTGCAGCCAGCGGAATCCCGCCGGGTGGGCGCGATGGTAAACGGCATCGTAGCTTTTGCCGTGGTCTTTGTAAGCCCAGGCTTTTTTCCACCGCGCTTCGTCGTGCAGGATCAACATGCCGCCTTCGCCGCCGGTGGTCATGATTTTGTCCTGGCAAAACGAAAACGCCGCCGCGTGTCCCAGCGAGCCGGCCGGTCTGCCTTGATAGGTGGCGCCGTGTGCCTGGGCGCAATCTTCGATCACCACCAGGCCGTGCTGTTCGGCAAAATCCATGATGGCGTCCATTTCGCACGGCCAACCCGCCAAATGCACGGCGATGATGGCGCGGGTTTTAGGGGTCAGCGCGCGTTGCAGGGTTTCCAGGCAGAGGTTCTGGCTGTTCGCGTCCACGTCGGCGAACACCGGCGTGGCGCCGCGCAGGACGATGCTGCCGGCGCTGGCGATGAAGGTGCGGCTGGTGGTGATGACTTCGTCGCCGGCGCCGATGTCGAATGCGTGCAGCGCCAGTTCCAGGGCGAGGGTGCCGTTGGCGAGGGCGATGGCGTGGCGGCAGCCCAGGTAGGCGGCAAACTCCTGCTCGAACAGCCGGCATTCTTCGCCGGTCCAGTAATTGACCTTGCCCGAGCGCAGCACTTGTGCCGCCGCGGCCACTTCGTCTTCCGCGAAATAAGGCCAGGGGGCGAATGGGGTGATTTTCTGAACGGTCATGGCAAAACCCTGCGAGCCGGCGTGCCCACCACCGTCGCGCCGTCCGGCACATTTTCTATAACCGTGGCGCCCGCCCCGACGGTGACGTTGCTGCCGATGCGGATATTGGGCAGTACCACGGCGCCGACGCCGATCAATGTGCACTCCCCTACGGTCACCCCGCCGCATAGCCTGACGCCGGGCGCCAGGTGCACGGCATCGCCGATCACGCAATCGTGATCGACGCTGGCGCCTGTGTTGACGATCACGTGGCGGCCGATGACCGAGTCCGCATTGATGGCGGTGAGCGCCATCAATACCGTGCCTTGATCGATAACCACGCCGCGCGCCACTTGCGCCGATGGATGCGCACAGGCCGCCGCGACGGCGATGCCCTCGCTTTGCAGCCAGGCGGCAAGCCTGGCGCGGATGGGATTGCTGCCGACGGTTACCAGACAGGTGAACGCGGGGTGGTCGCGCCATTGCGACAGCAGTGCGGATTTGCCGCCGATCACGGGATAGCCGTAAAACGGCTGCCCCCAGAGTTTGGCGTCGTCGTCGGCCAGAAAGGCGATGGGGAGTTGTTGCTGTTTTTCCACCAGGTCGATCACGACCTTGGCGTGTCCGCCGGCTCCGAACAGGGCCAGCGCTGAGTCACTGTCGAACAATTATTTCTCCACGGTTTGCGTTCCGGTAAATTTGGGCATGGTGGCGTGGCCCGCCGCGCTGACGCCTTGACGGCTGAAAACGTATTTGAGGGTCAGCCACATAATTTTCAAATCCAGCCGCAGCGTATGGTGGTCGACGTACCAGACGTCGTGGGCAAACCTTTCGTCCCAGCCCAGGGCATTGCGGCCATGCACTTGCGCCCAGCCGGTGATGCCGGGTTTGACGGCATGGCGGCGCATCTGCACCGGATTATACAAAGGTAAATATTCCATGAGTAAAGGCCGTGGCCCGACCAGACTCATGTCGCCTTTCAGCACGTTCCACAGCTCGGGCAGTTCATCCAGGCTGGTGGCGCGCAGCCAGCGGCCGAAGCGCGTTAGGCGCTGCTCGTCGCTCAAGGGGAGACCGTCGGCATCGACCCGGTCCAACATGGTGCGGAACTTGATCATGGCAAACGGCGCGCCGTGTAAACCGGGGCGTGTCTGCCGGAAAAATGCCGGACTACCCAGCGCCATTCTGACGGAAAAATAAGTAACGAGGATAACGGGGCTCAGCAAGAGCAGGGCCATGCCGGCCAACAACACATCGAGTAAGCGCTTAATGGGAAGATCCTGTCAGCCAGTGGGAAAAATCGCGTTGCAGCAAGCGCGCGAGCAGCGCGACGTCGTCGCGGAAGCAGGTGGCGAGTTCGGCGCGCAGGGCCGGCGCAAGGGTGGTTTTGCCGGTGCTTTGCTCATTGACCGTCACCAGCCGCTTCATCAGCGGCAGGATATTCAATCCGCTAATGGCTTGTGTCCGCAGCGCCCAGCTTACCGCCAGTGGCTTGTATTTGGCAACGAACTGCGCTAAACGCCGGGAACGCGGCCGTTTGGCGCTGTTGACGCGCGCAAACGCGGTCCGGCCATCGTCCGGCAAGCCGAGAAAATGCAACACATCCCGATACACCGCCGCCGTATCCGCCGCCAGATCGTCGAACACGATGATTTTGACATGGTTGGCTGGAAAAATGTCGAGCAGGCGCTCGATCTGGCGGCCCAGGCGGCAGACCTCCGCGTATTGCAAAAAGGCCGGCGCCCGGCAGGCCGGCGGAATATGCAGACCGCTCCGCCGCTCCGCCTGCCGGTGCCAGGCGGTGGCAAAATCCGTTTCGTCTTCATAGGCGGCATACAGCAATTGGCCGTGCAGCGACAACGCCATCTCCAGCGGATTGCGCACCATGGCGATGATTTTTGCCTCGGGGTTGTAGGCGCGAATGTTCGACAGCGCCACCGCGGAAAACAAATAGCCGACCGAGGCCTCGCCGACGATGCGTTGGGTAACGGCCGGACGAAACAGCGCCTGGTAAGCGTCCAGGTTGTCGACATAGCGGTGTCGCGGCAGGTCGTCGGCGAAATAGTGCGGCTCTTTGGGATCGCACATAAAGATTTGCGGATGTTCCTGTAAATACCGGCTGAGTGCGGTCGTGCCGCACTTGGGCGCGCCGACGATAAAAAAATTGGGCTGTGTCATCGGTAATAAAACAAGGAAGAACGGATTTTTAGTTCAGCATAAACAAAACGCATCATCAGCAGATTCCAGGTCGCGGTGCTGACGGCGGTGGCAAGCGCCGCGCCGATTACGCCAAAGTGGGGGATCAGCGCGCCGTTAAGCGCCAGGTTGAGCAGGGCGGAAACGCCGACCATTTTCGCCGCTTTGACCTGGTGGCCGGTCATGGTCATCAAATGGCCGACCGGCCCGGCCAAGGCGTTGACGATCTGGCCGCTCATCAAAATCACCAGCACCGTATAGCCGGCGGAAAAATCGTTGCCGAACAGATTTAATATTTCATGGCCGAACAGGATGATGATCATGGCGACAGGGGTGGTAAACAGCGCTATGCCTTTGCCCGCCAGCAGCACGATTTTTTGCAGTTCAGCGTGCTGCCGGGTGGCGTGCAGGCGCGCGATCATGGGCGCCACCACGGCGTTGGCTGCCACCAAGCCGAACACCACCACGTCGGCGATACGGCTGGCGGCGGAATAAATGCCCACTTGTCCGGCATCGGCCAGAAAACCCAGCATGATCACGTCGATACGGCTGCTGATCAGGTTAAGCCCGATGATCAGCAGCAGCGGCATGGCGGTTTTCAGCCAGTAACCATCGTGGTAAATCGGCGTGCTGTGCCGGGTTGAAACCGGGGTATGGCGATATTGCCAAAAAGCGCCGACGGCAAAGGCGAAAAAGGCGGCGCCCAGGTATAACAGCAAAGCCATGAGCGCATCCAGACGCCAGCCTTGCAAATGGGCAGCCATCAGCAACAGGATGAACAGCGACGGGCGTAACAGGTATTCCGGGGACAGCGCGCGGCCGATTTTATTGAACCCCCGCAAGATGGCCTGGCGCAGGCTGGAAAATATCTGCAAGGGGATGATCATCAGCGCGATGCCGAAAGCCGCTGCGGCGGTTTCACCCAGAGCAGGCCGGAATAACGTCAACAGCACGGCCCCTGTGGCGGTGATCGCCAGTATGGCCAGACAGGCCCAGCGCGTGCAGCGCCGGAGCAAGCCGTGCAGACAGCCCCAATCCTGCTGCGCCAGATAAGTCGGCACGAAGCGCAGCAGCAAAAAATTGAGTCCCAGGGTGCCCAGCAAGCTCAACACATAAATCCAGGCGGCTACCAGGGCATAAAGGCCGAACGGAGCGGCGCCCAGCAGGCGTGCCGCCAGCACGTCCGTGAGCAATTGCAGCAGTGCGCCGCTGCCCTGGATGAGAAAAGCCAGGGCGCCGCCTTTGGCGATTTGGCTGGCAGAAGCATGGCCCTTCAATCGTTGGGATTGCACTATCGTTCCCATGCAAAGCGTTCGTTTTTATACGCAAGTCGGCCCAATACCGTCATTCCGCCATGGACTGGCGGAAAGCCGCCGCGGAGCGGAATAACTAAGGCTTCTTGAATCCAGGGCCAGTGATGGTGCGCCGGCCCACATCCATGTGCCTGGGTTCCGCCAATCCCTGGCGGAACGACGGGGCTTCGGGCATTCCGCAGACACTTGTGCATAGAGTAATTTGTGGGAATTTCGCGAGGGTTTCCTTGAGCAAGGAATCTATAAGAGGATGCGCCTGTTCGGTGATTTCCAATAAGGTATTCACGAGGGTAAATCCAATTTGGGCGGTAAATCCATGCTATTCATGCCTAAACGCTGCACGGCAAAGTCATGCACGCGATTATAGGTATCTATCAACATCAAGCTGTAATGCAGGGCCAGTTGCAGCGCTTCAGCAAACTCCTCGGCATTTTCTATATATTCATGAACTAACTGGTTGCGTAATTTTCTCGCTTCAAGCCAGTTTTGCGTATCCATCAGTACCCCAAGCCGTTCAGCACGATTCAGGGTTTCAATCTGGCTGCCGGGACGCTCCTCTGCGGCCAACAACCAACGCGGCAGCAATTTATCGGCGATGGTGTCCTGCATCCGGCTGAATCGGGAAACAAAGGCCTCCAAACGCTCCGCCGTTTGCGGATATTCCGCTAAAGCAATAACCCAATCTGTGTCGATGGTTTCGACGGAAAGATTACGCCAACTGTAAGCGAGATGCTGTCCCTCGCGCCAAACGATATCCAGGGTTTTGATAAAGCGCGCTGTCGGCGATAAGCCACGGTTGTTCAAAGCAATATCCCCATTTGGCGAGCCACTTGATGCACCGGTTGCAGCGGCGTTTCCGGATCGATCACCAAAACGTCGATGGGTTGATCTCCCAGGCGCATTTGCAAGCGCGCCGTCAAAGCCAAAGATTTTTTAAGGCGTTCCTTTACCGGTTCATCGCACTCCACGAGCAAGTCGATATCTCCGCCCCGGGCGGTATCGTCGACGCGGGAACCGAACAATCGCACGCTGGAGTCCGCGCCGAAGACCATCCTGGTTTCTTCGCGTATGGCTTGAATTTGCTCGGTAGTTAGGCGCATTGCGATGGCGGCGGTGATTGGCAGGGCGTGGCGGTGGGATGGCGCAGCGCTGTCCTGATTGGGGCGTGGAGTCTAACACGAAGTTTTTTCTGCGTGTGGGCCTGCGCTGCGAGGCGGCTGCGAAACCCGTGGCCGTTGGGTACGCCGGTCCGGCTTGCATTTGCTTAGAAGTTCGGCCCCACCTCGTTATACAATACCGGCTTTCCACACCGAACTTAACTTTAATGAAGAGGGCCTGAAAATGTGTTGGAGTGGTGAAGCATCCGCGGTACTGGCTACCATCGGTTTTAGCACGGCAGCCTACGTCGCCTATAAAGGGGAGTCCAAACAACTTTGGATACCTTTAACTTATTTCGCCTGCATGGAATTGCTGCAGGCCGCGACTTACGTTTATATCGATCAATGTGATTCTCCGCAAAATCAGATATTGACATTATTCGGCTATGTTCATATCGCTTTTCAGCCATTTTTTATCAATATGGTGGCGATGTATTTCATTCCCGAAGAAGTCAGGCAAAAAATCAGCACGGCGGTTTATACCCTGTGCGGTATTGCGGCTTTGGCGATGCTGGTCAAAATGTATCCTTTCCCCTGGGCGAGCTTTTGCATTATCGGCAAAGAAGGGTTTTGCGGTGCGCAACCCTGCTCGGTATCCGGTGATTGGCATATCGCCTGGCAACTCCCGTTGAACGGCCTGATGTCCGATTATCCCGATAACCCGTTCGGTTTCGTCTATGGCTTGCACGGTTTTGCCTACATTCTGATCGGCTTTTACTTACCGATTGTGTATGGTTCTTGGCGCTTCGTCGGGTTTCATTACCTGGTCGGGCCGTTTTTGGCGGACATTTTGACCACCAACCCCAACGAATACGCGGCGGTATGGTGCTTGTTGTCGATAGGTTTGTGCGTGTCGGTCATCAAGTCGCCCATGCGCCGCTATTTGCACGTTAGAAAGTGGCCTTATTACGACCGTCTGGTGCCGGTGCCGGCTGAAGCCTGATAGCGGCGGGTTCCCAGGTTGCGGCGGTTTGGCGGTAACCCGTTCAGTCCCCCCATTTTAAGGCCCTCACCCCAGCCCTCTCCCGCAGGGAAAGGGGGAAAAGGCCGGGGGGGACTGAACGGTTACGTTTGGCGCGGCTTGGGAACCTGGCTTTAGACGCTGCTGTTTACCCTCTGTAAGGAGAGAATCCCACTCATGCGTAATGCATTACAGGATCAATTACTCAAAGCCGGCTTGGTCAACGACAAGCAAATCAAAAAAGCCGGCGTAGAAAAGCGCAAAGAAATCCAGCAAAAACAGGGTAATAAGGCGCTGGCGGCCGTGGAAGAAGAGCACCGGCAAAAGGCGCTGCGCGCCCAGGCGGAAAAGGCCGAAAAAGATCGGCAGCTCAATCTTCAGCGCAACGAAGCGGCGGAACAAAAAGCCATCGCCGCGCAAATCAAGCAATTGATCGAAACGCACCGGCTGCCCAAGGGCGATGACGAAACCGCTTATAATTTTACCGATGGCGGAAAAGTAAAAACCCTGCGGGTTTCCGCAGCGGTGCGCGATCAAATCATCCGCGGCGTTTTGGCTGTCGCCAAACAGGCCGAGCAATACGAGCTGGTTTCCGCCGAGGTTGCCGCGAAAATCCGCGCGCGCAATGCCGATTATCTGATAGTGGATTATTCCCTGCCGCAAACGCCCGGTGCGGAGGAGGAAGACGATCCCTACGCCAAATACCAGGTTCCGGATGACTTGATCTGGTGACTTCGGGCGAAATTCCAGGCATGGAACGCATGCCACGCCGTATCGGCATGAAGGATTAAACCGTGCACCAACTGCTGACCGACAACCTGCCTGATCTACTGGTTAATTTCTTGATTACCACCGCCATAGGCTTTTTGGTCGGCGTGGGTTTGCGCGAATATTATATCGGCGAGCATAAAGAGCACGTATTCGGCAGCACCCGCACCTGCGTGTTCATCGCCATTTTCGGTTTTGTGCTGTACCAGTTGGAAGCCACGCCGCTGTTGTATCTGGGCGGATTGCTGGCGATATCTTCTTTTCTGCTGGTCTATTACCTGGAAAAAACGCGCCGCGAGCAATACGGCCTGATCGGCATTTTGCTGGCCTTGTCCTGTTATTTGCTGGGGCCTATTGCGCAAAGCCTGCCCAAATGGTTTCTGGTGCTGTACGCCATTACCATTTTATTCGTGCTCAACGCCAAGCCGCGCATTCAGCGCTTGACCGAAAAGCTGAGTAACGAAGAGATTATCACGCTGGCCAAGTTTTTGGTGCTCACCGGCGTTATCCTGCCTTTGGTTCCCTCCGAACCCATCGCCGAATTCGTGCCAGTCACCCTGCATCAAACCTGGCTGGCGGTGGTGGTGGTCAGCGGCATGTCTTACGTGGGGTATTTGCTGCAAACCTATGTATTGCGCGACAAAGGCCTGTTGTTGACCGGTGCGATCGGCGGCGTTTATTCCAGCACCGCCATCACCGTGGTTATCGCGCGCCAGGCGCGGCGCTATGGGCCGGACAGCCTCAAGCCGGCGGCCGCCATCGTGCTGGCAACCGGCATCATGTACCTGCGATTACTGGCGGTGGTGGCGGTATTCAGCGTGGCGATTTTTATTAAATTGCTGGCGATGTTTTTGGCCTTGGCCGGGTTGGCGGGGTTGTGGGCTTATCGGCTCAATCGCTGCGTAGGAGTTGCCGGCGAGTGCGATGCCAACCCGACTTGGGAGCAGCAGAACAACCCGCTGGAATTGGCCTCGGCCTTGCTGTTCGCGGTCATGTTCGTATTGATCGCCGGCCTGACCCACTGGGTCATCGAGCACTATCAGCAGGGCGGTCTGGTGGCATTGTCGTTTGTTGTGGGGTTTGCCGACATCGATCCTTTCGTATTGTCCCTGGTGCAAGGGGCTTTCGACGCGCCGGACACTGCCATTGCCCAGGCCATTATTGTCGCCACGGCCAGCAACAACATACTGAAAGCTTTTTACTTGGTGTTGTGGAGCAACCGCCGCACGGTCATGAGCGCCGGCAGTGTTTTGTGCGGCTTGGCCGGCTTGGGGTTTTTGACGATATTGACGGGGGGATAAGCTTGCATCAGCGCGTTCAGATAGTCCTGGTATGGCAAGCGCCGCGACGGGTCGTGGGAGGGGCTTTGGGAATGGCGTCGCGGTGGCTTTGCAATGCGTGTCAGTGTTCGATCAAATCAGCAAAGCCTCCGCTAAATGGCTGGGACGAATGTGCCGTAACGACAGCGCGGGGGAGGGCGGTGGTGCCGGCGGCGTTTCATCGACCAGCAATACCGTCACGGGCAGGCCATGGCTCGCCAGGGACTCGCACAGTTCGCGGCGCGGTCGATCCCAGTCCAGCAACACCAGCACTACGCTGCTCAAGGTGGCGACCCGGCGCAGTACGCTGTGCGCCAGCACGGTGAAATCGCCCGTGCTGCCGGCCTGCACCCCTGCCAGCACTTCCAGCAAGGCGGAGGTCTGCGCCACGCCGCGTCCGGCGGTAAAGCAATGGGCTTGCCGTTCCACGAACATCAAATCCAGCAGACCGTCGCCGGGCGATTCCAGTGCGGCCAGCGAAGCGGCGGTGGAAATGGCGGCTTCCAGGTCGTCCGCTCGCCGTGGCGGGCAAAACGTGTCCAATACCAGTGCGCGGCGCACGAAATATTCTTCCTGAAATTCTTTGACCAGCCAGCGGCCGAATTTGGCCGAACTACGCCAGTGAATGTTGCGTAGCGCATCGCCGTGACGGTATTCGCGTAGCGCCATGAATTCCTCCGAATCACCGACGGTGTTGCTCAAGGCCACGCCGCCGCGCTGATAGGCGCGTCCGGCCACCGGCGGCAGCGCCGCCATCGGGTAGCGCCGGGGCAATACGCAGCAGGTTTGCGGCAGGGCCAGACAGTGGCGTGTGCGTATCAAGCCGAACGGCTCGGGCCGGTACAGGCACAGTTCGGCGAATTGCAGGCGGCCACGCCGCAGCGGCATAAGTTCCAGCGTCACCGTTACGCGCTGGCCCGGCGGCAGCTCGGGCAGGGCTTGTTCTTCCAGGCTGGCGCCGCGCCGGGTGCGCATCAACCACTGCCAGCGCGGAAAGCCCACGTAACGGTCGAAAGCATTGCGACCCGCGTCAGCCGGATCGACGGCGGCGGCAAACTCGGCCCAATCGGGCCAGCTCATCGCCAAAGTGTCGCGCAGGCTCAGACCGCGCTGGCTGCGCTTGCCGGTGTTGTGCAGGATGAGCTCGTAGCGCAGTGCCGTGCCGACGGTGGCGTAGCGCGGCAAGCGGCGTTCCGCTTCGAGCGCGATGGGCGCGCGCCGCCCCAGCCGGCTCCATAGCCAAGCCAGGCCGAACAGGGCGCAGAGCAGGGTGAACAGTTGATAAGTGGCGGCGGCGCGGGTGTTGAAGCCGAATACCCCGGCGGCCAGCAGGATGAACAGCAGCAAGTGTCCGAGTGGGCTAAAGCGCCGGCGGAAGCCCTCGCTGAGGCGCTGGGCCAGGATGAAGTGCTGGAATAATGCGCGGCGTAGCATGGTCACTATCTGGCGATTAGGTGATTTCCGAAAAAGCCCATACCACGAAGAGAGCCTTAGTCAGTCCGCTGCGCGGCGGCTTTCCCGAAGCCTTAGTCAGTCCGCTGCGCGGCGGCTTTCCCGAAGCCTTAGTCAGTCCGCTGCGCGGCGGCTTTCCCGAAGCCTTAGTTAGTCCGCTGCGCGGCGGCTTTCCCGAAGCCTTAGTCAGTCCGCTGCGCGGCGGCTTTCCCGAAGCCTTAGTTAGTCCGCTTCGCGGCGGCTTTCCATGGTTGAGCCCACCTTGTAGGGTACGCTGTGCGTACCTTCGAGGGCGTCGAACGGTACGCACAGCGTACCCTACTTTTTCAGCTCCTCCAGCAACACCGCCTGCGCCTGGAAGGTTTCTTCGCTTTCCTCCGGCGTAAGGCGCCGATAACTGCCGTCGCTTTGCAGAATCCAGGCTTGCGTGTTGTCTTTCAGGAAATATTCCAGGTCATCCAGGATGCGCTGTTGCAGTTTTTTGCTGCGCACCGGGAAACACACTTCGACGCGGCGGAACATGTTGCGGTCCATCAGGTCGGCACTGGACAGATACACCTCGGTTTCGCCGCCATTGCTGAAACTGATTACGCGGCTGTGTTCCAGAAAACGGCCAACGATGGAGCGCACTTCGATGTGCTCCGACACTCCGGCAACTCCCGGCCGCAGGCAACAGACGCCGCGCACGATGAGCTTGATTTCCACGCCAGCCATGGAAGCGCGGTACAGCGCCTGGATCAACTGTGATTCCACCACCGAGTTGACCTTGATGACGATGCGTGCGGCTCTGCCCGCCATGGCGTGCTCTCTTTCACGCTCGATTTTGTCCAGCAGGGCTTTGTGCAGGGTGAACGGCGACTGGTAAATCTGTTGCAGCTTGTTCATGCGCCCCAGGCTGGTGAGCTGCACGAAGACTTTACGCACGTCTTCGCCCAGCTCGGCATCGCTGCTGAACAGGCCGTAATCGGTATAAAGCTTGGCTGTGCTGGGATGATAATTGCCGGTGCTGAGGTGCACGTAGTAACGCAGTTGTTTGTTTTCCCGGCGCAGGATCAGCAGCATTTTGGCGTGGGTTTTGTAGCCGACGATGCCGTATACCACTTGGGCGCCGGCTTCCTGCAAGCGATTGGCCAGCGAAATATTGGCTTTTTCATCGAACCGCGCCAGCAGTTCGATGACCACGGTGACTTCCTTGCCGGCCCTGGCGGCGTTGACCAGGGCATCGACGATGGCCGACTCGGGGCCGGTGCGGTAGAGGGTCTGCTTGATGGCCAACACGTCCGGGTCGATGGCGGATTGGCGGATCATTTCCACCACCGGTGAGAAAGACTCGTAAGGATGGTGCAGCAACACGTCGCGCCGCCTCAGTGCCTGAAAAATATCACCGCTGCACAACAACTGGCTGGGGCAGCCGGGCACAAAAGGCGGGTATTTCAAATCGGGCCGGTCGACCAGGTCGCAAATGGCGCGCATGCGGCTCAAATTGACCGGCCCCGCCACCCGATAAAGCCGGTCGCGCGTCAGGTTGAATTGCTCCTGCAGGTAATCGACCATTTCATCCGGGCAGTTTTCCGCCACTTCCAGGCGCACTTCATCGCCGTAATTGCGTGAAGCGAGTTCACCTTCCACCGCCATCAGCAAATCGTCGGTGGCTTCTTCGTCCAGGTACAGCTCGCTGTTGCGGGTGACGCGGAACTGCCAGCAACCCTTCACCTTCATGCCCTGGAACAATTCATCGGCGAATGTGTGAATGATGGACGACAAAAATACGAAATCATTGGCGCCGCTGGTCAGCTCGGCAGGCAGTTGCACGATGCGCGGCAGCGCCCGGGGCGCTTGCAACACGGCGGTATCGATGTTGCGGCCGAAAGCGTCTTTGCCGCTCAGCGAAATGATGAAGTTCAGGCTTTTATTGAGGATGCGGGGAAAAGGATGGGCCGAATCCAAGCCTATGGGGCTGAGGATAGGCAGCAATTCTTCGTCGAAATAGCGTTTCAGCCAAGCCAGTTGCGCCTCGCTCCATTCGGTGCGGCGCAGAAAGCGGATGCCCTGTTCCTCCAGCGCCGGCAGCATGACCTCGTTCAGCATCCGGTATTGTTCCGCCACCAGTTCGTGCGCGCGTACGCCGATGAGGGTGAGCAATTCCGCGGGGGCAAAGTTGTCCGGTTCAGTGTGGGTGGAGCCCAGGTCCGCCTTTTGCAGCACGCTGGCCACGCGCACCTCGAAGAACTCGTCCATGTTGGAGCAGGAAATGCACAAGAAATTGAGCCGTTCCAGCAAAGGCGTCGCCGTGTCCTCGGCTTGCGCCAGAACACGCCGATTAAACTCCAACTGACTCAGCTCCCGGTTGATGTATAACTCGGGAGCCGTCAGCGATGGCGGATCGCCCGCCTGTTTGGGGCGGCTGGGTTCGGCATCGCGTTGCAGCGTGCGGGAAATGCGCGCTTTGGCGAGGTTGCCCACCAAGGCCTTGGCGGCGCGCACGATGCGCAACGCTTTGGCCTTGCCGAAACCGGGTATTTTGGCCAGCCGCTCCATGTCGGCCGCCGCCAGTTCTTCTACCGAAAAAATGCCGTGCTCGCAGAGCACGGCTTGGGTGGATTTACCGACCCCTTTGACATTCGCTAGCGACATGGTGGTGTGGCGTCAATCATCGGGCGTCGTCGGGTCGCTGTCGCTGTCACGCTTTTTCTTGCGCTTTTTCGGCGCGGTATCCACCGGCGCGGCAGGTGGATCGGCGAACAAGGCGTCGCGCCCCGGCGGGGCGGTTTCCTGCGTGGGCGTCGGCTGGTCGGTGAATAAGCTGTCGCGTCCCGGTAGCGTCGTATCCGCATTTTGTCCAGGCGGTACCGGCGGTGCGCGATGGCGTCCACGCGGCGGGACCGGTTGATCGGTCACCACGCCGTCGCGTCCCTGCAACGTCGTCGTTCCTGTATCTTGTCCCGGCGGTGTGCGATGACGTCCGCGCGGCGGGGCCGGCTGGTCGGTCACCACGCCGTCGCGTCCTGGTCTGGAGCCGCTGTCTTGCGTTGAGCGATCATCCCGGTTTTGCTCACGATCATTGCGCTGTTGTTCCCGTTCGAACTGGGAAAATTCCCGCTGTAATTGCTGCATGTCCCGATCATGCTGTTGGCGCAGCCTTTCGTTTTGTTGTTGTTCGTGGGCGCGCCAGCGTTCCTTCATCGCCTGGATTTCCGCCTGGGTGGCGTGGTGTTGCCTTAATGTCCGCATTTCCTGCTGCTGCTGTTGTCTGGACTGAGCCGCCAGATCCGTTTGCTGTTGTCGCAGTTGTTGATTCAGAACATTGATGCGTTCGTTGTACTGCTGGCTTTGGATTTGCGTTTGCTGTTGCAGGCTGTTGATCTGGGTCTGCTGGTAGCTGTCGCTGCCGGAATAATAAGAGCTGGAATTGGAGGAATAGCCTCCATCGCCCCCGCCATAGACGGGATAGGCGGAAGGCATTCCGCCCATGCAACCGCCCAGCAGTGTGCTGGTGCACGCGAAAATGGTAGTTAGCCGCTTTTTCATAAAAACATCCTGATTGAAGAGTGGGATGACAGGTTGCCGTACGGGCCAGTGGATAGCGTAACGCGCACGCTGATCGGGAGCAATGATAGTTGCCAAACCGGGTTTTATCTTGTTTCGTCGGCCAACACGCAACGATTGCGGCCACTCCGCTTGGCCACCAGCAAAGCCGCATCGGCGCGATGCAGCGCGTCTTCGATGCTTTCCTCCTCGCTGCGCCATTGCGCGATGCCGAAACACACGGTGATCCGGACGCTGTGATCGTTAAGGGGGATTTCCCGCTGCGCCATCGCCATGCGCAGTTGCTCGATGATGGAATAGGCGCACACGGCATCGAGTTCCGGCATGACGATAAGAAATTCCTCACCGCCCCAGCGACCGCATATATCCATGCTGCGCAGACCGCTTTGCAGGGCGCGGGCGATGGCGATCAGTGTCTTGTCGCCTGCGTCGTGCCCATGGGTGTCGTTGATCTCCTTGAATCGGTCGACGTCCGCCAGCACCAGCGTCAAAGGCAGCTTGTCCTGCCCTGATCGTATGCTTTCCGCGTGCAGATGGTCTTGCAGCCGGCGCCGGTTGCCCAGGCCGGTGAGCACGTCGGTCAGGGAGGCGTCTTTCAAAGACTCCTGATTTTCCCGCATCAGTTTTTGATAACCGTCGGAAATCCGTATGATTTTTTCCAGCGTTTTGAGTTGGCGCCGGCAACGCTCGGTCAGCGATAGCCGGACATCACGGCTGGCGCTCTGATACTGGTCGGAAATGCGGGTAATGCGCTCGATCTGATGGAGCTGATCCTGAAGCTCCCGGTAAACATCCTCCAGCGCTTGCCGCAGCGGGTGGCCGGCATAGCGCTCGTCTTGCAGCAGGGCTTCCACGGTTTCTTCAAGGTGCCGCCCTTTGATCATGGCTCATTCTTCAAGCTGGGTAATGTTGAACGGGAAAGTACAATCCTCCTTGAATTCGGCGGCCAGTTCAGCGATGCGCTCGTTTTCGGCGGCGTAATACCAGTTGACCGACACGGCGCGGCCTTTGCCGAAACACTCTTCCAGCATGTCGAATATGTCCATCAAGGCCTTGACGCTGCTGGTATTCAAGTAAAGCAGGTACAAACTGACCGTTACCGGGGTATTCGTGTTGCAGAGAAAGTTTTCCAGCCAATCGAGCACCGGGGTAAAAAACTCGAATGAGTTCTCGGGGTAGGAATCCCCGGACATTTTGAGTGAGCCGGCCTGATAATCGCAAATAATTTCAGGGGTTGAAGCGGTGCCTTCAATTTTCAGGTCGCCCATAAGTATCTCCTGATGTAACGTCAAATAACCACGATCAGGCTGAGAAACGCTAGTCCGTCAGCCAGGGGGCGTAAAGAGCAAATCAAAGGCCTCGTCGCTTTGCGGGCTATATCCAGCAAACCCAGGCCGGCCCCGGTTTTTGCGCCTTCCTCGCGGGGTTTGCGCAATTGCTCTTTATAGGCGGTTTTCAATTGCGCCTTATCCATGCCGGCCAAGCCGTGGATGCGGTTGAGCAGATGCCGGCCATCCTCGGCATCGACGATGTTGCCGGAAGAAATCGTGTAATGTCCTGCCTCGTCCTGGGCGATAACCACCGTCGCGATGGCCTGGCTGTCATTCCAGCCTTGGCGGGCGGCATAGTGGCGAATGTTTTGCGTCATTTCTATATAAGCGGCGAAAACGTCCATGGCGGTAGAGGCTGAAGCATTTTCATTCTGCAGGTAATTGCGCAGCGCATTGCCGATTTCTTCGATCAGGCTTTTGGTCAACGGGCCGTTGAAACACAGCATGACGCCATTTTGGTTGTAGCTTTGTTGCAGTGCATATAGGTCCAGGGATTCCATGCGATTACCTGCCGTCAAAAAGAATCAAATCATCGGTGCTGTGCCGGGGGTTGAAATCCCAGCACCGTTATGTCGTCGCGTTGAGGATTGTTGCCGCGCCAGGCGGCCAATGCTTCCGCAAAAGCTTGCCCTTGTGCCGCGGGAGGTTGGCCGGCCTGTCCGCGTATCAGTTCCATGAAGCGCGCATTACCGTAGCCATAGTTTTTTTCTCCGCCGTTCTGGTCGAGAAAACCATCGGTCGTCAGGTATAGCGTCATATTATCCTGAAGCGGAAAATTATCGTTTTGATACTGTCCAGCTTGCCGCTCACCCAGCGCGCGGCGGGAACCTTTGATACTGTCCACCGTTTCGCCAATACTGCGGTATAACGCGATTTTGGCGCCGGAGTAAGTAACCTGGTGTGATACTGCGTCAATGTAAGCAAACCCTGCATCGATCTGGGTTGCTATGTTTTGTTGCCGAATGCCTATGCCGAGCATTGCCCGGATGGCCTGGTCCATGTGATCAAGAATGCCGGCAGGATTGTTCAATCCAATGTGTGTCGTCACCCGATTGAACGAGGCATAGGCTAGCATGGTCATGAATGCGCCAGCAACCCCGTGCCCCGCGCAGTCGACCACGCCCAGCAGGTAGCCGTTTTCATCCTGGCGAAACACATAGAAGGAGTACAGGAAGCGAAGCGCGATAGCGCGGAGCGGTGTACGACGACCCCCGCGTAGCCGTAGGGCCGGATGTTTTGTCGGAGTCGGAGCGATAGCGTAGGCGAAGACAAAACATAA
>SCQD01000062.1 GCA_004299145.1 Methylococcaceae bacterium | reverse complement strand
GGATCGGCGATGCGGTTGACGGCGACCGACGAAGCGTTGGGCTGGTGGAACTCGACTTCGGCGTTGCGGCCTACATTGAAAGTCTGCCAGTTGAGGCTGGCGTTTTGGCTGGTTTGGTTCACGTCCATGTGCGCGCCGTCGACGGCGATGCTGGCCTGCCCGGCGCTCACCTGGCCGCCGCCGGGCAGCTCCGTGGCGGCCGGCGCGGCGTAAACGGCTGGTGCTGAGACGACCAGGGCCAAGGTCCAGCCATGCAGGACATGCTGCGCGTCCCTTAAGCGGTAGGATTGATTCATGACGGTTCGTTTCCCAAAGTTCTTTTGGGAAATCATGCCCCTATAATGACCGCATTTACATCCCCTAATCAGGGGATATCGCTTCGGAACGTTTAGATGAAACACCTCAAATACGCTGCTTTTTCGCTCTGCATCCAGGCCGGTTTGGGGTGGCCCTTAGCCGCCACGGGAGAGGGTTGGGGTGAGGGGGAGATAATAATGGAGACACTGCCCACCGTGCCGGTAACGGACGCCGCTTTCCCCTCCGGCACCCCGACCGACAGCGCCGCCACGACCCGGCTCGACCGCGACGCCCTGGACGCCTCCGGCAAAAGAGACCTGGAGCGCCAGTTGCGCGGCCGGCCCGGCGTGAGCATCACGAATTCCAATCGCAACGTCGTGTCCGGCTTGTTCCTGCGCGGCGCCGGCAGCGGCTTGGGCCAGCTGACCTTCGACGATATTCCCTTGTACAGCCTGTTGACGGGAACCTATTCCCTGGCTGCGCTGCCGGCGGACAGCCTGGAGCAGGTGGAAGTGGTGCGCGGCGCCGCAGCGCCGCGCTACGGCAGCCGGGCACTGGGCGGGGTGATCCGGCTGTTCAGCCGGGATATGCAAGAAACCGGCGCATTCGCCCGCGTGGAAGGCGGCAGTTTCGGTGCGCTGCAGGAAACGGCCGGCGGCAGTTTGGCGGGGCGGAACGCGCGCGTCACCGCCAGCTTCAGCCGCGACGACGTGTTCGAAGGCACCGGCATGGCCGATCCCGCCAACGGCAATCCCGAGCAGGACGATTACCATGCCGGCCAGGGAATACTGCGTTTCACCGCCCAACCCGCCTCCGGCTTCGGCCTGAACGGCTCGCTGCTGTATAGCCGGCAATTGTCGGATCTCGACGGCATCGGCCTGCTCCCCACCGGCCGGCCCGGCGCCGTGGATGACCGCCATGGCCTGGCGCGCGGCGAAACCTGGCTGGCGCAAAACACCGCCAGTCTGACGCTGGCTCCCGCCTGGGACAGCAGCCTGCAACTGGGCTTTACCCAAAATCACACCGATGCGGTTTTTCACGTGTTCGGCATGCCCAGCCAGGGCAGTTTCACCGGGCGACTGCTGTTGGCCCGCTGGAACAATGCCCATGTGCTGCTAAAGGAGAACGGCGATGCGCCCCGCTTCACCTTGCGCTGGGGCGGCGAAGCGCGCCGGGAGGAAGCGGAAAGCCGGGGCAGCGCGTTGCCCGCCCCGCTGCAAGCGGAGCGCGGCATCGTCACCGGCTTTGCCGAAGCGGAAGCCGGCCTGGGTTCGTGGAGCGGCATGGCCGGCGTGCACGTGGACCGCTACGACGACGTCGGCACCCATCCGGTTTTTTATGCAGGCGCCGCCTGGCAGTGGCTGCCGGCCTTGAAATTGCACGCCGACGGCGGCTACGGTTTTCGCGCGCCCGGCTTCAACGAGCGGCTGTCGCCGTTCTACGGCAACCCGAATTTGCGGCCGGAACAAGGCGCCAGCGGTGGCATCGGCATCGACTGGACGCCCAGCGCCGCGTTGCGCCTGTCGCTGAACGGCTTTTACAGCCGCTTCGACGATCTTATTTCGCTGACTTTCGTGCCCCAGTGGGGCGCCAGCCAGAGCGTGAACACCGCGCATGCCCGCCTGCGGGGCATCGAAGCGGAATGGGTGGTGACGGGTTCCCACGGCCTGAGCAGCGGCATGGACTATAGCTACAGCGACAACCGCGACCTCGATACCGGCAAAGCCCTGCCTTCCCGCCCGCAAAACCAGGGCCGGATGTGGGGGCAATGGCGGTGGTCCACCCTGCCCGTGACGCTGTGGCTGGAAGGCATTTACCGGGGCTATCACTTTAACGATAACGCCCAAACCGTGCGGCAAAACGATGCCTTCCGCGTCAACGCCCAGGCGAGTTACCAGGTTGCGCCGGGGCTGAGCGTCTATGTGCGCGGGGAAAACCTGAACGACGACCGCACGCCCGAGGTTTTTAATTACGCGGTGCCCGGCGCCGCCGTTTATGGCGGATTTCGTTGGCAGTTATGAACCGACTTCATGCGTTGGCTTGATGTGAGTAGTCACGCATTCGAGAAAATAAACCCCAACGGGGTTTTGTAACACAGCCCAGGGTTGGCGCGTTTCGCGCCTACCCTGGGTAGGTGTTCCCCCATGGAATCACCCAACCCCAACGGGGTTGCGTCCTGATCAAGCATTGAATCCATAGACAGGGAACCAAAACATGCGCAAAGTTACCGAATTTCGACAGCCTAGGTTCGTCGCCCCGGCAGGTAAGTCGGGGTTCACGTCCATACCTACTCCACATCGCTATCACGGTTAGTCTTTATGAAATTTCCCTACGGACTCAGCGGCTTCGCCACGCTGATCGGCGACAACTATTTTTACCAGGACCGCACGGACCGGATTCCGTTGCTGGAAGACACCGG
>SCQD01000006.1 GCA_004299145.1 Methylococcaceae bacterium | reverse complement strand
CTGCGCGCCAACGGCATTGGCAGCGACCTCATCGCCAACGCCGATATTCTGAGCGGCAAAGGCGCGATCACCCTGACCGCAGGCAGAGCGTTGCAATTGAACGCCGGCGCCGGCGTCGTCACGGCTGCCAACGATATCGATTTGAGCGCGGGCGCCGCGCTCAGCCTGGCGAGCAGCGCGACCGTAAACAGCGGCGGCGGCAATATCCGCCTGGTCAGCGGCGGCGATATGACTGTGACCGGCGTGAATGCCGGCAGCGGCGCCGTCGCGCTGGCCGCCGGCGGCGCCGTGCTTGACGGCGGCGCAGTGAGTCTTGATTTGAACGCCCAACGCGCGCAGATCGTTGCCGCCGGCAGCGTCGGCCTGGCAGGCGATGCACTGGATACCGCACTGGGCAGCTTGAGCGTGCAGGCCGGTGGGGCCATCTTCATCCGCGAACTGGATGCGCTGAATATCGCCGGCGTGGGCTTGACCATCAACACCGTCGACGGCAGCGCCGGCACCGGCACTGCCACCGTGGCTGCTTTGGCCGATCTGGTCGGCGGCGGCGCCATCGTGCTCACCACCGGCGGCACGCTGGGCTTGAGCGACAGCGATGCCGACGGCGTGGCGCTGCAGGCGGCCGGCAACGTTCGTCTGGATGCGCAAGGCGCCGGCAGCGACCTGCTGATCGCCGCCGACGTGCTGAGCGCGGACGGCGCCATCACGCTGGCGGCGGGCGGCAACGTGACGGTACAGGCCGACGTGACCATCACCGGCGCCGCTCACGACATCGCCGTGACAGCCGGCGGCGGCATCGTTCAGGGCGTGGGCATGGCCTTCGATAGCCACGGCGGCAATATGCGTTTTTATGCGAACGGCGACATCGCTATATCCAATCTGCTGGCCGGCAGCGGTGCCATCAGCCTGATTTCCAGCGCTGGCGCCATTACTGAAAACAGCGACGCAGGCGTCGACGTACAGGCCGACGCGCTGCGCCTGAGCGCCGCCGCCGGTATCGGCGCTGCGCAGCACGCGCTGGATATCGCGGTGAGCGTGCTTTCCGCCCGCACGGTGAACGGCGCTGTTTATCTGAGCGAAGCTGATCAATTGCTGGTGAGCGCGGTCAGCGTCAGCACGGCCACGGTCGACGGCGACGGCACGCTGAGCGTAGTGAGCGATGCCGCTCAGGCCGGCCTCGTGACCACGCTGCACGGCGCCGTCGTGCTGGCGGCCGGCGGCAGATTGTCCTTGAGCGACGGCGACGCCGACGGCGTGGCGGTGAGCGCCGCCGGCAACGTCCTGCTGCAAAGCCTGGGCGACGCGCTGATTCTCAACGCCGACGTGCTCAGCAGCGGCGGCGCCGTCAGCCTGCTGGCGTCCGGCTCCTTGTCGCTGGACAACAACGTCGACGTGGTCACCCGCGCCCACGACGTCGATCTCGCCGCCGCCGGGGTAATCAGCCTGGCGAGCGGTGCCGGCGTCGACAGCGGCAACGGCGATATCCGCATCACCAGCGGCAGCGATTTCAGGGTGACCGGCATCGACGCCGGAACCGGCGGCATCGTGCTCGACGTGGCCGGCAAAGTGCTGGACGGCGGCGATGCCGTGCTGGATTTAAGCGGCGCCAAAGCCATCATCCGCGCCACGCAAGGCATAGGTCTTGCCGGCGCCGCGCTGGATACCGCGCTGGACCTGCTCAGCGTGCGCAGCGGCGGCGGCGTATTCATCATCGAGCGCGACGCGCTCAGCATCAACAGCGTCGCGGTCGGCGTCACCCGCGTCGGCGGCAACGGCAGCGGCGGCACGAGCGAGCTGGCCCAGGCCGATCTGACGGCGGCCGGCGTCATCGTGCTGAGCGCCGCCGGCCCGCTCAGCCTCAACGACGGTGATGGTAACAGCGTGGCGGTAAGCGGCGCCGATAACATCCTGCTGCAAACCCTGGCCGGCGGCGACCTCTATATCAACAGCCTGTTGCAGAGCAGCGGCGGTGCCATCACCTTGGCTGCGGCTGGAGCGCTGCGCTTGAACGGTAGCCTGGTCAGCCGCGGCGCCGATATCGACATTCGCGCCGCCGGCGCCGTTACCCTGGCGGCGCAGGCCGGTGTTGTCAGCAACAACGGCGATATCCGCATGACCAGTGGCGGCGATTTGACCGTCAGCGGCGTGGACGCCGGCAGCGGCGCCATCGCGCTGGATGCGCAGGGCGACATACTGGACGGCGGCGATGCGAGTACCGACCTGACGGCGGAGCGCCTGACGCTGCGCGCCGGCCACGGCGCGGGCCTGGCGGGCCATGCCCTGGATACCCGTGTGCAGACGCTGAGCGCCGTGACCGGAGCCGGTGGTTTGTTTATCGCTGAAGCCGATGCCTTGAGCATCGACCGCGTCGACCTGAGCATCGACAGCGTCACCAGTGACGGCGGCCTGTCGAGCAGCGGCGTGGACCGGGCCGACGTGCTGGCGAACCTGGACGCCAAGGGCGCCATCGTGCTCACCGGCAACGGTACGCTGGTGTTGCGCGATGGCGACGGCGACGGCGTGGCGCTGAGCGCCACGGGCAGCGGCAATATCCGCTTGCAGGCGCAAGGCGCCGCTGCCGCCATGATCATAGCCGCCGACCTGCGCAGCCAGGGCGGCGCCGTGAGCTTGCTGGCGGCGGGCGATTGGAGCCTGAGCGGCAACGCCGCCATCGTCACGGCCGCCAACGACGTCGACATTGCCGCCGGCGGCAACGTCAGCCTGGCGGCCGGCGTCAGGGTCGCCGGCGGTGATGTCCGCATCAGTAGCGGCGGCGACGTGGTCGTTACCGGCATCGACGCTGTTGCCGGCGGCGTGGTGCTGAACGTGGCGGGCCGGGTCGTGAACGGCGGCGACGCCATCGCCATCGCGGCCCGGCAGCTGACGGTACACGCCGGCCAGGGCATCGGCCAGGCCGGCCAGCCGTTGCGGACGGCGCTGCAAGTCTTGAGCGTCGATGCCGGCGGCGCTGTGTTTATCGATGAGCGCGACGCGCTGAGCATCGGCCAGGTGGACGTGATGCTGAGCCGCGTCGGCCTCGACGGCGGCTTGCTCGACAATCGCGTGCTGCGCGCCGACCTGAAAGCCGACGCTCTGATGCTGACCGGCGGCGGCACGCTGAGCTTGTACGACGGCGATGCCGACGGCGTGGCGGTGGTTGCTACCGGCAACATTCGTTTGCAAGCGCGCGGCGCAGGCAGCGACCTGGTGATAAGTGCAAGCATCGTCGGCGGTCGGGGCGCCGTCACCCTGGCCGCCGGACGCGCCGTGCAGCTGAACGGCGCCGCGCGCATCGTGACGGCGGGCCACGACATCGACATCGTTGCCGCCGGCGCCATCACCCTGGCGGCAGGCAGCCGCGTGCAAAGCCACAACGGTGACATCCGCCTGGCCGGCGGCGGCGATCTGACCCTGACCGGCGTCGACGCGGGGCAGGGCGGCATCGTGCTGCGCGCTGCCGGCGCCATTCTGGACGGCGGCGGCAAATCGCTGGACCTGAAAGGCGACCGCCTGACCTTGCAAGCGGGGCAGGGCGCCGGTGTCGGCGGAGCGGGCGGCAAGAGCGCCGGCATCAGCAATTATGCGCTGGAAACCGCGCTGAACACGCTCAGCGCCGCAGTCGGCGCGGGCGGATTGTTTGTCGGCGACGTCAATGCGCTGAGCATCGGCCGGGTGCGCGTCGAAATCGACAGCGTCGGCGGCGATGGTGGCTTGAAAACCGCCACGGTCCTGCGCTCCGATTTGAGCAGCGCCGCCGCCATCGTCGTCACCAGCAAAGGCACGCTGACGCTGGCCGACGGCAACAGCAACGGCGTGGCGGTTGCCGTGGTCGGCAAGGGCAATATCCTGCTGAGCGCGCGCGGCGATTTGCTGATCGACGCCGGCGTGCACGGCGGTGGCGCGCTGAGCTTGCGCAGCGGGCGCGCATTGCGCGTCGGCGCCATGGCCGAGGTGGCGACGGCGGCCAATGATATCGACGTGAACGCGGGCGCTGATTTGTTCCTGGCCGCCGGCGCGGTGGTGCACACAGGGAAAGGCAATATCCGTCTGGTCAGCGGCGGCAATCTGACCGCCGGCGGCGTCAGCACCGGCCTGGGGGGTATCGCTCTGCGCGCCAGGGGCGATATTCGCGACGGCGGCGATGCGGTGGCCGATTACACGGCGGATCGCATGAGCGTCTATGCCGGCCATGGCGCCGGCACGGCAGCCGATGCGCTGGATACCGCGTTGAAAACGCTGAGCGCCGTGGCCGGCGCCGGCGGCATCCACATCAAAGAAGCCGACGCCTTGCGCATCGATCAGGTGGCGGTGCGGATGGTGACGGTGAACGCAGCGGGAGGTACGGCGCTGACGACGTTCCCGCCGCAGGCCGATCTGGAGACCCGCGCCAATGGTTCCATTGCGCTGAGCAGCGGCGGCGCGCTACGCCTTAACGACGGCGATGCCGATCAGCGGGTGGTTTTTGCGGGCGGGGCGGGACAGGTCAGCCTGTCGGCAGCGCAAGTCAGCAGTGATTTAGCCGTCAAGGTAGCGGTACGCGCCAAGGGCGGGGTGACGCTGGGTTGAGGGGCTATGCTGTTTTGCCATGGAATGTTTCGATATCCTAAGCGACGGCTATTAATCTTTCTGATAACTTCAGACTGAATCCCGGAGGGCAGCCCCAAAGATTGCCTATTGCCGGAAAACACTCAATCCGGCGGTGACAGTATGCCAAGACAAACAATGATGTCGGCTTTTAAAGGGTTGCGACCCTGAGGTATCCCCACGAATTATCCCTCCTCCAATGTCTGAAAATAGCCGACCAATAGCGCCTGTGCCAGCGCCAAGTAGGCCTCCGGCAACTCAAACGACACATAACGGCATGCGA
>SCQD01000061.1 GCA_004299145.1 Methylococcaceae bacterium | reverse complement strand
CTCCGGGTCGTTGAGCGACGTGCAGTTGTACGAGGAGTATCCCACGCGCTACAGCAGCGACGTGAGCCGCCGCCATCGCTGGATACGCGGTGATTGGCAATTGCTGGGCTGGTTGTTGCCTAGCGTGCCATCCCCCCTTTGGCAAAGGGGGGCAGGGGGGATTTTTCAAAACCACGGCCCGTGGTCAGGCCCGGAAATCCCCCCTAACCCCCCTTTTTCAAAGGGGGGGAACCGGAATGGAACTCGCGGAGGTCCATTCCTGCCTGAATCGGCTGGCAACCCTGGCAACGGCATTTGCCGATGCTCACTCGGCGGTGCCTGGCAGCGAGGTGGGCGAATGGGCACACGCTCTGGCCCGGCAATGCCGCGCCGGCTTGGACGAGTTGCTGTTCCTGGTTCCCTGGTTGATATTGCCGCCAACGCCCCGAGGGCTCAGCGACGCAGGCCATCGCCACTTACAAAGTGGAACCCTACGTGGTCGCCGCCGACGTCTACGGCGTCGCGCCGCACACCGGGCGCGGCGGCTGGAGCTGGTACACCGGTTCCGCCGGCTGGATGTACCGGCTCATGCTGGAATCGCTGCTGGGGCTAGTGCGCGCAGGCGACAGCTTGCGCTTTAAGCCCTGTCTACCCGCCGCTTGGCGGGCATTTAACCTGCGCTATCGCTATGGAGAAACTTATTACCGGATCGAATTTGCACGGACGGAGGGCGGTGACGGTGGGCAGCGGGTAACGCTGGATGGCGTCGAACTGCCGGATGGCGTGATCAAGCTGGAAGATGATCGGCGGGAGCATCGCGTTGAGGTACAAATCCCCAGGCGGGACGGGGTTTGAACCCCGTTCCAAACGTTTGTCAGCATCGAACGGTACGCACAGCGTACATGGCTTCCCATGCCGTGAAGGCAAGCTTCTGGTTGGCCTCGGGCAGCCGCAATATCCTGCCGAGTTCCGTTTTGCCTGCTATCGCAAATGCTTTTTGGCATGCGTCATTAACATCGCCAAGAACGAAACCGGCGTCTTTCCGAATGTTGCCCTTGCTATGCCAAAGCGCCAGCATCATGGCCCCAACATAAAGGGGGGCGCATAATCCACGGCATTTTCAATGGGGTGGGTGTTTTTTTCTGCTTGCATTCAGGCCGGTTTAGCTTGACCGATATGGCTTAATAAATTTCGCAGTTGTTTGTTTCGGCCTCGTGTTGCTGGCCAAGGAAGCCCATGATGCTGGAAGCGGTCAACTTGAAGCGGGTGTCGACATCAAGTCCAGCACTGTACAAGGCCTTGGCCGTCCAGGTATTGCAGGTGTTGAAAATATAATAAGTTCCCACTCCGCTATAAAATTGGCTGTCGCCATAAATGCCGGGCTGCTGGGGCATGATATTTCCGGCGTCATCCATCATAAAACTGGAGTGAATAAATTTTAACAGGTTGCGATAACCGTCTTGGCTGACTTTGACCGTTCTTACATCGCTATTGGAGAAATATCGCGCGGGAGCTTCGTCGAACCCCACCACGTGCAGCACCGTGCCGGGCGACCAAAACATCGCTCGAAAAGTCAGGCCGGCCGTGATGGTATTTGCCTGATAAAACCCCGCGTCACCCCAGCCGATTTCGTAATATGCGTTTTGCGGAAAACGCGCAGATAAACCGTTGATCAGCGGATTCAGATCGTCGGCTTTTACAGCAATCCCCGTATGCCAGCCATGATTGAGCACGTAGATTTCATCGCTGCCTGAGCAAGGTTGCGCAGAATTGCCGGGTTCGATGGCTTCCGGCAAGGAGGAGCAGCCCGCCAAAAGATAAGTCAGAAGCAATGTCAAATACAGCCATTTGAGTAACGCCGTCATTCATTTGTCCCGGGTGATTTGAACAAATCCAGGTAAGCGGAAAAAGCGTACATTTTGCCGCGCTTGCCGCCGGTGATTTCTTTGAGTATGTCCAGCCGTTCCAGGTCGGCGATCAGTTTGTAGGCCGATGCCGGGGATATTCCGGCGATTGCGCCTGCTTTGGCGGCGTCGAGCAGAGGGCGTTGATATAAATAATGCATGATTTTTTGCGCGTTTGCGGCTCGGCTGCCCAGTGCCTGGATGCGAGCGTCCACCTCTTTTTGCAGCTTGAGGATATGGTCGAAAGTAACGATGCCGCTTTTGGCGGTTTCGACGATGCCGACCAGGAAAAACTTGAACCATTGCAGCAGATCGTTTTTTTCCCTGACGCGCGTCAGATTGTCGTAATAGAGAGAGCGGTTACGCTCGAAAAAATCCGAAAGATACAGTACGGGCCGCTGCAACAAGCCTTTATCGACCAGGTATAAGGTAATCAGCAACCGCCCCACTCTGCCGTTGCCGTCCAGAAAAGGGTGAATGGTTTCGAATTGATAATGCACCAGAGCGATTTTCAGCAATTCAGGAAAATGCTGCGCGTCGTTATGCACAAAAAGCTCGATATCGCCGATCAATTCGGCAATCGAAGTATGCGCCGGCGGTACAAAAACGGCGTCCGAGATCGACGCGCCGCCAATCCAGTTCTGGCTTTGCCTGAATTCACCCGGCTGCTTGTGTTTGCCGCGCACGCCTTGCAGCAGGACTTTATGGGTTTCGCGGATCAGGCGGGCGGACCAGGGCAGCGTCTGTAGCCGGGCAATCGCCTGATTCATGGCCGCCACGTAGTTTTGTACTTCTTCCCAGTCGTCCCTTTTGTCCAGCGCAATGTCTTCTTTTTCCTGTAACGCTTCTTCCATGTTGGTCTGCGTACCTTCGATCTTGCTGGACTGGGTGGCCTCTTTGACCACGTGCAAATGGATGAACAAGTCGATGTTGGGAATGTACTCCGAATACATGTCCAGCTTGCCCAGCGCCCGGTCCGCTTGTCCCAGCAGCTGGATCAGCGCCATGTCCTCGACTTGCCAGGCGCGATTGATCGGATTGGGCTGAAAGCTGCGGTAATAGCCTTGATCGACGAGATGGCCCGCTTGAAAGTTTTTCACCGGCGTGGCTCCTTTGCAAAATCTAAAATAAGCTTGGCTATTGTTTTAGTTTTATTGAAAAAACTATAACAACGATCAAGCTTATTTTAGTTTGAACGGGTTTGCAATCTGCCAAGTAATATAGTTGCCGTTCCGCTTTACAGTCATGAAAACTCCGGTGCTTCTTTCCGCCTCGCCGTTTTAACAGCCTTTTTGCGGCCCCTTCCTTATCGTGATAAAACCCTTCCAGGCTTTATTGCGGGAGGGGTTATGCGTTACGTCCATGGTGTGTTGACGGTGCTGCTGTTGTGCGCTTGCGGTCTGGTTTTTGCCAACGAGGCGGCCAGGGTGGAGTTTTTTTCGCCGCAGCGCACGGTGAAGGAGGTACGCCAGGCGACGGCGCGCTTCGCCACGCCCATGGTGGCGTTCGGCTCGCCGGCCAAAGCCCAGCCTTTTGTCGTCGATTGTCCGGCAACGGGCCATGGCCGCTGGGTGGACGGGCGTAACTGGGCCTACGATTTCGACGCCGATCTGCCCGGCGGCCTGCGCTGCCGCTTTACCCTGAAGCCCGATCTGACCGACCTGGCCGGCCTGCCGTTGGGCGGCGCCCAAGAGTTTTCGTTCGATACCGGGGGGGCGGTGGTTGAGCAAACCCTGCCCCATGAAGGCAGCAGCGAAGCCGATGAAAACCAGGTGTTTCTGCTGCGCCTGTCCGCGCCGGCCACGGCGGAATCGGTCCAAGCCCACGCCTATTGTTTGACCGACCAGGTGGCCGAGCGTATCGCCGTGGACGTGCTGGCAGGCAAGGACCGGGATGCATTGCTCAATCCGGCCTTGCGTAGTCAGCACAGCTACTTTTTTGACATGCTGTATGGCCTGGACGGCGAACAGCCCACCTCCCAACAACAACACGAAGCCGAGCAACGGCTGGTGCTGCTGCGCTGCCGGCTGGCGGTGCCGCCGCAGGCCCAGCTGCGCCTAGTGTGGGGCAGGGGCATCGCCACGCCGTCCGGCGTCGCCACGGTGCAGGATCAGGTGCTGGCCTACAGCGTGCGCGAAGCGTTTACCGCCCAGTTTCAGTGCGAGCGCGTCAACGCCGACGCGGCCTGTCTGCCGATGCGACCCATGGGCCTGCGCTTCAGCGCGCCGGTGCCGGTCGAACAACTCAACGCCGTGCAGTTGCTGGACGAACAGGGCCACGTCTACGCCGCTAAAGTGGACGAGGATCAGCGCAAAGCCCCCACCTTGAGCGCCCTGGATTTTCCCGGCCCGTTCCCGGAACGCGCCAAGTTCCGCCTGCTGCTGCCGGCGGGGTTGAGCGACGATACCGGCCGTGCTTTGCAGAACAGCGCCAGTTTTCCGCTGAGCGTGACGACCGACGAACTGCCGCCGCTAGCCAAGTTTTCCGGCGAGTTCGGCATCATCGAGTGGAAAGAAGGCGGCGTGCTGCCGGTGACCTTGCGCAACCTGGAGGCCTCGGTCGCCGCCAAGCAACTGCCGGGCAAGTTGCAGCGCTTGACGACCAATGACGCCGACATTCCGCGCTGGATCAAAAAAGTCAAAGACGCCATGGAGCGGCGTACCGACTGGGAGGCCACGCCGGCCAAAGAATTAACAGGCAACACTTCGGTGTTCGGTCCGCAAGATAACGCGGTGGCTTTCCAGGTGCCCAAGCCCGGCGGCGGCCTGCCGTTCGAGGTGGTAGGCATTCCGCTGGAAAAGCCCGGCTTTTACGTGGTGGAACTGGCCAGTCCCAAGCTGGGCGCGGCGCTGCTCGGCGAGGCCAGGCCGCGCTACGTCGCCACCACCGCCCTGGTCACCAATATGGCGGTGCACTTCAAGTGGGGGCGCGAGTCTTCCGTGGTGTGGGTCACCAGCCTGGACGCCGCCCAGCCGGTCAAGGACGCCGACGTCCGCATCAGCAATGCCTGTAACGGCGTGCCGATCTGGCAAGGCCGCACCGATGAAAACGGCATCGCCCACGTCGCAGGCTCCGCGCTGCCGGAACCGACCGCCGGTTCCTATTGCGGTGACGACGATATCGGGCCGCTGCTGATCAGCGCCCGCAGCGGCGAAGACCTGAGCTTCGCTTTTTCCGACTGGAACCAGGGGATAGAGACCTGGGCTTTCAACCTCACCAGTGGTTCGCAATGGCAGACGCAAACCGCGCATTCGGTGCTGGACCGCAGCCTGCTGCGTGCCGGGGAAACCGTGTCGATGAAGCACTATCTGCGCCAGAACAGTAGCCAGGGCTTCAGCGTGCCGCGCGAGCTGCCCGACCGGCTGGAAATCACCCACCAGGACAGCGAGCAAAAATACACGTTGCCGGTGAATTTCGACGCCCAGGGCATCGCCGAGTCGGCCTGGGCCATTCCGGCCGAGGCCAAGCTGGGCACTTATCAGATTTCATTGTGCCGCGGCGAATCCAGCTGCCGGCAGAGCGGCAGCTTCCGCGTGGAACAGTTTCGCGTGCCGACCATGCGCGCCGGCGTGCAGCCTGTTGAACAAGATCTGGTTAACGCCAAACAGGCGGTGCTGGATTTATACGTCAACTATTTGAGCGGCGGCGGCGCGGCGTCTTTGCCGGTCAAACTGCGCAGCCAGGTGAGGCCGCGTGCCGTGGATTACCCGGATTACGAGGGTTACAGCTTCGGCGGTCCAGACGTGAAAGCAGGCGAGGAGGCCAATGCCCCGGAAATCTTTGGCGAAGCGGACAGCGAGCCCGCCGCCGGCCCGGCGCGCGTGTTGCCGCTGACGCTGGATAAAAACGGCGCGGCGCGCGCCACCGTGCCCGACCTGCCCACCCCGGCCAGCCCCAGCGAACTGGTGGCCGAGCTGGAATACCAGGACGCCAACGGCGAACGCCTGTCGGTGGCGCGCAGCTTGCCGCTGTGGCCCGCCGCCGTGCAGTTGGGCATCAAGGCGGATGAATGGACCGCCAGCAAGGATAGCATCCACTTCCAGGTGCTGGCGCTGGATACCAAAGGCAAGCCGGTGATGGGCCGGAAAATGACGGTGGATTTGTACCAGCGCACGCTGTATTCGCACCGCCGCCGCTTGCTGGGCGGTTTTTACGCCTACGAAAACCAGGCCGAAATCAAGCGCGTCAAAACGGCGTGCAGCGGTTACAGCAACGCATACGGTCTGCTGGACTGCCGGCTCGACCCGGAAGCTTCCGGCCAGCTCATCCTGCGCGCCACGGCTGAAGACGATGACGGCAACCGCGCCATCAGTAGCCGCCAGGTGTGGGTCGCCAAAGGCGAGGACTGGTGGTTTGAAAACAGCCCCAACGACCGCATGGACCTGTTGCCGGAGCAAAAAACCTACGAGTCCGGCCAGACCGCCCGTTTCCAGGTGCGCATGCCGTTCCGCGAGGCCACCGGGCTGGTGACGGTGGAGCGCGAAGGCGTGATCGACGCTTTCACCGTGCCGCTGTCCGGCAAAGTGCCGGTGATCGAAGTGCCGATCAAGCCCAATTACAGCCCCAACGTTTTTGTCTCGGTGCTGGCGGTGCGTGGCCGCATCGCGCCGTGGCGCTCCTGGCTGGCGGACCACGCGCGGCGCTGGCACATGCCCTGGTTCAACGAAGGCGGTTCGGCCGGCGCGCTGCTGGATTTGAGCAAGCCGGCTTACCGTCTGGGCATGGCCGGCATCGACGTGGGCTGGGCGCCCAACAAGCTGGAAGTGCGCGTCAGTGCCGATCAGGACAGCTACAAAGTGCGCGAGCGCGCCAAGGTCAACGTCGAAGTCAAGCGCGCCGACGGCGGGCCGCTGCCGGCGGACGCGGAAATCGCCCTGGCCGGGGTGGACGAAGGCTTGCTGGAACTCAAGCCCAACGACTCCTGGAAGCTGCTGGACGCCATGATGGGGCGGCGCGGCATCGAAGTCATGACCTCCACCGCGCAGATGCAGGTGGTGGGCAAGCGCCACTACGGCCGCAAAGCCGTATCGCCGGGCGGCGGCGGCGGTCATCAGGCCTCGCGCGAGCTGTTCGATACCTTGCTGCTGTGGCAGGGCCGCGTGCCGCTGGACGCGCAGGGCAGGGCGGCGCTGGAAGTGCCGTTGAACGATTCGCTGACCGCGTTTCGGCTGGTCGCCGTCGCCAGCGCCGGCGTCGGCCAGTTCGGCACCGGCCAGACCAGCATCCGCACCACGCAAGACTTGATGCTGCACGCCGGCCTGCCGCCGCTGGTGCGCGAAGGCGATGCCTACCAGGCCATTTTTACCGTGCGCAATGCGTCGACCCGGTCCATGAAGGTGGCGGCCAGGGCCAAGGTGACTGCCGGGGGCGCGAACATTCCCGTCCCCGAACTGCCCGAATTGAGCGCGGAACTGCCCGCCGGTGAGGCCAAAGAACTGGCGTGGTCCTACAGCGCGCCGCTGGACGCCAAGCAACTGACCTGGGAAGTCGCGGTCGAGAGCGAGAACGCCAAGGATGCGATCAAGGTCAAGCAGGAGGTCATCCCCGCCGTGCCGGTGCAGGTCTATCAGGCCACGCTGCTGCAACTGACCCAGCCCACCCGCATGGCGGTGGCGATGCCGCCGGACGCCATCCCCGGCCGGGGTGGTTTACGGCTGTCTTTGCGCGCCAAGCTGGGCGACGGGCTGGGCGGGGTAACCGACTACATGCAGCGCTACCCTTACGCCTGCCTGGAGCAAAAAGTCTCCAAGGCCGTGGCGTTGCGCGATACGGCGCGCTGGGCCGACATCGTCGCGCACCTGCCCCGTTACATCGACCAGGACGGCCTGCTCAAATACTTCCCCGGCGACTGGCTGCAAGGCAGCGACGTGCTCAGCAGTTACGTGCTGTCGCTGGCCGACGCAGCCGGCTGGCAAATTCCCGAAGATTCCAAGCAACGGCTGCTGGACGGCCTGCAAGGCTTTGTCGCCGGCAAAGTCATGCGCCACTCGGCGCTGCCGACCGCCGATTTGAGCCTGCGCAAGCTGGCCGCCATCGAAGCCTTGTCGCGCTATGCCGCCGCCAGTCCGGAGATGCTGGGCAGCATCAGCATCGATCCCAATCTGTGGCCCACTTCGGCATTGATAGACTGGTACAACCTGCTGCTGCGCTTGCCCGGCGTGCCGCAGCATCAAGTGCGCCTGAGCGAAGCGCAACAGATTTTGCGCGCGCGCCTCAACCTGCAAGGCAGCACCCTGAGCTTTTCCAACGAGCACAGCGATGCCCTGTGGTGGCTGATGATCTCCGCCGACCGCAACGCCGTGCGCGCCCTGCTCAGCCTGATGGACGAGGCGGACTGGCGCGAAGACATACCGCGCCTGGTCACCGGTGCGCTGGCGCGGCAGCGGCACGGCCACTGGGATACCACCACCGCCAACGCCTGGGGCGTGCTGGCCATGGAAAAATTCAGCGAGGTATTCGAGAAGACGCCGGTGAGTGGTTATACCGAGGCGTCGTTGGAGGAGACGGCGCCTGCATCGGAACCCGGCTCCTCCGGCCCCTTCTCCCTCCGGGAAAGCCGCCGCGAAGCGGAAAAACCAAGGCTTCCTGAGAGGGCTGGGGTGAGGGTGCTTAAAGGAATGGAATGGAGCGAAACCACCCGCCAGGCGGCGCTGAACTTCCCCTGGCCGCAGGGACCGGCTGATTTACTGATGCGCCACCGAGGCCAAGGCCAGCCCTGGGTGCTGCTGCAAAGCCGCGCGGCGCAGCGCTTGGCGGCGCCGTTGTTCACCGGCTACAGCATCAAGCGCAGCCTGGTGCCGGTCGAGCAACAACAGCCGGGCCGCTGGAGCCGGGGCGATATCGCGCAAGTCAAACTGGAACTGGACGCCCAGTCCGACATGACCTGGGTGGTGGTGGACGATCCGGTGCCCGCCGGCGCCTCGATTTTGGGCAGCGGGCTGGGTGGCGATTCGCAACTGCTGGCGCAGACCGGCACGGACGATGCCCGTCTGTGGCCGGCTTTCGAAGAGCGCCGCTTCGAAGCGTTCCGCGCTTATTATCAGTATGTGCCCAAAGGCAAATGGAGTGTGACGTATAACCTGAGACTGAACAACCCGGGCCGCTTTGAACTGCCGCCGACCCGGGTGGAAGCCATGTATGCGCCGGAAATGTTCGGGGAATTGCCTAATTTGCCGGTGGAAGTGGAGGGGACAACGCGGTAGGGGCGGGGCCGTCTTTACGTTATGGCGTTGAAAAGCGCTGAATTTAGCGCCAACTAGCCAGCTATAGGCGCCGGAATTAATCAAGATACACAGAACCTTTTGGCTTATGGAGCAAATTATTTGGCGCTACATAAAATCCTAAGTAATTCCATACTAGAATTATCACGGGGGCCAAAAGCCGAGAAAACCCCGGAGGGGTTAAAGCCATTAGCTCGGGGTTGAGCGTAGCGACACCCCGGGTTGTTGGATAGCGATTTGATCCATTCGACCCTGGAGGGGTCGTAGAAATTCCGGCTTCGTGGCTGACTGTGACCCCTCCAGGGTCGGTGGTTCCCTATCGACATCAACCGGGGGTGTCGCTGCGCTCAACCCCCGGCTAATAGCTGGCAACCCGGAGGGTTGCCAGC
>SCQD01000060.1 GCA_004299145.1 Methylococcaceae bacterium | reverse complement strand
AACTGAGCGAACGCGACAGCGTTGGTGAAATCAACGGCGGCATGCAGGTGCTGTATGCGCGTGCCGCCGCCGGCAGCGTCACCCTGGCGGCGGTCGGCGACTTGAACGTGCAGGAAACTCTGACGGCGGCGAGCGGCGCGCTGGATCTGGACAGCACGGCGGGCCGCGTTTTGCTGCAACGCGCAGCCGGCTCACCTGCCGGCGCCGTTCCCGTCAAGCCGCTGACGCTGCGCCTGTCCGCCCATGGCGACGTCATCGCCGATGCGTTTTACCAGGGCACGGATTCGACCTGGTACCGCAGCGAAAACGGGCGCCTGGACCTGGTCGTCGGCAGCATCGCCACCGATGCCTCCGGGGCTACCATCGGCGTGACCCGCGCAACGGTCAGCACCGGCGCGCTGACCATGTACAGCGGCCGGGCGCTGACTTTGAACGCCGACTTCAACGTGGCCGGGGCCATAGCGCTGACTTCCAAGGCCGACGTGTACTTGAACGGCGATCTGGGCACGCCGGCCGCGCTGACGCTGACCGCGCTGGGCGTGGTGCCGGACAGCGGCAACATCAGCCTGCGCACCACCAACCTGCCGGGCAGTACGGCGCTGATCCTGCGCGCCAAAAACGAAGTCTATATAGACCGTACCTCGGCCACGGCTTATGCCTTCAAAGGCGTGATCGAAGGCGTGAAGACCGGCGGCCTGGCCGATCCGGTGAGCAAAGTGCGCATCCGCACCGGCGGCGATTTCAGCTACGTCGACGGCAACGGCAACGTGCTGGCCACCAAGCGCCTGTCCATAGACACGCTTGCCGATCCCAGCAGCGTTTCGCTGAGCTTTGCCCGTGCTTTCTCCGTGGTCGACGGCCACATCAACGCCGGCAAGGGCGGTTCGGTCACGCTGACCACCACCGGCAATATCGACCTGGGCGCGGCGGTGATCGAGGCCGACAGCGGTACGATCAGCATCAATCCGGGCGGTGGTTCTTTCACCATGGGCGGCTTTGGCCGGCTGATCGCCGACAGCCTGACGCTGACCGGCAAGGCCAGCAACGGCACCATGCGCGTTTCCACCGACGTGGAACGCATGAGCGTCACCATGACCGGCACCGGCCAGCTCGACATCGACGAACTGAACAGCGCCGAACTGGTGAACGTGCAGGCGGCAGCCGGCATGCTGATCGTGGCGGCGGAAGGCAATCTGCTGGTGACCAACGCCGTCGCCGATACGGAAATGAACCTGACTTCCGCCGCCGGCGACGTGCTGGTGGATTACGCCCAGGTCAACGGCACCACCGGCGTGATCCGCATCGGCGCGGAAAAAGGCTTGATCCGCGAAGTCGACAGCAGCGCCGATCCCGACGGCAGCGACGACGCCGGCAACGACCTGGTGGGTTTCCGCGCCAATCTGCGCTCCACCGCCACTTATTTGAGCAGCTACGTCGCTACCGTGACCAAGCTGCTGGTGCTGGCGGGACCGGGCCTGGAGTTCAGCCTGCCGGGCGACCTCAAGAGCACGCTGGAAGCCGAGCGCCTGCTGGGCGACGTCACCCTGGATGCCAGCCTGATCGGCCAGATCGATTTCGATACCTCGATCAATCCCACGAAAACGCTGACCGTCACCGGCAACCTGACTTTGGCGAGCGGCGTGAACCTGCAAAACCTGAAAGACGGCAGCGGCGCGGTGAATCTCAGCGTGGCCGGCGACGTACTGCTGCAAGGCATGCCGACCGACAACAGCGGCAGCGTACCGCTCAACCTGACCAGCGCGGGCGACATCACGGTGGCGAACGGCGTGACGCTGTCCAGCACGGAAAATCTCAGCCTGGTGTCCGGCGGCGGCATTACCCGCGCAGACGGCGGCGCGGTGCCGGTTTCCCTGAGCGGCACCGCCACGCTGAGCGTGGAAGCGGCGGAAGTGGGCGACGTCAAGCTGTCCAGCGCCACGGCGCTGACCATCAGTGCGCTGACGCTGGGCCAGGGAACCGCCGACATCAGCGTGGCCAGCGGCAATCTCAGTATCACCAGTCTGACCAGCCTGACCGACAGTGCCAGTAACGCGGTCAACCTCACGGCTTCCAGCGGCGGCTTGGTGCTGGGGACGGTGAACGCCGGTGCGCAGGGCGCCATCGTGCTGAACGCCAGCGGCGGCGTCACTGCCACGACGTTGAGCGGCAGCTCGGTATCCATAGCCGCGAGCGGCGCGGGCAGCAATGTGGCCATCGACAGCCTGGACGTCGACGCCGGCGGCGTGGACATTACCGCCGCGGGCGATTTGAGCATAGGCGCGCTGCAATCCAGCGCCACCGGTTCCGACCGCACCGTCAACCTGACAGCCACCGGCGGCGGCATCATTCTGGGCAGTGTGAATACTGGCAGCACCGGCTTGCTGGTGATCGACTCGGGTGAGGGCGTCAGCACCAGCGGCGGCAATACCGTTATCGCCGAGCAGGTCGACATCACCGCCAACGGCGCCGTGACGCTGGACACCGAGGTTGACGTGGTGAACGTCGACAACCAGGCAAACAGCGGCGCCATCAGCATCACCCAGCAGTCCGGCGCCGGTACGCTGCAAGTCGGCACCATCCGCCAGTCCGGCGGCAGCAGCGGCAGCGTCACGCTGACCAACAGCGACGGCGATATCGTTCTGCCCACGTATGCTTTCGATATCGACGCGCTGACGCTGAGCGGCAATCACAGCCTGGGTACGGGCGCCACGCTGACGCCGGTGGATGACGCCGACGGCTACACCGCCACTTATAGGATTACGCTGGGTACGGCGCCGACGCTGGCTGGCGGCGACACGCTCAGCGCGGATCGCACTTTGCTGGTGGATGCGGCGGGCAATCAGCCGAACAGCGATCCGGGCTTTACGGTGCCGCTGATCGCTGGCGGCGTATCGGCACCGGGCGCCATGGTGTGGACTGACGTGGACCAAAGCGGCGGCTATAGCGCGGGCGACCAGTTGACGATCAGCTTCAGCGCGGCCTATGCCGTCAACGACAGCCGTTTGCCGAGCACCGGCAATATCAGCATGACGGTGAGCGGCGCGGGGTCTTTGTATTTGAATTCCGCGATTCGCACCACCGGCACCGTAACGCTGACGGTAGGCAGCAACGGCGGCGGGCAGATCGTCGGTTTGGACGACACCACTTCCGCGCTGGACATCGTCGCGCAAAACCTGATCATCGACGTCTGGCACCTGGCCGGTTCCACCGGCGCGCCGCTGGCGACCGACGTCGATACCTTGCAGGCCTCGGCGCACAACAGCACCCTGGTGCTGGACAACAGCGGCAGCCTGACCATCGTCGGCAGCGGCCTGACCACGGTGGACAGCGGCACCATCATCGTCCGCGCCACGGACAGTCTGACCGTGGACGCGCCCATCAGCACCGGCACCGGCGGCGGCAAAGTGCTGCTGCAAGCCGGCTACGACGACACCAGCTCCGACAGCGACTTGACGTTGAACCAGAACGTCACCTTGAACAGCACCACCGGCGGCACGGGCGGCCAAGCCGAATTCATCGCCAGCCGCCACATCATCCAGGCCGCCGCCACCACCATCACCAACGTCAACGGCTTCATCGAACTGCGCGCCGGGGTATTGGCCGACGGCACCAACGGCACAGCCGGTGCGGTGACCCAGAACGCCGGCGCGCTCATCACCACCGGCAGCGACGACACCGGCGCCATCCGCATCGCCGCCGTCGGCGACATTACCCTGGAAAGCCTGATAGCCGGCAGCGGCAACGTCAGCCTGATCAGCACGACGGGCAAGATCGTCGACGACAGCGACGACAGCGACGCCACGGTCGACATCCAGGCCAACCGCGTGCGTTTCTCGGCAGCCACCGGCATCGGCAGCAGCAGCGATGCGCTGGATACCGAAGTGAACACGCTGGCCGGCGTCACCACCAGCGGCGGCATTTTCCTGAACGAAGCCGATGCCCTGGTGGTGAATGCGGTCAGCGTCAGCCTGACGCGCCTGGCGGCGGACGGCGGCACCAGTACGGTGACGGACGCCGCGCTGGCCGATTTGACCATCACCGGCAGCGGCGCCGTCGTGCTCAGCACCGGCGATACCCTGACGCTGCAGGACGGCGACAGCGACGGCAAGGCCGTGCTGGCAGCCGGCACCGGCGCTGTTTACCTGAACGCGCAGGGCGACGGCAGCGATTTGACTTTCAACGCCGGCGTCAGCAGCGGCTCGGGCGCCATTACCCTGCTGGCCGGACGCGCCCAGCAGTGGAACGCTTCGGTGGACGTGACCAGCGGCGGCGATATCGACGTGCAGGCCGTGACCACCATCACCCTGGCGGCTGATGCCACGGCGGTGAGCGGCAACGGCGACATCCGTTTCACCAGCGGCGGCAATCTGACCGCGACCGGCGTGAATGCGGGCAACGGCGGCATCGTGCTGGCCGTGACCGGCGACGTGCTGGACGCCGGCGATGCCAATACCGACTTCAGCGCCGACCGGATGACCATCAGCGCCAGCCACGGCGTGGGCCTGGCCGGCAATGCGCTGGAAGTGGCGCTGGGCACGCTGAGCGCGGCCAGTGGGGCGGGCGGGTTGTTCATCAGCGAAACCGGCGCGCTGGCCATAGACAGCGTCAGCGTGACCGTCAGCCGCGTCAGCGCCGATGCCACGACGGCGGATACGACGCTCACCCGCGCCGATCTGACGACCAGTGGTGACGGCGTTATCGTGCTGGCTGCCGGCGGAGCGCTGACCATGGCCGCTTCGGCCCAGGTCAGCAGCGGCAACGGCAACATCCGGTTGAGCGCCGGCGGCGATCTGACTGTCAGCGGCGTGAATGCCGGCAGCGGGGTTATCGTGCTGGAAGCCGGCAACGACGTGCTGGATGCCGGCGATACGCGCACCGACTTCACCGCAGACAAGATGACCGTCAGCGCCACGCACGGCGCCGGTCTGGCCGACAACGCGCTGGAAACCGCGCTGGGCACGCTGAGCATCGCCAGTGGGGCAGGCGGCATCTACATCAGCGAAGCCGATGCGCTGAACATCGACAGCGTCAGCGCGACCATCAGCACGATAAACGGCAGCGTCACCAGCGCAGGCACGGTGGTCAGCCGCGCCGACCTGATTACCAGCGGCAACGGTTCCATCGTGGTCACGACCGCCGGCGCGCTGACGCTGGCGGCCAATGCCCAGGTCAGCAGCGGCAACGGCAATATTCGCCTCAGCGCCGGCGGCGACCTGACGGCCACCGGCGTGAATGCCGGCAGCGGCGTGATCGTGCTGGAAAGCGGCGGCAACGTGCTGGATGCCGGCGATACGCGCAACGACTTCAGCGCCGACAAGATGACGGTCAGCGCCGCTAGCGGCACCGGCCTGGCAACCAATGCGCTGG
>SCQD01000059.1 GCA_004299145.1 Methylococcaceae bacterium | reverse complement strand
TCTTGATCAGGTCGTAGTAGTCGAAGGTGGACACGCCCATGTAGACGCCGGTGTCGGTGCCGGCCAGGTCGGATGGCTTGTGTCCGGCGTCTTCGATGGCGTGCCAGGCGAGGGCCAGCAGCAGGCGCTGCTGGGGGTCCATCAACTCGGCTTCGCGCTTGGTGAGGCCGAAGAACTCGTGGTCGAAGCGGTCGACGTGGGGCATGAAGCCGCCCCAGCGGCAATGGGTGCGGTTGGGCTCGGTGGCGGGATCGCCATCGTAAGCCCGCCAGTCCCAGCGCTCCGACGGCACTTCGGTGACCAGGTCGAGACCGTTGGCCAGGTTTTCCCAGAACCGCGCCAGATCGGCGGAGCCGGGCATGATGCCGGCCATGCCGACGATGGCGATGGCATTACCGGTATCGTTCCCACGCTCCGCGCTCGTCTTTATATGCAGATGCGTGGTTGTCGCTGTTTTGCAACCCGGAGGGTTGCCAGCCATTAGCCGGGGGTTGAGCGTAGCGACACCCCCGGTTGACGGTCCGATTAAGACACCCGCGACCCCGGAGAGGTCGCAGAGATCGGGCCATAACACAGATTGCTGCGACCCCTCCGGGGTCGAACGGATCAAATCGTTATCCAATCCGGGGGTGTCGCTGACGCTCAACCCCCGGCTAATGGCTTTGAACCCCTCCGGGGTTCCCTCATTTTGGCATCGCGGGGAATCATTGGGCGATGTGTACGCAGATGAGCGCTGAGCGTGGGAACGATCAATCTGAGTTTCCAGATGATCCAACAAGCCGGCGACGGTCGGGTATTCGAAAAAAATCACCGGCGTCAGCTTGAGGCCGTAGCGGCGGTTGATGGCGTTGGTGAGTTCGGTCAGGCTGATGGAATCAGCGCCGTAGTCCTCCAGATGCTTGTCGGGATCGAAGCTCCTGATTTTCAGCAGTTGCTTGACCATTTCGCCGATTTCGCCGGCCAGCCTTTCCCGATCCGGCGCGTCGCCGGCAATGACGGGCGCCGCTGCTTCGGGCAGAGCTTTGGGACTCACCGCCACCCGCCGCCAGCCCTGCTCCAGCGCTTGCGCCAATATCGCCAAACCTTCCGCCGTTTCCAGCGGGCGCAGTCCGTGTACCTCGCGGAACCAAGCCTCGGTCTGGGCTTCCAGCTTCATGCTCCCTTCCCGCCAGTGGGGCCAGTGGATGGCGAGGGTTAATCCCCGGCGCTGCCCTTGCGTGCGCAGGGCTGCCCGCGCTTCCACAAAACCATCGAGAAAGCCGTTGGCGTAAGCGTAATCGGTCTGGCCGGCGATGCCGAGCAACGCCGCCAGGGATGAATACAGGCAGAAAAAATCCAAGGGCAGATCGGCGGTGGCGCGATCCAGGTGCAGCGTTCCCGCAACTTTGGGTTGCAGCACGGCCAGCGCTTCGGCCAGCGATTTATCCGGCAAGGCCCGGTCGTGGTGCCGGCCGGCCAGGTGGAAAACGCCGTGCAGCGTGCCAAAAACCTCGATGCAGGCGTCGACCAGGAATTCCACGGCGGTCGCCTGGCCCAGGTCGGCGGCTTGGTAATGGGCCTCGCCGCCCAGACCGTTGAGCCGGGCCAGCAATACGCCGGTTTCCGGGCCGGCGACGGCGCGGCCGGCCAGCATGACCCTGGCGCTATAGCGTTCGCACAGAAAGCCGGCCAAGGCTTGCCCCAGGGCACCCTGTCCGCCGGTGATCAAATAACAGCCGCCTTGCCGCAGAGACGCGCCGGCCTCGGTAGCGGCTGGTTCGGGCGCGCTGTATTCCAGGCGCTCGATTGCCTCTCCCTCTGTCCGAAAGCGCTCGCCCGAAGGAACATCCCAGGCCAGGGCGCGCAGCATGAGCTCCGGCGAGGGCGCCGTGGCGGTCGCCAGCAAGGTGAATACCGGGCTGGGGCGTTCCTTGGCGTAGGCCTTGGCGAAGCCGGCCACCGCGTCGTGGGCGGCGCTACGGGCGTCGACGTCGTTCCGGTAAGGCAGGACGATGCGCAGTTTGGCGTTGAGGGGTGACGCGGCCAAGGCCTGGGTCAGCAGGAACAGCGGCTGAAATACCCCAGCCACGGGATCGGCCAGGGCGGGATGGGCGGCTGCCTCCGCGTTGCCCCACAGGTAAACCACGCCGCCGAGTGCGGCGGTAAAGCCGGCGAGTTCCGCCAGCAGCCGGCGGTAGTCCTCGGGCTGGTCCGGGGCCAGTTGGTACACGCCGGGTTCGCACAGCCGGAACATCGGCCCCGGCTTGACCAGGATGACGGCGCGCCGCCGCCCGTCCATCCAGGCTTGCCGAAGTGCTTCACCGCTATCGAACAGCACGATGGGCAGCCGGGGATCGATCTCCCGCACTGGCGGCGTAACGGGACGCCAAACCGGGAAACCCAGGAATCCCAACGGTGTGGACGCCGGCTCTCCCCCCTTTGTAAAAGGGGGGCTGGGGGGGATTTCCGAAATTTCGCGACAATCGCCGGTCCCGCAAATCCCCCCTGCCCCCCCTTTTTCAAAGGGGGGAATAAAGTTGTTCCCTGGGTGGGAAGCGGCCCGCCGGGCCGCGTAGGGACGGGCCACGAAATCGGTGACCGTCGCCAGCACTTGCCCGTTTTCGTCGGCCAGGCCGATGTCGAAATAGCTGATGCCTTGGGCGCTTACCCGGCTGCGGCGCGCCTGGACCAGGCAACGCCGGGGCAAAGGCGCGGCGATGTCGATCCGCTCGGCGGCGAACGGTACTTGCAGCCGTTGGTCACCGGCCGCAAAAAACAGGGCGTAGCAGGTTTGGAAAGCCCCATCCAGCAGAGCGGGGTGCAGTGCCATGGCATCCTG
>SCQD01000058.1 GCA_004299145.1 Methylococcaceae bacterium | reverse complement strand
TATCAGCAAGCGTCCGGCCATCACCGGATAGCTCAAATCTGGCGCTTGCCCGGCGCTGAGCAAATCCCGGCGTCCACAGCCGGCACCGCCGCCGCAACCGCGGTTCCAGCCCAGCGCTCCCGCCATGCGCTGGATGGCGGCCACGCGCTGTTTGGCGCAAACCGCCAGGAAGCGCTGGTCTTTACACAGCGCCGTATCCAGAAACGCTTCGGTGTCGGACCGCACCAGCCAATCATTGACCATGGCGGCGCGGCTGTCCGCCGGTATGCCGGCTTCGATCAGCCCGGCGGCCAGCGGAATTTTGACCAGCGAAGCCGGCATGGCCGCCTGTTCCAGCGCGTGATTGTTCAAGCGCCAGGCGCGCGCCGCCGGCGGCGACGGCAGGTTTGGACAACCGGCGGGTAAAGCCTGTCCACGATGCTGCGCCGCATAACAGGGCGAGTGCGCCGACGCCGCCGCCAGAATGGCACCGTCTCGCGCGTCGACCAGCAAAATGCCGGCCATTCTGGCGCGAGCGCCTTCGAACATGTCCACCGCCGCCGACGTGTTGCACCAGGGACACTGGGCGCAGGCGGCGCTATCGCCGGTGTAGCAGGCCGCCGTCAGCTGTGCCTGGTGTTGCGCCGCCGGGTTTAGTGTCAGCCACTGATGGCGGCCTTGCGCCAGTGGCGTCACCAAACCGTCGGCGCGATGCTCGTAGCGGTTGGGCGTGGGGCTGCGCACTTGCCGGTAGTGCGCCAGGCTGACCCATAAAGCGTCGGCTCCGGGTGGCAGGTCGGCCAATTCCGCGCCGCGCCAGCCTGGCTTATCGGCACAGTAGCCGGGGATGGATGGCGCGGCCGCGCTGCGCATCAACAGGCAGCCGGGCAAGCGAAACGGGTCGCGCTGGGCGATCCAATCGGCCAGCTGCGGCGCCGGGCTGCGCAGTATCGCGCGCAGCCGTCCAGTCTCCTGGCGTAACAGCCAGCGCGCGGCTTTGTCCACGGCGTGGAGTTGGGAACAGTCCAGCGCCGGCGTGATCGGCTGGGAGTTGCCCGCCAGGCGCTGGATATCGGCCAGTTCGCCGGCCAATTCCGCCGTGGGTTCCAGGCAGGCCGTAGCGGCGGCCGGTTTGGGCGCGCCCGCCGCCTGCCACGCTTGCGACAACAAAACCAAGCCTTGCAAGAGTTCGCCGTCCACGTGCTTGTCCTGTATTTCGACGGGGCCGCGCAGCCAATAGCCCGCCAGCCCCAGCACGGCGAACAGGCAGGCCGCCAACAGGCTCAGCGCAGCGGTGCGCGCCAGGGGAAACACGGCGCGATAAGGAAGCATGGCGGGGCTCATGGCAGCCTCCTTTGCGATCCGGCCGGGTTCAACGCCAGTCCGGCCCACAGCGCGGCCATGCACAGTGCGGCGCCACCGTAGCCCAGCAGCGGCAGGGTGACGCCGGTCAGCGGAATCGCCCCGAGGCTGCCGCCGACCGTGATCAGCGTTTGAGCCAGCGCCAACAGGGCGAAAACAACGACCAGCCAGCACTGCAACAAAGCCCAGGGCGGCGCCCGGCCGGAGCGCCAGGCGGCCAGGCCGGGCCAGCTCAGGCCTGCCAGCCAGATCAGCAGCGCGAACAGCAATAGCGCCGCGCCCGGCAAGCCATACACGGCGGCGAGGCCCGCCGGGGCGTAATCGGAAGGGGTTTGCAGGGGCGCGCCGCTGCCCAGTGTGCAGGCGCCGATACCCACCATGGCTTTGGCGCCGCACCAGGGCACACGGGCAAGGCCGAAGCCGGCCGGCGGGGTGGCGTCCATCAGCCAGTGCACTTGCGCCAGATACGGGCTGCCGGCGCGGTAAGGGGCGTGGATGGCCGCCGCTCGCTCGGCGGCCCGCTGGCTGAAGCGGGGGGCGATGTCGTGCACGGCGTAGTCCCAACTGGCCCAGCCGGCCAGCATCAGCACCAGCAGCGCCAGCAGTCCGCCGGCGGCGTGCCGGCTGGCCAATGCGTGCGCCAGCGGCGTGTTGAACGTGAGACACAGGGCTAAAAAAATCACCAGCGCCGGGCCGCCGTCGCGGCTCCAGGCCAGGCCGGCCAACACCAGCAGCAGCACCGCGCCCAGTTGCAACAGCGTGCTGCGGATACGCGGCCGGCTGGTGCGGTATTCGCCGGCGCGGTACAAGCACCAGGCCAGCGCAATGGCGAAGATCGAGCGCAGCAGTTCACTGCTGAGATGGGGCTTGGCCAGGCCGGGCCAGGGCTTGACATCATCAGGCCGGCCGACGCAGCCGATGGCCAGTGTCAGCAGCAGGCCGCACCCGCCCAGCAACAATGGCCCACGCCGCCGCATCCACAAGTCAGTGAGCGCCGTGGCCGCCCGCACCAGCCCCGTTAGCCAGCGGTCGCGCCACAGCGCCGCCAGGCTTAGCGACAGATTGGCCAACCATAGCGCATCCGCCTGATACAGGCCGAAGAACGCGGCGCGTTCCGGACCGCGCGCGGCGAAATCGATGACCCACAGCAAGCCGATGCCGGTAAAAAACACCCAGCCGGGCCAGCCTGTTGCCGACCAGAGCGTAGCCGCGGCGGCGCTGCCCGTCCTGGCCTGGACAACGCCGCCTTGCCGGTTAAAAATGCCGAAACAGAGGTAGCCGGCCAGGCACAACGCGGCCAGCGTCCACCAGAACCCGCCGGGCAAGCCATAGGGCTGGGGCAGCATGGCCGCCATGGACCATAGCGCGCTGCAAATCCAGCCGGCGCCGGGACGTTGGCGGCGCGCCAGCCATAACGCCAGCCAACCGATGCCGGCGCCGCCGGCCAGCCAGTCGCCCGCCCGGCTGTTCCAGCGCTGGGCGCGCTGCGGTTTTGGCGCCAAGGCTAGCCGGACCTCGCGCAACAGCGGAAAGCGCTGGGATTCAGCGAAAGGGCGGAAATCGGCGGCAGGCTGTGATACGGCATAGCGCTGACCCCAGCCCGCCGCCCGGGCGGGCAGCGCCAAAGGCTGGGCCAGATGGCGCAGGGCAATAGCCGCGGCGCCGGTCAGCGCCAGTTCCAGCGCGAGCAGCAGCAGTATGGCGCAGCGGGATGGGGGGTGGGGATGGTCGTTCATGGGGGCATGCTCAGGTTGTGGTGGAACATGCCGGGTTTTACGTGGCGAATGCCGGTTTCGATTCAGGGTAAAAACGGGTTGCCATGAAGTAACCGTTCACTCCCCCACCTTAAATCCCCTCTCCCTCCGGGAGAGGGTTAGGGTGAGGGCATCAAAATAGGCGGGGGACTGAACGGTTACGCCATGAAAGTCGCAACAACCCCGTTTTACCCTGAATCGATTTTTTCTCCGCCACGTATAACCTTGTACGTGGCGCGCCGCGCTGCGGATTTCGCACTCAATTATCGGGAGAGACTATCGTGGCTATATTACTTAGTGAGAATGACCGGCTGACAGCGCTGTTGCAGGCTTATCGCGCATCCGGCCAAGCTGATGCAGAAAAAGAAGCGTTGTATCAGGCGCTGCTGCCTGTCATGCAGCGTTTGGCCAGGGCGATCATCCGCAAGCTCCAGTACAAAACCGAAGCGGCGGACATCGACAAATTGGCGGATGACGCCGTCAAGCGCGTCATCATAGAAAAGTGGTCGACAGGCGTGTTGAAAAACTGGGACGCGGACCGCGGAGCCTGTATCACCACTTGGCTGTCCCTCTTAGTGCGCAACGCGGCCGTCGACAACTGGCGCGACCACCAAGCCTATAGCGCTCCACTGGTATACGATCCAGAAAACCAGGACGATGGGCGACACGTGGATGCCGATAGCCAAACGGATAGCTTTATTTGCTGGCAAATTCAGCGCAAAGTCCGCTGCCGGGTACTGGTGGCTGATGTCAAGGCCGCCCTTTCCGACAAACACGCCCGGATACTGGCGGTATATCTGCAGATGGAGCAGCCTTCCGATCAGAAAATCGCCGACCGGCTAGGCGTCGCAAAAACCACCGTGCAACGCCTGCGTTCCGAGGTATTCGACTTTATCCTGAAACATCCCTCCAGGAATGAACTACGCGACCTGCTCAGCTACCGGCAGTCCATTACCGGCCAGATGGCGTCTATCCAGGCGGATAAAACGCCAGCGGCCGATGATAAGTATGGCTGGGCGTGGCAACCGCCGCCGCCCGCTCCCTGCTTCAGCGTGGCTGCCGCCGGCTGAACCGGCGCTTTTGAAGCAGGGGGACTTGGTTCGTCCACCCTGCTTCAAAAGCCCGGCCCATGCTTTGCCGTCGCATTCCATGGGCGCAAGGCTGGCGGCATAGGGGAAATGCGCGTTGCGCCCTCTAAAAAAAAATCGGCCGCGCTACGCGCGGCGGGGCTGCTGCTTCCTGAATAAATAGCTCGGCGACCGTCAACATTTTTGCCGGGGTAAAGGCGTAAAGGGGATAAGGGTTAAGCTTCCGCTTCACGGAAGCATCCTGGCGAGACGGAAACCGCCATCGTCGTCGCGAAAGTCCGGTGAGTCCCCGCTGCGGTCGGCCGAACGCAGATACCTCGGAACGAAGCCCCAGGAACCGCCCCGCACCACCCGCCGCGAACACCCTGTTTCCTCCACCGGGCTACCGTCGTTGGAAGTGCCCTGGTAGCTGTCTTTGTAGCAATCCGCCACCCATTCCCAAACGTTGCCGTGAAGATCATGCAAGCCGAAAGGATTCGGCTTTGCTTCCCCCACCGGTGCAGTGTAAACATATTGATCAGAACACGGTGCAACCGGCGACCAGCCCAATTTTTTTTGCAAGGTTTTGTCCGCCGCATTGGCATAAGCGCAGAGTTCGCTATATTTCGGGTCATCCCCCCAAGGAAAACGCCGGCTGCCTTTGCCCGCCCGAGCCGCATACTCCCACTCCGCCTCGCTGAGCAAGCGATACTGCTGATGACTTTTGCCGTTGAGCCATTGGATATAGGCTTGCGCGTCATCCCAACTCACGCAAGTTACCGGGTGATTATCGCCTTGCTCATATCCCGGGTTGCGCCAGTTGTATTCGGGCTTCAGTTCCAAGGCGCCGGTCCAGTGATAACACCCGCCTTCGGGATTGTGCTTGGTTTCCCGCGCGAACCTGGCGAATTCGCCGCGCGTAATTTCATACTGGCCGACCGCCAACGCATAATCGATCCTGACTTTAATGGGCTTTCCGCCCGCTCCGGCCTGGTCATCTTCATTTTCATCTCTGCCGTCTTCGTTTGCCGGCGATCCCATGTCAAACTCGCCGCGCGCTATTACGATCAGTTTGGGGCATATATCGCAATCTTGAATCGTGTGGCCGATTGCATACTTTTCCAGCAGCCGGGCGCGTTGCTCCGCCGTTTCGATTTGCCGCTGCTTTTCGGCGATCTGTTGTTCCAACTGTTGTACGCGCTGCTGTAGTGCCGCATCCAGCTTGGCGGATTCTGCGCGTAGCTGTTGCAACTCTTGTTGCAAACGCTGTTTACCCGCCTCTGTGGCATTAATCTCCTGACGCGCCCTGTCTTCGGCCTGCGCGACCTGCCGTTTGATTTCGCCCTGCTGCTCCCGTTCTTTGGCGAGAGCTGCTTCGATTTCCTGGCGTATGGCGGGCGGTGGGTTTGCCGCTGTATGGAGTGGCAACATCATCCCCAGTAGCAGCCCCAATGGGCGCAACCCCCACTTGCCACGATGACGGTAGTTTATTAACGGCATTGACTTTCTCGCTCAAATTTTTCCTGTTCCGCCGCGCTTGATCCGGCTTGGCCGGGCGGTTTGGCCCCGGTAATTTACCCGAATCGCCCGCGCTTGCAACGGCTGGGCGCGGGCGGTACGGCTTTTACGCTTGACAGGCAACGGACGGGGCACCGGTTCGGTCAGCAAGGCTGCATAGCGAATTTCGCCGGCATCGGGCTGGGCAGGAAAGCGGCGCGGTACGAACAACATGGCGCCGGCCTGATAGCGATACCCCATGGCCACGGGGTTCCAATTCGTCAGTTGCCCGGGCGTCACCTGCCATGACTGCGCCAATTCCATCGCCGTCGCCGGCTGTTCCAAGCGTTTTAGACTCCAATGCGCCAACGACCGGGACTCTGCGCGTGCTTCCGCCAAGCCTTGTTGCAAGTGATCGGCGGCCTCGGTGGGCAGTAGCAGCCGTGGTTGGATCGCGGCGGGGATCATGGGGCCGGCAAACGCCGGATTGAACTGGCGAAAACGCGCTTCCGGCAAGCCCGCCAGGCGGGCGGCGACGGCGACGTCGATATCCTGAACAACCGGCACTTCATCCAGCACCGGCAGGTTGGGCGCCGTGGGCAGCATGACGCCGTAACGCTGCGACGTCTGGATGATGGCGCGCCAGGCATACAGCTGGACCAAGTACTGGCGCGTTTCCTGCGGCAGCGTGGTCAAGTCCTGGAAACGCACATGGCGGCCGTGGCGGCGCAATGCTTGGTCTACCCGCCCCGGTCCGGCGTTGTACGCAGCCATGGCCAGTTGCCAGTCGCCGAAATGCGCGTTCAGACGCTGCAACAAGTCCAGCGCCGCGCGGGTGGCGGCTTGCCAGCTCCGCCTGTCATCGTGCACGCGATTCATGACCAAACGTGAATCGCGCGCGGTCTCGGCCATGAACTGCCATGGGCCGTGCGCGCCGACGGGGCTTTTGGCGTGGGGTTGAAATGCGCTCTCGACAAAGGGCAACAGCAACAATTCCAGGGGCAACCGGCGTTGCTCGGCTTCAGCCACCATCCAGTACAGCAAGGGTGCCGCTCTGGCGCCTACCCGTTCCGGCAAGCCGTGTGCCGCCAAGCGTTCGGCCTGCGTTTGCACGGCGGCGTCGGCAAGGTCCGGCAGTTGAAAACCGCGCCGCATGCGCTCCCAGACATCGTTGGGCGGCAGTAATTCGCCGGCGCCGAATAATGCGCCGCTGTTTGCTCCAGGTGGCAGGGTATGGCTACAACCTTGCAGCGCCAGTGCCAGCAGGATGGGGATTAGCCAAGCATGGTGTGTTTTTGACCAGGCCATCGTATTTCCTCTTCAGCTATGGGCCGGCAACACGCCCGCCTTGGAGGGATATACGCATTCAGCGGAAAAATCGATTCTTCAAATACAACGGGACGGGGTGGGTTATGTCATTCGTCCTGAATGGCTGGAGAGGGGAATCAGCCGGTACGCCAGGGATTACAACGGTCCAGTCGATTGCCAACCCCGACAGGCAGGCAACGTCTCGCTGGTGGCCATCAATAAAATGGACTCTGGTCGAGTACAGCGCTGCCACGACGGTCTTGGGCTTGAAAGTATAGTGACAAACTTTCAGGCAAACCCCGCCAGGGCTTTTTGCAGAGCGTCGATAAAACCATCCACGTCTTCCGCGCGGTTGCCGGCGCCGAAACTGACGCGCACCGCACGGCGCGCCAGTTCCGGGGCCACGCCCATGGCGAGCAGGACGTGGCTGGGTTCCGCCGCGCCGCCGGCGCAGGCCGAGCCGCTGGATACGGCCACGCCCTGGCGGTCCAGGGCCATGACCAGGGTTTCGCCGTCCATGCCCGCGATGCCGAATTGCACGGTGTTGGGTAAACGCAATACGTCCTGGGCGAACACGGTCAACCCAGGCAGGGAACTCAGCAGGGATTCCAGGTGCCGGCGCAGCGACAAAACGTGCTGGGCGCGTTGCGCCAATTCCTGCTGCGCCAGTTCGGCGGCTTTGCCGAAGCCGACGATGGCGGCGACGTTTTCCGTGCCGCAGCGCAGACCGCGTTCCTGTCCACCGCCGTGCAGCAAGGGACGCATGGGCAGGGAACGCTCGGCGATCAGCGCGCCGGCGCCTTTGGGGCCATAAATTTTGTGGGACGAAAGGCTGAGCAGGTGCAGACCGGAATGGGCGAAATCCAGCGGAATCCTGCCGGCCGCCTGCACCGCGTCGCTGTGCAGCCACAGACCCCGCTCGCGCAGTGGCGGCATCAGCGCCGGGATGTCCTGAATGACGCCGGTTTCGTTGTTGGCCCACATCAGCGACACCAGGCCGGTGCCTGCGGGCAGTTGCTCCCAGGCGGCAGCGGTAATCCGGCCCTGGCCGTCGCAGGGAATGGCATGCAGGGCCACAGGGTGTTCGATCAGGCTGCGGGCGGGTTCCAGCACCGAGGGGTGTTCGCCGCTGCCCACCGCCACGCACCGTCCGCGCAGTGCATGAGCCAGGCCTTTGAGCGCCAGATTGTTGGCCTCGGTGCCGCCGCTGGTGAAAATGACTTGGGCGGGCTGGGCGCCGGCGAGTTGCGCCACTTGTTCGCGCGCGGTTTCGACGGCTTGGCGGCTCAAGCGGCCCAGGCGGTAGAGGCTGGATGGATTGCCGTAAAAGCGTTGTTGATAAGGCGCCATGGCCTCCCACACCCGTTCATCCAGTGGGGTGGTGGCGTTATGGTCCAAATACAGCATGGTTGGCTGTCAGGGAGGGGAAGCCGGATCGCGCTGGATCATCAGGTCCATGTAGTGAGAAACTTGCATGTCCTGGCGCTCGGCCACCTGGCGCACGCCGTAGCGGTTGATCAGGTCGTACAGGCTGATGCTGTCCAGGTATTGGCGGATTTGTTCACTCAAGCCCATCCATAACTCGTGGGTCAGGCAGGGGTGGTTGTTTTGGCAGTTGCCCTTGCCGCCGCAACGGGTGGAATCCACATCCTCGTCGACGGCGAGGATGATGTCGGCGACGCTGATTTCACGGGTGGAACGGCTAAGCTGATAACCGCCACCCGGCCCGCGCACGCCTTCCACCATGCCGGCGCGGCGCAATCGGGCAAACAGTTGCTCCAGATAGGACAAAGAAATGTGTTGGCGCTTGGCTATATCGGTTAATGCCACGGGTGTGGTATCGCCATGGAAAGCTAAATCCAGCATGGCGGTGACAGCATAGCGACCTTTGGTCGTCAATTTCACGAACGGACTCTCCCATAGGCGGTTTATTGCCGGTAACTATACATACCCCAGCAAATTAATCAACTTTGTCCTCGTCCTCGTCCAGACCACAATCCTTCAACTCCGGCAACGGCCCTACGTCCATGTGTGCGCCCAAGGCCCTCAGCGCTTTGCGCATGCAGGCCAGTTGCCGATCCTGGGCGTGGATGTGGTCCAACATTTGGTGCATGGCGCGGGCGATGGGGTCGGCCATGTCCGACGTGGTGCCGTACGCATCAAAACCGATGCGCTCGGCAAATGCTTGGCGGCGGGCTTGATCGGCGGACGAGTCTTTGTTGACCGCGTGCGCGGGGATGCCCACCATGGTGGCGCCGGCGGGCACGTCTTTAATCACCACCGAATTGGAGCCGATGCGCGCGCCGTCGCCGACGCTGATCGGCCCCAGTACCTTGGCGCCGGCCCCTATCACCACGCCGTTGCCGACCGTGGGGTGGCGCTTGCCTTTGCGCCACGAAGTGCCGCCCAGCGTGACGCCGTGATACAAAGTGCAGTCGTCGCCGATGACGGCGGTTTCGCCGATCACTACGCCCATGCCGTGATCGATAAAAAAGCGCCGGCCGATCTGGGCGCCGGGATGGATTTCTATGCCGGTCCACCAGCGCGACGCAAACGCCAGAAAGCGCGCGGACCAATGGCAGCCGCGCCGCCATAAAGCGTGGCTGACCCGGTGTATCAGCACGGCGTGCAGCCCCGGATAGGTGGTGACGACTTCGAACAGAGATTGAGCGGCCGGATCGCGCTCAAAGATACAGGCGGTTTCGTCTTTCAGCCGTTGAAACCAAGTTTTCATATCAACCTAACGCTTTTGGAATGTTTTTTTCTCGTTCCCACGGGCTCCGTGGGAACGCCGCCGCGAAGCGGAATAATTAAGGCTTCTGGAATGCATCCCCGGCGCGGCGCGCCCAGACTGCATTCCCACGCGGCGCGTGGGAACGAGGAAGTTGTTGTTCACGCTCTGGCGCTCTTGGCATTTTTTTGTACGGCCAGTTGCTGCGCCAGCTCGTCGGGCAATAGCGGGCGCCCCAGATAATGCCCCTGCACTTCGTCGCAGCCAAATTCACGCAACAGTTGCAGCTGCCCTTCCATTTCCACGCCTTCAGCCACCACCCGCAAGCCCAGGCTTTGCGCCAGCGTGATGATCGCTTTGACGATGGCGGCGCTTTCTTTTTCCAGATGCATTTGCAACACGAACGAGCGATCGATTTTCAGGCTGTCGATGGGCAAATGGCGCAAATAGCTCATGGATGAGTAACCGGTGCCGAAGTCGTCCACCGCCACGCGCACGTGGCGGGCGCGCAAGTCGCTCAGCAATTGAAACACGGCGTCTACGTTCTGGATCAAAGTGCCTTCGGTAATTTCCAATTCCAAAAAAGCGCCGTCCAGGTTGCTGAGCGCCAAAGCTCTGTCCACCAGTTGCAACAGATCGGGCGTGCATTGGCGCGTGGACAGGTTTACCGCCATGCGCAACGGAGGCAATCCCATGTCCAGCCAGCGGCGCAATTGATTTAACGCCGCCCGCAGTACCCACTCGCCCACCGCGAGGATCAGGCCGGAATCTTCCAGCATGGGAACGAATTCGACCGGAGAAACCACGCCCCACTCAGGATGGCGCCAGCGCAGCAAGGCTTCGACCCCGGCCATGCGATGGCTGGTCAAATCGTATTGCGGCTGATAGTGCAGCACCAATTGCTGCTTTTCCAGGGCATAGCGCAAAGCGGTGTCCAGGTCCATGCGCCGCCGCGCGTCGCCGCGCAAGGCCGGCGTATAAAACTGGTAGTTGTTGCGTCCACAGTTTTTGGCGTGATGCATGGCGGCATCGGCGCAGCGGATCAACCCCTCCGCATCACCCGCATCGCGCGGGAAAAACGCCACGCCTATGCTGGGAGAAATAAACACTTCCTGATCGTTGACCCGCAACGAGCTTGCCAGCGCCGTCACGATTTTTTTCGCCGCCTCCGTTACAGCCTCGCGGCCGGATGGGTTTTCGAGAATGACGGCAAACTCGTCGCCGCCCAGACGGGCCAGCATATCCGCGTCCGCGCAACGGTGTTCGCCCAAAATATGACGGATGCGCTGGGCTACCTGACGCAGCAAATCATCACCCGCGCCATAGCCCAGCGAGTCGTTGACGGCTTTGAAACGATCCAGGTCCACAGACAGCAGCGCCACTTCACGGCTATGGCGTCCAGCGCATTCCAAGGCCTGGCGCAAGTGCTCGCCGAATAATTCCCGGTTGGGCAAGCCGGTCAGCGCGTCAAAATGGGCCAGAAAATGCAAACGCTGTTCGGTTTCCCGCAACAGCCGCTGCTGGCGCGCGGTCTTGTCCACCACGGCTTCCAGCAGCATCAGGTAGCTGTCGCCGGCATCTTTGAGCATGTAATCCGTCGCCCCGGCTTTGAGCGCTGCCGCGGCCAGCGCAGTATTCCCGGCTTCAGCGATCAGCACCACCGCCGGCGCATGCAAACGGGTTTGCAATTCGCGCAGCATTGCCAAGCCGTCCATGCCTGGCACGGCGTGATCGACCAGCACCACGTCGTATGCCGCCGCATCCACCAGGCGCAGCCCTGTTGCCGCATCCGCCGCGTGGTCGACCTGGAATCCAGCCTGCGTCAGGCGCTGTTGCACCAGCAGCGCAAAAGCCAGGTCGCCATCGACGTATAAAACGCGCGCGGGCTTTGTCATTCCGCTTCGCGGCGGTGTTGCAGTTCCAGGCGAATCTGCATCTGGCTGAGTATGCCGCGCAGCATGTGAATTTCTTTTTGTTCCAGCCGCGCTTTGTGAAACAACCGGCGCAAGCGCCGCATCAGCGAAGGCCCGGATTTGGTGGCATGAAAAAAGCCGATGTCGAACAGCGCTTGCTGCAAATGGCTGAAAAAAGACTCTATCTCGGCGGCGCCGGCTGGCACCGCGTCGCCGGGGGCAAGATTTGCGGGCCAGCCGTCCGATGCGGGGGGGGCGGTTCCAGTTGCGTCGTGTTGCGCCATGGCCGCCTGATAAAACTCGTAGGCCACCACTTGCACCGCAGCCCCCACGTTCAGCGAGCTGAATTTTGGATTGCAAGGAATGCGCAGGAGATATTGGCATAAATCCAGCTCGTCGTTGCTCAAACCGGAATGTTCACGGCCAAACACGACGGCAATGCGCTGCGTTTCGATCTGTGGCCGGAACTTTTCGGCCAAAGCGCGGGGAGAGAGTGCCGGCCAGGCCACGCTGCGATCACGGGCGCTGGCGCCCACGACGATCTGGCAATCGGCGATGGCCTGGGTAATATCGTCACAGACCTTGGCGGCCCGCAGTATGCCGCAGGCGCCGGAGGCGCGGGCCGTGGCTTTCGCGCTGGGAAAATCTTTGGGACGCACCAGGCATAAATCGCTCAGCCCCATGTTCATCATGGCTCGCGCGGCGGCGCCGATATTGCCCGGATGACTGGTTTCCACCATTACGATGCGAATATTTGCCAGCGCCAAATGCCCATCCTCAAAGTCTCATAACTGGCGAATTCTAGCAAACGTCTGTTATCCTTCACTAATCTTTTGCCGCTTCCCCTGGTACCACATGGATCCCATGATCACTATCGCCGTCCGCGCCGCACGCGTCGCGGGCGGCATCATCACGCGTTCCCTGGGTAAATTCGACAGTTACACCGTTACCCAGAAAACCCGCAACGACTACGTCAGCGACGTCGACAAAGCGGCCGAACAGGAAATCATCAACATCCTGTCCAAGTCTTACCCGAACCATTGTTTTCTGGCCGAAGAAGGCGGCTATCACGGACGCGATCCCGGCAAGGACGATTATGTGTGGATCATCGATCCGCTGGACGGCACCACCAACTTTCTGCACGGTTTTCCCCAGTTCGCCGTTTCCATCGCCCTGCAATACCGCGGCAAGCTGGAACGGGCGGTTGTTTACGATCCCATGCGCCAGGACTTGTTCACCGCCGTGCGCGGCGGCGGCGCCATGCTCAACAACCGGCGGCTGCGGGTAACCCCGCAAAAAAGCCTGAAAGGCGCGCTGCTGGGCACGGGTTTTCCTTTCAAGGACCAAAGCTATCTGGATGCTTATCTGGCGATGCTCAAAGACTTGGTCAAAGACACCGCCGGCATACGCCGGGCCGGTGCGGCGGCGTTGGACCTGGCTTACGTGGCGGCGGGCTGGCTGGACGGATTTTGGGAAATCGGCCTGCAACCCTGGGACATGGCGGCCGGCGTATTGTTGATTCAGGAAGCGGGCGGCGTGGTCAGCGACCTGGAAGGCGGCGACAACTATATGGAAACCGGCCATCTGATCACCGCCGGCCCCAGGTTGCACCAGATCATCGTCGACACCGTCAAACCTCACGTGACGGACAGTTTGCGTTATAGAGGGAGATAAATGTAGGGTACGCTGTGCGTACCATTTGGCGCTGCAAGGTACGCACAGCGTACCCTACGAAGTCGGCTCCCGAAAGCCGCCGCGTCCTCGCGGAAACACTAAGGCTTCTTGAATGTGTCCTTATTTCAACAGCATTGACTCGGTCCCCTGCCTCAATTCGACCCCACCGGCGATTGAATGTCGACGATTTTGCACAGCGCGTTGCACACGCGCCAGATCACGCCGGTACTCAAATACAGGCGTTTTTCCACGGCCTCGTCTTCCACCGCCAGAATATAGCCATTGGCCGCCACCGTAATCGATATATGCATGGTATCGGTGATCGCATTGCTGGTCTTGGCGAAATACACCGCATCCACCAGCCTTAAACACAGTTCTTTGGCATCCGTGTACAGCAGCGTCAAACTGCTGGGGGGCAGCCGGCTTTCATTGTGCGAAAACAATAAATCAATCTGGATGTAGCGGTGTTCTTTGGCACTGAATTTCAACTGCGCCAGACAGCGCGTTTCCGGGAACAAATAAGCACGCTCATCCAAATCGACGGACAGCGTTTGCAGGGGTAAATCGCTCATGTTTTCGTTCGTAGCAATGCATCGTAAAAATTCGATCCGTGGCCGCTATGTGTGATTGCCATCCCTGTCCATGCGGCAATTTTACGCCGAAAACGCCGCTTGCAACCGTTTCCACGCCATGCCGAAAAAATCTACTGGACCAAGTGGATGGCATTCTGTAACAATCATGAGTGGAGCATGGAGCACCCACGGCACTCGCTGGTTCAAACGTAAACCGGTCGGACTGTCTAGTGGATTGGTGCATCGTTGAATGAAGGCCTGAAAATTTCGCTGGGAGCAGGGAACTTTGTTCCCTGGGCTTGTCGAACAGACCGTGTGTGTACCCCACCTTCCACGCCATAACGCATATGGCATTCAATAACTAATAATATCGAGGAAAACAAAATGGCTGTGATTGCTGAGGATATCGAAATGGCCGCTGCCGCCGAAGAGGTGGTAGAAGAAGCGGTTGCTGTTGAAGCGGCGGTTGAAGCACCTGCGGCAGCTGCGCCGGCGGCGGCACCGGCCGCCGCTGCCGCTGATTCAGGCGCCCCCCTGCTGGATAAAGGCTGGCTGGCGTTCGCGCTCGGTATTTATACCGTGTTTTATATGTGGGTACGCTGGTACGAAGGCGTCTACGGCTGGTCAGCCGGTTTGGACGCATTCGCACCGGAGTTCGAAACGTACTGGATGAACTTCCTGTACATCGAAATCGTGCTGGAAATCGTAACGGCCTCTATCCTGTGGGGTTACCTGTGGAAGAGCCGCGATCGCAATCTGGCTGCG
>SCQD01000005.1 GCA_004299145.1 Methylococcaceae bacterium | reverse complement strand
ACTGGAAGTGATTCATGCCAGCGCCAGGCAAAATGAAGCCATGTTTGACGAAGCCGCAGCGGCTATCGTGCGTGCGCGAGTCGCTGATCGAGAAAAACAGCAGGGGCGGCGTAAACAGGCCACCTGATGCGGTTTGGCGGGCGGGGCTGTACTTCGGCCCCGCCCAAGCTGTTACAAGGCAGGAAGCCCCGCCGTAAAGCTTTATAAACGCGGGTTCTCCGCCAGCTTGGTCAAGCCGCTGGAAAGCTGGGTAAATGCGACTTTCTTGGGTTTCGCTCCGTGCAACACCTTTGCGCCGGACGAAACCCGCCACCCCGTGCGTTCCCTCTGAAAGATTTCAGATTACCCTCCAACATCAGAAGAGTTTCCATAGTCGCCATGGACACCACAATCCCCGACGAAACGTTAACCCGCTTGCTGCCTGCTTCCTGCCGGTTGCTGCTCCAGGACGGCCTTCCTTTGGCCGCTGTGCTGAGACTGATTTACCGCTATGGCGGCGGTCCCGTGTGTGTGCCTTGCACTGTGGAGGAATCCAGCGAACTGGCGCAGGCCATTGGCTTGGAGGCCGCACAAAAGCTGTCGGCCAAGTGCGCCAACTCAAGCTTCTATGTGCCACGTGCGCACCGTTTGCAACGGTATTGCCGGGACAAGGCCATTCTCCAGGCTTATACCGAGGGGCAAATCATTCGTGATATTGCGCAAGTCCACCGGGTGAGCGACCGCACCGTTGCCACCGTCATCGCCCGCGATGGGAAGCCGAACCGGCAGGTTCGGCGCCGGGGGGCAAGGTCGTGAAGCAGCGCCATCAAAAGCTGTTCCAAATATTTCGGGCCGGTATTCATACTGATTCAGCGGGGAACACCCGGCATTTTAGTGAGCGGGACGTTTTCCAAATGATGGCGGTTTACGCCCCGGAAAGGCAGCTTGCACCGCTGGTGTTGGGACACCCCTCGGATAACCAGCCCGGCTTTGGTGAAGTGAATGTGCTGGTGGAAAAGAACGGCAATCTATATGCCCAAGCAGCAGTCAGCGATAGCTTGGTAACCCTGGTGCGTGCTGGTCGTTACCGGTATGTTTCGGCGGCTTTTTATCCGCCCTACGCACCCAACAACCCCCGACCAGACTCCTACTATTTGCGCCATGTGGGCTTTCTTGGCGCTATGCCGCCCGCTATCAAGGGCATGACGCCACCGGAGTTTTCCGAACGATGCGGTGGTTTTTTGAATTTCTGCGAGGGCTATCCCGTTAATGTTCACAACTCCCTGAACTTTTCCGAATCCGCCTATCCAGACCGGTTACCCATGACCGAAAGTGAACGATTGGCGGCGGAATTCAGGCAGGATTGTTCCGGCCTGAGCTATTCGGAAGCCAACTATCTGGCGTGTTATGCGCTCAATCTTTAGAGAAGGAAAATGACGATGCAATATCGATGCTTAGGTAATATCCACGCAGATGGCGTGCGCTATAAGTACGGCCAATTAGCCGAATTCAGTGGACAGCAAGCGAATGAACTGCTGGCGGGCGGTGTCATCGAGCCTATGCCCAAGCCTTTTAGTCGGCGGGACGGCGCGGTTAAAGCTACTCTGCAACGGGAAGGGCGCTAACATGGCCGACATCAAACAACTATTGGATCAACTCAATTCATCCGTTCGTGAGTTGGTCAGCCAGATACACGACCTTGACGACCAGATTGACGCCAAGCAGCGTGAGCGCGACCAGGTTATCAACGCGCCGTTGTCCAAGGCCGATTACCTGTCTTTTGTGGGTGAGGACATCGACCGGATAGCTCGCCCTTTTGTTGAACAGCTACGCCGGGCTGTAAAGTCTCAGCCGCAAGATATGATCCGCTTGCGGCGGATGGTGGATAGTGAAGACGGGATGCGAATTCCTTGGTTTTCTGCGGGCTATTTTCCCCCGATCGAAATCGCTCCTACAGCCGTTTGCTGGTATTTCGGTGACCTGATCAAGCAGCGGATCGCCGATGCTCTGGATGGACAAGACTGGCCTCATGACGCTATGCCTGTAGCTGAACGCCTGAAGCTGACCGCACAGCTCGAAGTGGAGATTGAAGAACTCAATCGCCAGCGTGATGCGCTGGCGGCCCAGCTTGAGGAATCTGGCCTCAAGGGTTGACAAAATCCGGTGTTTCTCACTGAGGCCTGGCGGTCTACCCATATATCATAATTTTTGAAAAGCCACGCGCGTCATGAAGAGAGAATATCAGAGCCACAATGCAGCAAAGGTGCCCGAGGTATTTGCGGGGATGTTGGCGGTTACCGCCCATTTTCTACAGGATATTGGGGTGGGCAATGCAGAAAACGCTGCGCTGGACCTGGTGTTTTTAATCACTGACCAATTCAATGGGGAACTGATCTACCTCCCCAAGGCTGTCAACTTAAAGGCCGAAAGGCGTAACCGCGAGTTGTTCAAAGATCACAGGCAAGGTGCAGGCTACGCCGCTTTGGCAAAAAAGTACGGTATTTCAGTCGCGCATACCTATGACGTTGTGGCAAAAATGCGTCGGTTGTATCTCAACGATATTCAGACTTCCAACGAAGACAGCAATATTTTGATGCGCAATGAAAAAGGAAAGTAGCGGATGGCTGGCGAGGCCCCCCACCCCGCCGCATTGAAGCGGCAGGAACCTCGCATGGCGCTCCGGCGGTTATCCGCCGTGCTACGGCCGGGGGAATAGCACCGTGTCGCAGTCACCCGCTAGGTCCGATTGTAGATCATTGCTAACCATGTGAATATCGGATTACTACAGTGGTCCCTCTCTGATTTCTCCACATTCAGCCTAGCGGCTCTGGTGTTTCAACCAGGATCACCGAATTTTTTTCACTCCCCCGAAAAAATTTTTCCAGATCAAGAACGGCAGCCAAGCCGCGAGTGGCTTTCAAACCGGGATCGCCGTTATTTCAATTCAAGTCCGCGCCGTCATCAATTCAAGTCCACGCCGTCAATGGGCTGTGTATCACAGGACGCACATTTTATTTTTAAGTGGCTTGACGAAGCTGATCTTGCTACTTATAGTGCGATGAAGTGGGGCATTGTGGGGAAATAGGGAAAAAAATGGAAAAAATAGTACAGAAGGGCGTGTAGTGTTCCGGGGTGTTACTTCCATCAATCTCGATACCAAGGGGCGTTTGGCGATCCCTACGCGTTATCGTGCCGAATTGCAGGAGTCCTGCGAGGGTCAGCTGGTGTTGACCGTCGATCGGGACAAGTGCCTGCTGCTCTACCCTTTGCAGGAGTGGGAAGAAATCGAGCGCAAGCTGATTCGCTTGCCGACCTTGAATCCCCAAGCGCGGCGTTTACAACGGCTGCTCATCGGCCATGCGACCGAGTGCGAAATGGACAGCCAGGGCCGCGTGCTGGTTTCCGAACCTTTGCGCAAATTCGCCGGGCTGGACAAGCGGGTGGTGCTCACCGGCCAGGGCAATAAATTCGAAATATGGGACGAGGACGTGTGGAACGTTCGCTGTGAAGAGTGGCTGCAGGATGAAGGGCTGGAAGATTTAGGCGAGCTGGCGCCCGAGTTGGGCGCTTTGGCGTTTTGAGCCGGCTTGCCGATGGAAAGCCCTGATCACTTGCCCGTGCTGCTGGAAGAAGCGTTGGATGCTTTGTGCCTCCGTGCCGACGGCGTTTATGTGGACGGCACTTTCGGGCGCGGCGGACATAGCCGGGCTTTGTTGCAGCGGTTGGGCGCGAAGGGGCGGCTGCTGGCGTTGGATAAAGACCGCGATGCCGTCGTTTCGGCGGAGGCGTTGGCTTTATCGGGGGATGCGCGTTTTTCTTTAGTGCACAGCAGTTTTGCCCGGCTGGCTGAACAAGCGGAAGGGCTGGGCCGGGTAGACGGCATTTTGCTGGATTTGGGCGTGTCTTCGCCACAGTTGGATACGGCCGAGCGTGGTTTCAGCTTTATGCGCGACGGTCCTTTGGACATGCGCATGAACGTGGACGCCGGGCTGAGTGCGGCCCAGTGGCTGGCGCAAGTGGCGGAAAAAGAGCTGGTCGAGGTGCTGCGCGTTTACGGCGAAGAGCGTTTTGCCCGCCGTATCGCCGCCGCCGTCGTTTTGCAGCGCGCCGGCCAGCCCATCACCAGCACCGGGCAGTTGGCCAAGCTGATCGAGCAGGCCGTACCCAGCCGCGAACCGGGAAAACACCCGGCCACGCGCAGCTTTCAGGCGATACGCATTTTTTTGAACGATGAATTGGGTGAGTTGCAGCAAGGCTTGCAGCAAAGCTTGGCTGTATTGAAACCCGGCGGCAGATTGGTGGTGATCGCTTTCCATTCGCTGGAGGATCGTATCGTGAAGCGGTTTATGCGTGACCAGGAGCGTGGTCATGACGTGCACGCCCCGCAGTGGGTGACGGCGGCGCCGACCTTGCGGCGCATCGGTAAAGCGGTGCGGCCGGGTGAGGCGGAAGTGGCGCGCAATCCCAGGGCGCGTAGCGCGGTGATGCGGGTGGCGGAGCGGCTTGTTTCAGGATAGGGATTAGTTCTACTTTCGGGTGGAGTAACGAATCTGAACGTCAATACAGCGGTGTTGTTGGTACTGGTGCTGATTTCGGCGGTGGCGGTGGTGTACACCAAGCATGTATCGCGGATGCTGTTCGCCGAAGCGCAGCGTCTGGAGCAGGAAATTGAAGCCTCCCAGACCGAATGGGGCCTGCTGCGCCTGGAGCAGAATACCTGGGGCGAGCACAGCCGGATCGAGCGCATCGCGCGCAACCGGTTGGGGATGGAATTACCGGAAAGAAAGTCGATTGTTTATCTGAAACCTTAAATATTGAGTGTTTTTTGTGATATCTGCGGTCGGTGAAAGCAACGAGCAATTCAAGGAATATGCGGGCCGCTGGTGGTTCGTGCTGGGTTTGTTGACCCTCTGCATGATGGTTCTGGTGGGCCGTTCCGTGGAACTGCAAGTGTTCAATCACCAGTTTCTCAAGCACCAGGGTGATTTGCGCCACGTGGGCGTGGTGCCGGTGTCGGCCCATCGCGGCAAGGTGCTGGACCGTCAGGGCGAATTGTTGGCGCTCAGCACGCCGGTCAAGACCGTCAGCGTCAATCCCAAGGAATTTCAAGCCACCCCGGCGCAAATCGCCCAATTGGCGAATCTGCTGGGTTTGGATTACAAACAGGTGCTGGCCAAGGTTTCGCCCGACAGTGGCCGCAATTTCGTTTATCTGGCGCGTCGTATCGATCCGGCGCTGGCCGAGCAGGTGCAGGCGCTGAACTTGCCGGGGCTGGATTTTCAGCGCGAATTCCGTCGCTACTATCCGGGTGGCGAGGTCACGTCACACGTTTTGGGCTTTACCAACATCGACGACAACGGCCAGGAAGGCCTGGAGCTGGCGTACAACAAGTGGCTGCGCGGCACCGCCGGGCAGCGGCGGGTGATCCACGACGGCAAGCAGCGCATCATCGAAGACGTGGAAGACGTGCGCGCGGCCATCCCCGGCAAAGACCTGGTGCTGAGCATAGACCAGCGCCTGCAATACTTGGCTTATCGCGAATTGAAGTCGGCCGTGCTGCGGCACAGCGCCAAAGCCGGTTCGCTGGTGCTGCTGGACGCCAAGTCCGGCGAAGTGCTGGCGATGGTGAATCAGCCTTCGTTCAATCCCAACGGCAGCCGCAAGGAAGTGCAGGGCAGCGCTACCCGCAACCGGGCGGTGACCGACTCGTTCGAGCCGGGCTCCATCATGAAGCCGTTTGCCGTGGCCTGCGCGCTGGAATTGGGCACTTTCCGCCCGGAAACCATGATAGACACCAACCCCGGCACCATGCTGGTGGCCGGCAACGTGGTGCGGGACATCCACAATTACGGCGTGCTGGACGTGTCGCACGTGCTGCAAAAATCCAGCAACGTGGGCGTGACTAAAATCGCCTTGACGCTGCCGTCCGAGCGCTTTTGGGGCTTTGTCAACGGCCTGGGCTTCGGCGATATCGCCGGCCTGGGTTTCCCCGGCGAAACGGCGGGCAAGCTGCGCAATTACAAAAACTGGGGCCAGTTCGAACAGGCCACTTTGTCGTTCGGCTACGGCATTTCCGTGTCGGTGTTGCAGATGGCGCGGGCTTATGCCGCGTTTGCCAACGACGGCCTGCTGCCCAGGGCATATTTGCTTAAAGCGGAAAATCAGGAAGCGCCGCAACGCGCCATGAAGCGGGAAACGGCGGTAACCGTGCGCACCATGCTGGAGCACGTGGTCAGCCGGGAAGGCACGGCTTTGCGCGCCAGCGTGCCGGGTTACCGGGTGGCGGGTAAGACCGGCACGGTGAAAAAATCCTCGGTGGCCGGCGGCTATACCGAAGACAGCTATCTGTCCGTGTTCGTGGGCATGGCGCCGGCCAGCGATCCGCGTCTGGTCATGATCGTGATGATCGACGAACCGTCCGCCGGCGAATACTACGGCGGTTCGGTGGCGGCGCCGGTGTTTTCCAAGGTCATGAGCGGCGCGCTGCGCTTGCTGAATATCGCGCCTGATCAACAGGAAACCGTGCCGTTGCTGGAGCAGGGAGTTGGGGCCATATGAAGGCTGTAATTCATTTGAGCCAATTGTTGGCAGGCATGGCCGAGTTTGCCCCGCCGACGGCGGAGTTGCCGGTGGCCGGTCTGGCGCTGGACAGCCGTCGCCTCCAGGCGGGCGATGTCTTTATCGCCCTGGCCGGCAGCCGTTGCCATGGCCTGGTCCACGCCGAAGCCGCCGTGCAGCGCGGCGCGGTCGCCATTATTTACGACCCGGCGGCCGATGGCTCAAGCCTGATACAGGCTTTTACCGCCCGGTTGCCTTGCGTGCCGGTGGCAGGACTGGGCGCCAGGCTGGGCGTGATCGCAGACCGATTTTATGGACAGCCGTCCCGGCGTCTGGCGGTGATCGGCGTAACCGGCACCAATGGTAAAAGTTCCTGCACCCACTACATCGCCGAAGCTTTGGGTGATGCCTTGCCCTGTGCCGTCATGGGCACCTTGGGCTGGGGCATGCCCGGCGCATTGACGGCTACCGCCAATACCACGCCGGATGCGCTAACCCTGCACGGCGCCATGGCGCAACTGGCCGACCAGGGGGTTAAAGCGCTGGCGCTGGAGGTTTCTTCCCACGGCTTGCACCAGGGGCGGGTGAACGGCGTGCATTTCAAGGGGGCGGTGTTCACCAATCTCAGCCGCGACCATCTGGATTATCACGGCGACATGCAAGCCTATCTGGCCGCCAAGCTGACGTTGCTGCGGGCACCCGGTCTGGAATTCGTGGTCGCCAACCGCGACGACCCCAGTTTTGACGCCGTGCGCGCGGCAGTGCCGCAAGGCGTGCGTTTATTGGCATTCAGCGCTACGGGGCAGGGGAGCGGTGAGGGTGAGGTGCTGAGTGCACACGACATTCAGCAGGACACGGCGGGATTGGCTTTCAGTGTCCATAGTCAAGGTGGCGCGGCGCAGGTCAAAGCGCCGTTATTCGGCCGTTTTAACGTGGACAACCTGCTGGCCGGTCTGGCGGTGCTGCTGGCGCTGGGATACGAGCTGCCGCAAGCCGCCGAACGTTTGACGGCGGTACGCGCCGTGCCCGGCCGCATGGAGCGGTTTTCCGCCGCGTCCGGGGATTTCTCGGTGATCGTCGACTATGCACACAGTCCGCATGCCCTGGAAAGCGTGCTGCACAGCCTGCGCGCCCATTGCCGGGGACGGTTGTGGTGCGTGTTCGGCTGTGGCGGAGACCGCGATAAAGGCAAGCGGCCGGAAATGGGGCGCATCGCAATGCGGTTGGCCGACCGGGTGGTGATTACCGACGACAACCCGCGCCATGAGGACGGCGGTGCCATCGTGGCGGACATCCTGGCGGGGTGTTACGACGAACACAGTCCTCCAGCCTCCGGCCTCCAGCCTCCAGCAGTGGAACGCGACCGCCGTGCGGCCATCGCCCTCGCCATCAAACAGGCTCAGCCGGGCGACGTGATACTGGTGGCGGGCAAGGGGCACGAAGCGATGCAGGAAGTGGCGGGCATCAGCACGCCGTTCAGTGACAGATGCGTGGTACAGCAATTATTGGCCCGGGCTGATACCGTGCAAAATTTAAGGGTGGAGATGGCCTGAGTATGTTGCTTTATTTTGCCGATTGGCTGAGCCAGTATTTCGGCGCGTTCCGGGTCTTTCAATACCTGACGTTTCGCGCCATCTTGGGCGTGTTGACCGCGCTGGTCATTTCCCTGCTGGTGGGGCCGGTGATGATACGCCGGCTGAGCCGTTACAAAATCGGCCAGAGCATTCGCGACGATGGCCCGCAAAGCCATTTTTCCAAGGCGGGCACGCCGACCATGGGCGGCGCGCTGATCCTGGTCGCCATCAGCATCAGCACGCTGCTGTGGGCCGATTTGTCCAACCGCTACGTGTGGGTGGTATTGGCGGTCACCCTGGCATTCGGTGTCATCGGTTTTGTGGACGATTACAAAAAACTGGTGCTGCGCAACAGCAAAGGCTTGTGCGCCAAGCACAAATATCTGTGGCAGTCGGTGTTCGGCTTTGCCGCGGCGCTGGCTTTGTACACCACCGCCAGCCTGCCCGCCGAAACCCAGCTGATCGTGCCGTTTTTCAAGAGCGTGGCGTGGAACATGGGCTGGCTGTACGTGGTGCTGGCCTATTTCGTCATCGTCGGTACCAGCAATGCGGTGAATCTGACCGACGGCCTGGACGGTCTGGCGATCATGCCGACGGTGATGGTCGGCGGCGCGCTGGGCATTTTTGCCTATGCCTCGGGCAACGTGCATTTTGCCGAATACCTGGCCATTCCCCATTTGCCGCTGACCGGCGAGCTGGTGGTGTTTTGCGGTTCGCTGGTCGGGGCCGGGCTGGGCTTTTTGTGGTTCAACGCCTATCCGGCCCAGGTGTTCATGGGCGACGTCGGCGCCCTGGCTTTGGGGGCGGCGCTGGGCGTGTTGGCGGTGATGGTGCGCCAGGAAATCGTGTTGATGATCATGGGCGGCGTCTTTGTCATGGAAACCGTGTCGGTGATGCTGCAGGTGCTGTCGTTCAAGCTGACCGGCAAGCGCATTTTCCGCATGGCGCCCATCCATCACCATTTTGAACTGAAAGGCTGGCCCGAACCCCGCGTGATCGTGCGCTTCTGGATCATCACCGTCATCCTGGTGCTGTGCGGCCTGGCTACTTTGAAATTACGTTAAGGCCATGAGCAGTTCCTCATCGACCCAAATTTCCACCACATCCTGCCTGGAGCGGCTGGGACTGGCCGCAGCCAAAACGCGGGTCGTGGTGGTGGGGCTGGGTAAAACCGGTTTGTCGGTGGCGAAGTTTCTCAATGCACGCGGCATTGCGTTTGCGGTGGTGGATTCGCGCGAACGCCCGCCGGGCCTGGCGGAACTGCGCGAATCCTGCCCGGACGCCGCCGTGTTTCTGGGCGGCTTCGAGCGGCCCGCCATGGCCGTCGCCACCCACCTCATCGTCAGCCCCGGCGTGGCGCTGGACGAGCCCAGCGTACAGAGCGCCCTGGCCGGCGGTGCGCGCCTGCTCAGCGACATCGACCTGTTTGCCTGCATGGTGCAGGCACCGGTGGTGGGCATTACCGGCGCCAACGGCAAGAGCACGGTGACCAGCTTGCTGGGCGTCATGGCGCAAAAAAGCGGTAAAAAAGCGCAAGTAGGCGGCAATCTGGGCACGCCGGCGCTGGATTTGCTGGATGAGGCGGCGGAATTGTACGTATTGGAGCTTTCCAGCTTTCAATTGGAGCGCACCGAGTGGTTGCCGCTGGCGGCGGCCACCGTGTTGAACGTCAGCCCCGACCACATGGATAGATACCGCGACGTGGCCGAATACGCGGCGGTCAAGCAGCGCATTTTCCGCCACGCCGGGGTCAGGGTGCTGAACGCCGACGATGCGCTGGTGGCGCGCATGACGGAGCCGGGGCGGGCTTGTGTGTTTTATGGTTTGGATAGTCGTGGCCCTCAACCTGATCCTACCCAGGAACCTGTCGGCTCCCTCTCCCCCCGGGAAAGCCGCCGCGAAGCGGTATCACTAAGGCTTCTGGACTACAGCCTCATCGAACAAGACGGCCAGGAGTGGCTGGCCATGCGCGGCGAACCTTTGTTGCGCGCCGGCGAAGTACTGCTGAAAGGCCGCCATAACTTGTCCAACGCCCTGGCGGCGCTGGCGCTGGGCGATGCGATCGGTCTGCCGCGCGAGGGCATGCAGGAAGCGTTGCGCAGTTTCCGCGGCCTGGATCACCGCATGCAGTTCGTGGCGGAAATCGACGGCGTGGTGTGGATCAACGATTCCAAAGCCACCAACATCGGCGCCTGCATGGCGGCCCTGGAAGGCTTGTCGGGCCATGCCGTGCTGATCGCCGGCGGCGACGGCAAAGGCGCCGATTTCGCACCCCTGGCGGGGCTGGCGGACAAGCTGCGCGGCGTGGTGTTGATGGGTAAAGACGCCGACAAACTGGAAACCGTGTTGAAACCCGTCACTGAAACGGTGCGGGCCGCCAATATGCGCAGCGCGGTCAGTGCGGCGCGTCAACTCGCCTGGCGCGGCGACTGCGTGCTGTTGTCGCCGGCCTGCGCCAGCCTGGACCAGTACACCGATTATCAACATCGCGGACGCGTATTCGCCGAAGCGGTAAAGGCATTGAGAACATGAGCGTAACCCTGTTGCAGCAAGGCGGTGATTTGCTGCTGGTGTGGAAGCAGCGCCGTTTTCACCTGGACGGCCACGTGCTGATCGCCGCCGTGGGCTTGTTGCTGCTGGGGTTGATCATGGTCAGCTCGGCTTCTTTGCACCTGGGCGAAAAACTGGCCAACGATGCGTTTTATTATCCCAAGCGCCAATTGGCGCACGCGCTGTTGGGTTGCGTGATGGCGATAGGCGTCGCCTGGGTGCCATTGCAAGTGTGGGAGCAAAAAGGCCAGACGCTGTTTCTGATCGGCTTGCTGTTCCTGGTGCTGGTGCTGGTGCCGGGCCTGGGCCGCGAAGTGAACGGCAGTTCCCGCTGGCTGGTGCTGGGCGGCGTGCGCATCCAGGTGTCGGAAATGATCAAGCTGATTTCGGTGCTGTTCATGGCGGGCTATATGGAGCGCCGCATGCTGACCGTGCGCAACTCGGTGTGGGGCATGGTGCGGCCGCTGGGCCTTTTGGGCGTGGCTTGCGTGCTGTTGCTGGCCGAGCCGGATTTCGGCGCGGCGGTGGTGATCATGTCGGTGGCCCTGGGCATGATGTTTCTGGGCGGCGCGCGCCTGTGGCAGTTTGCCTTGCTGCTGTCGATGGTGGGCATTGCCGGCGTCATCCTGATTTATACCTCGCCCTACCGCCTGGTGCGGGTGATGAGCTTTCTCGATCCTTGGGCCGATCCTTTGAACACCGGTTTTCAGCTTACCCAGGCGCTGATCGCTTTCGGCAGGGGCGAGTGGTTCGGCGTCGGCCTGGGCGCCAGCGTGCAAAAGCTGTTTTATTTGCCGGAAGCGCATACCGACTTTTTGTTTTCCGTGATCGGTGAAGAACTGGGGCTGGCTGGAGACATGCTGGTGATCGGTTTGTTCAGCTATCTGCTGTGGCGGGCTTTTGCCATAGGCCGCGCCGCCGAGATCGCCGGCCTGCGCTTTGCGGCATTTTTGGCCTACGGTCTGGGGCTGTGGTTCGGTATCCAGTCTTTCATCAATATGGGCGTGAACATGGGCATCCTGCCCACCAAGGGCCTGACCTTGCCGCTGATGAGCTATGGCGGCGGCAGCATCATCGTCATGTGCATGGCCGTCGCCATCCTGCTGCGCGTGCATCACGAAGTGGCCGAGTCCCGGGGCGTGAACGTCAAAGGTAAAACCGTATGGCAACGCGCGTAATGATCATGGCCGGTGGTACCGGCGGCCACATTTTCCCAGCCTTGGCCGTGGCCGAGCGCTTGCGCGCCGAGGGCTGTGTGGTGACCTGGATGGGCACCCGCAACGGCCTGGAAGCCAGACTGGTGCCGGCGGCGGATATTCCCATCGATTGGATCGGCGCGGTCGGCGTGCGCGGCAAAGGCTGGTGGCAGCGCTTGACGGCGCCGTGGCGCATCTTGTTGGCCTGCGTGCAGGCGGCCTGGATATTGCTGCGGCGCAAGCCCCAGGTGGTGCTGGGCATGGGCGGATTCGTCGCCGCGCCGGGCGGGCTGATGGCGGCATTGTTGCGCATACCTTTGGTGATACACGAACAAAACCGCGTACCGGGCACCACCAACCGCTTGCTGGCGCGCATGGCGCGGGCGGTGTTGCAAGCTTTTCCCGACAGCTTTGCGCCGGCGGTCGGCGCGCTGCACACCGGCAACCCGATTCGCCGCGAAATTAGCGCTTTACCGGCCAAGCCCATCGCCGATGCCGCCCGTCCGCTGCGCTTGCTGGTGTTGGGCGGCAGTCAGGGCGCCAAGGCGCTGAACGGATTAGTGCCGGAGGCCGTGGCGAAATCCGGCGTGGTATTCGAGGTATGGCATCAAACCGGTGCAGCCCTGTTGGAATACACCCGTCAGCGTTATGCGGCCAATGGTTTGCCGGCCAGGGTGGAGGCTTTTGTCGACGACATGGCGGCGGCTTATGCCTGGGCCGATCTGGCCGTGTGCCGTTCCGGCGCCATGACGGTGGGCGAGCTGTGCGCCGCCGGCCTGCCGGCCGTGCTGGTGCCGTTTCCGTTTGCGATAGACGATCACCAGACCGCCAATGCCCGCTATCTGAGCGAGGCCGGTGCGGCTGATCTGTTGCCGCAGGCGCAGTTGGACGCGGCCGGCTTGGCGGAGCGTTTGAGCGGCTTGGCGGCACAGCGCGAGTTGCTGCACGCCATGGCGGCCAAAGCGCGCGCGCTGGCCACGCCGGAGGCGACGCAGCAGGTGGCGGCGGTTTGTCTGCGGGAGGCCAAGCCATGAGCATGGACGCGCGACAGGCCATGCAGCGCATCCGCCGCGTGCATTTTGTCGGCATCGGCGGCGTGGGCATGTGCGGCATCGCCGAAGTGCTGCTGAACCTGGGTTACCAGGTGTCCGGCTCCGACAAGGCGGAGAGCGCCAACACCCGCCGCTTGCAGGGGCTGGGGGCGGAAATCGGCATTGGCCACGACGCCGCCTGGGCGGAAGTGGCCGACGTGGTGGTGATTTCATCGGCGGTGGCGGAAGACAATCCCGAAGTGCTGGCCGCGCGCCGCCGCCGCGTGCCGGTGATTTCGCGCGCGGAAATGCTGGCTGAATTGATGCGTTTCCGCTTCGGCATCGCCATCGCCGGCACCCACGGCAAGACCACCACCACCAGCCTGACCGCCAGTCTGCTGGCCGAAGCCGGCTTGGACCCCACTTTCGTCATCGGCGGCCGGCTCAATAGCGCCGGCGCCAACGCCAAACTGGGCGGCAGTGATTACCTGGTCGCCGAAGCGGATGAAAGCGACGCCTCGTTTTTATATTTGCAGCCCATGATGGCGGTGGTGACCAATATCGACCAGGATCACATGGAAACCTATCAGGGCGATTACGGACGCTTGCAGCGCACGTTTATCGAATTTATCCATCACCTGCCTTTTTACGGTCTGGCGGTGGTGTGCCTGGACGATGCCGGTATCCAGGGCATCCTGCCGGACATCACCAAGCCGGTGAAAACCTACGGCATGCACGAGTCCGCCGACGTACGCGCGGTGGCTATCGAGCGCAACGGTTTGCGTTCGGCCTTTACCGTACAGCGTCAGGGGCAGGCCGATTTGCGGGTGACGCTGAATCTGCCGGGGCAGCACAATATTCTCAACGCCTTGGCGGCCATCGCGATCACCGGCGAACTGGGCGTGCCCGACGCCGCCATGGGTAAAGCGCTGGCCGAGTTCAAAGGCATAGGCCGCCGCTTTCAGCTCAACGGCGATATTTCCTGGCGAGGCGGGCTGATCAGTCTGGTGGACGATTACGGCCACCATCCACGCGAAGTGGCGGCCACCCTGGAAGCGGCGCGCGGGGCTTGGCCGGATCGGCGCCTGGTGGTGGCGTTTCAGCCGCACCGCTATACCCGCACCCGCGATTTGTTCGAGGATTTTGTGCAAGTGTTGTCCAAAGTGGACGTATTGGTGTTGCTGGACATCTATACGGCGGGCGAAGCGTTTATCGCCGGCGCGGACAGCCGCTCGCTGAGCCGGGCCATACGCATGCGCGGCCAGGTGGATCCGGTGTTCGTGGAAAAAATGACCGACTTGGCGGAAGTTTTGCCGCGTCTATTGCATCCGGGCGACGTATTGCTGACCTTGGGTGCCGGCAACGTAGGCCAGTGGGCGGCGACTTTACCCCAGGTTTTGGCGGAGGCCGGCCGACATGACCCGTAGTTCAATCGATCGGATGCATGCCGGAGGGGGTATGATGGACGCTGAATTGCGCCACGAGGAATCCATGGCCAAGTACTGTACCTGGCGCGCGGGCGGCAAGGCCAAACGCTTTTATCACCCGGCCAATCGTGAAAATTTGCTGTCGTTTTTGCGCACTTTGCCGGTCGATGAGCCTTTGCTGTGGCTGGGGCTGGGCAGCAATCTGCTGGTGCGCGACGGCGGTTTTCCGGGCACGGTCATCTATACGCGCTCCAGTCTGCTGGGTTTGAAGCGTATCGATGGCGACTGCGTGTCGGCCGGCGCCGGCGTGGCCTGTGCCCACGTCGCCAGATTTTGTGCGGATGAAGGTTTGACCGGCGCTGAATTTTTTGCCGGTATTCCCGGAACCGTGGGCGGGGCGTTGGCCATGAATGCCGGGGCTTTTGGCGGAGAAACCTGGAAGGTGGTGGAAAGCGTCACCACGGTGGACCGGCAAGGCGTGGTGCGCGACAGAACGGCCGGCGAATTTCAGGTCGGTTACCGCCAGGTGGTGAAGCCGGCGGAAGAATGGTTTCTGGCGGCGCGCTTGCGGTTGTCGGCAGGGAAAGTCTGGCAAAGCCGCGAACGCATCCGCGAGCTGCTGGCTCAGCGTGCCGCCACGCAGCCGACCAATCTGCCCAGTTGCGGTTCGGTGTTCCGTAATCCCGAAGGCGATTATGCTGCGCGTCTGATCGAAGCCTGTGGCATGAAAGGCGTGGGTATCGGTCAGGCCTGCGTGTCGGAAAAACACGCCAATTTTATCGTCAACCTGGGCGGCGCCACCGCCGGCGACATCGAACACCTCATCGAGCGGGTGAGGGCCACCGTGCTGGAACGTTATGGGGTCGCATTACAATCGGAAGTGTGCATCGTGGGTGATGGATTGCCGGAACCGGGGCAGGCGGGTGACTGAAGAGCACCGCTGGATCATACATGCTTCATGCAGCCGATGCCGTGGCGCAGCGGCTTTATGCACCACGAAGGACACGAAGATCACGAAGAAAAACAGGATGAAGGGTTGGGTTGGAAGCAACCGCACAACTGCGCTAATCGATGTAGGGTACGCTGTGTGTACCGTTCAGCGTCATCGAAGGTACGCACAGCGTACCCTACGATAGTGGAAGTGACCGGAAGACCGCCCGCAGGCGGTACACAGCAGTCGGGTTCAAAGCGTGGCGGGTTCATGCTGACCTTGTTGGCGCTGCTGCTGTTGGCCGCAGCGGGTATTGCCATAAAATTCATGCCGGTACGCCATGTGCGGGTGGAGGGCGCTTTGCGCCAGGTAGAGCCGCCGGCGTTGCAAGCGGTGCTGGAACCCTTGCTGCAAGGCAGTTATTTGCTGGTGGATTTGAAAGCGATGGAAGCCGCCGTGCTCGGTTTGCCCTGGGTGGGCGAGGCGTCGGTCAAGCGCTATTGGCCGGACACCCTGGTCGTGAAGATCCAGGAGCAAACACCCTATGCGCGCAGCGGCGACGGCAGTTTCGTCAGTGAAAAAGGCGTCAGGTTTCGCGCCGGCATCACCGCTGAAACGGCTAATTTGCCGGCCATCATCGGTCCGGTTGATTACGAGAAGCCCATGCTGGCCATGTTGAAAACCATGAACGCCAGGTTGGGGCCGCTGGGGCGGCGCATTGCGGTATTACATTTAAGCAATCGTCATGCCTGGACGGTCAAGTTGGAGGACGGCCTGGTGGTAGTGATGGGCAGGCAGGACGCATTGGCGGCGTTCGAGCGTTTTCTGACCCTGGCCGGGTTGTTGGGTGCGGAAAGATTGCAGGCGGTGCAGAGGGTGGACTTGCGCTATCCCAACGGTTTTGCGGTGAGCATGAAAGCCAAGGCTGCGCAGCGGACCAACTAACGCATCGTTCCCACGCAGAGCGTGGGAACGATAAATTGATTCATGGGTAGTGGTTGGTATGTGTGATTACAAAAAATAAGGCGTAACGCTATGGGGAAAAGATCCGAAAGAAACCTCATCGTAGGGCTCGATATTGGCACTTCCAAAGTGGCGGCGATTGTGGGAGAAGTCAGCGAGGAAGGCGATATTGAAGTGGTGGGTATTGGCAGCCACCCTTCGCGTGGTTTGAAGAAGGGCGTGGTGGTGAATCTGGAAACCACCGTCGCCTCGATTCAGCGCGCGGTGGAAGAAGCGGAATTGATGGCGGGGTGCCAGATCAGTTCGGTATACGTGGGCATCGCCGGCAGCCATATCAGCAGCTTGAATTCCCACGGTATTGTGGCGATTAAAGAGAAGGAAGTTTGTCAGGGCGATGTGGACCGAGTCATCGATTCAGCTCGCGCTGTGGCTATTCCTGCCGATCAGCGAATTCTGCATATTTTGCCTCAGGAATTTGTTATCGATAACCAAGAGGGTATCAAAGAGCCCATCGGAATGTCGGGTATTCGTTTGGAAGCGCGCGTGCATATCGTTACCGGTGCGGTCAGCGCCGCGCAGAATATTGTCAAGTGCATCAATCGCTGTGGTTTGGAAGTCGAAGATATTATTTTGGAGCAGCTGGCTTCCTGTACGGCCTGCCTGACCGAAGATGAAAAAGATTTAGGTGTATGCCTGGTGGATATCGGTGGGGGAACCACGGACATAGCCGTATATACCGACGGCGCTATCCGCCATACGGCAGTGATACCTATTGCCGGCGATCAAGTGACCAATGATATAGCAGTCGCCTTGCGCACGCCGACGCAGTTCGCGGAGGAGATAAAAATCAAGCACGCCTGTGCCTTGACGCACATGGCGGAGCTGGACGACACCATTGAGGTGCCGAGTATCGGCGATCGTCCGCCGCGCAGGATTTCGCGGCAAAATCTGGCGGAAATCGTCGAGCCGCGCTACGAGGAATTGTTATTGCTGGTGCAGCAGGAGTTGCGCCGTAGCGGGTTTGAAGAATTGATTGCCGGTGGCATCGTGTTGAGCGGCGGCAGCGCCAAAGTGGAAGGATTGACCGAATTGGCGGAAGAAATTTTCCATATGCCGGTGCGCATCGGTATGCCGCAATATGTGACTGGATTGGCGGAAGTCGTCCGCAATCCTATTTATTCTACCGGAATGGGGTTGTTATTGTTTGGTAAGCAACACCAGGGGTTGGGGGAAAAACACGCCGTGGTGGGTACGGGTTACAAAGGCTTGTTTAAGCGAATGAAAAATTGGTTTCAGGGGAATTTTTAATGATTAATGACGAGTTTTTTAGGTAAATTGATGGCTTGTGGCGGCGTCTCATATCTGGTATCTTTATATTATAACCGTATCAAGTATGGTGTTGATGCAAGTGGTCGTGGGTGTATTAAAAGCCATCTCGGTGCATAAATTCTAAGGGCGGGGGAAAAATGAAATTTGAGTTGGTGGATTCTTTTAGCCAGAGTGCGGTAATCAAGGTTATCGGCGTGGGCGGCGGCGGCAACAATGCCGTCAATCACATGATGGACAGCAGTATCGAAGGCGTCGAGTTTATTTGCTGCAACACCGATGCGCAGGCTTTGAAACACGTCAAAACCCGGAGCGTACTGCAATTGGGCGGCATGCTGACCAAGGGTCTGGGCGCGGGCGCCAACCCGGAAGTGGGCCGTCAGGCGGCGTTGGATGACAGGGAGCGCATCCAGGAAATGATCAGCGGGGCGGACATGCTGTTCATCACGGCCGGCATGGGTGGCGGCACCGGTACCGGGGCGGCCCCGGTTATCGCCGAAATTGCCAAGGAAGCCGGCATACTCACGGTCGCCGTGGTGACCCGGCCATTTCCGTTCGAAGGAAAAAAACGCCGCGATATCGCCGATAAAGGCATCGTGGAGCTCAGCGAGTGTGTGGACTCCCTCATCACCATCCCTAACGAAAAGCTGCTGCGGGTGTTGGGTAAGGACGCCAGCCTGCTGAGCGCGTTCGCCGCCGCCAACGACGTATTGCAAGGCGCCGTGCAAGGCATTGCCGAACTGATCACCCGTCCCGGCTTGATCAACGTCGACTTTGCCGACGTGCGCACGGTGATGTCCGCCATGGGCGTCGCCATGATGGGCACAGGGCGCGGCCGTGGCGACAATCGTGCCAAGGAGGCGGCGGAAAAAGCCATCAACAGCCCGCTGCTGGAAGATATCAATCTGCAAGGCGCGCGCGGCGTGCTGGTCAACATCACCAGCGGGCCTGATCTGACCATGGGTGAATTCGACGAGGTGGGGAATATCGTCAAGGAATTCGCTTCCGACGATGCTTTCGTCATCATCGGCACCGCCATGGACCCGGACATGAACGAAGACATGAAAGTCACGGTAGTGGCTACCGGCCTGACCCAGCGCGAACAGCAGCACGATGCGTCGCTGAAGCTGGTGCAGAAAAACAACGGCAAGCTGGACTACGATCAGTTGCGTCGTCCCACTTTCATGCGTCAGCAACGCCAGCAGGCGGTTGGTCAGGACTTCCGTAGCGAATCGCCCAAAGGCGGCAAAGAAGACATGGAGTATTTGGATATACCGGCTTTTCTGCGGCGTCAGGCGGACTAGCATTGCCGCCTACCGGGGCTGCTAATAGCTCGTTGGGCGCGGCTTCCTCCTCTGTAGTGAACCAAAAATCCGGCCTGAAGATCCTACTTCAGTCCGGATTTTTTCGTTTATGTCTTATTTACAGCAACAGCTTTACAGCAACAGCGGCAGGACTCCGCCGCCGCTTAGCCGCCTTCCTTGCCCAGCAACTGCAACAGTCCTGCGTCTTGCCCATAAACGTCGGGATAGAATAAAACCTGCCCCTGGGCATCGGCCAAGGCGGTGGTGTAAAAAATATACACGGGCACATTGCGGCTTAAGCGCACGCTGAACGATTTATCGCCTTGCATGGCGCTTTCGATGCGGCTTCTGTTCCAGCCGTTTTCGTTTTTCAGAACGAATTCGGCCAGCCCGGCCGGGTCGGCCAAACGAATGCAGCCGTGGCTAAAATCCCGGCGCGCGCGTTGAAACAAATACTGCTTGGGCGTGCCGTGCAGATACACGCTGTTCATGTTGGGAAAAACAAATTTGATCGGGCCCAGCGCGTTTTTCGGCCCTGGCCGCTGGCGCAGCCGGAACTGCCCATGGTCCACGGCGTCGATATTGCCCTGTGAAGCATCCAGCCCCACGCTGATGCCATCGTCAGCGACGATTTCCATGTCGTTTTTCGCCAGATAGCTGTAGGATTTTTCGATTAAAGGCAGCAACTCTTTGTGCGCGATGCTGTAAGGCACGTTCCAATAGGGGCGGAAGGCGATGGATTCCATGTCGGCGTGAAATACCGGCGTGTTATGGGTATCGATGGCTTCCCCGACGATCACGTTCATGCTGATATCCGGCTTGGCCAGATCCGGCACGCCCGCGTCATAGCCATAAAGCCGAAACGAAGGCACGTTGACGATCAGGTAAGCGCTGTCGCGCTGCTCGGGCAACCAGCGCAGCCTTTCCAGTCCCAGGCGGATCTGGTTCAGGCGTTCCGCCGGCGTCATGTTGATCTGCTTCAGCGTCTGCCCCCCGACGATGCCGTCCGGCTCCAGGCCAAAACGGGCCTGAAAGCGGCGCACGGCGTCGGCCAGGCCATCGTCGTACAAATTCGCGTCGGCGGCCGGCAAGGCGTTGGGATCGAGATAGCCGTTCAGTTGCAATAGCGTGCGCAAGTTCGGCACGCTTTCGCTGGATTCGCCGGCATGCAGGCTTTTAGCCAGTTTTACCGGCGCTGGCGGCGCTGCTTGAGCCAGCGCGCGATAGTGCGCCAAAGCCGCTTTAAGCGCGCCGTAGACGCCCGTTGCTGGCTCCAAGCGATCCAACTCACGCAGCGGATCGGCGGACTTGGATAGTTCACTCACCACGCGCGGCAAGTCCAGAGGCCGATTCGCCTGAATGGAAATGCCCAGTTTGGTCAGATCGGCAACGTCAATGCGGCCGCGATGCAGGTGATTGCCGAAGCGCATTGACGCACGGCTTAAGGTCACGTCAAACGCGGCCCAGCTTTCACCGGCCGAGGGTTGGCCACTGCTCAAGCGGGTCAGGCTGTCTTTAAGGTTCGGGCCGTCATAATCGGCGGCAATCAAGCCACGCTCACCGGCACGGACCAAGGCATCGACCATCACCTGCGCCTGCGGCGTCGCGCTGCCGTCATGGCTCCATAAAGGCTGGTAAGCTTGGCTTTCGTACAAACGGCGCAGCTCGACCGCATACGGGCCGGCGTAGCCGAGTTTTTCCAGGACTCCGCGCATGGCCGGCTTGGCATTGTCCGGCACGGGCAAAGCGCCTTCAGCCTGCGCAACGAACGGCACGACCAAAGCCAGAACCAATAGAAAGGGCATTCGGAACTTAATCATAGGAGCTAATCGTAACCCAAGTCGTGGGGGGGCAATCAATAAAAATCGACGGCGCATAGTTTAAGACACTCTGGGGGCAACCCGCTGCCGGAACTTGCCGGCGAAAGTAACATCACTTTTTATGGTAGACAAAGCCCGCAAAAGTCCATAAAATTCTTATGGGATTAAATGACTGCGCTAGTAGGTTTTCAACCAAGCAATCAGCGATCCTTTGTTTTCATTCTAATTTTCTCGAGGCAACAACAATGGAAGAAAAAGATAACTTTTGGTACTACATTGCTGGCGTTATTGCCATCGCAGCCGTTGTTATGTTCATGGTGAAAAAAGACGTTCAATCGGATATCCCTTATTCTGCTCATGAAGAGCTGGTAAAACAGGACGGCAAGTCTTATCGCAATATGCCGCCGATCAAAGACGTCGGCAAATAAGTCGATTGTCCATCGTTTCACTCAGGAAGTAGGTTGAACGGCGCGTCTGTTCATACGGCCAACAAATATGGCAGGGATCGCCGTTATGGTTCCGTGCGGGCAGCTTGAGCTGCCCGCCCTATCACACCGGAACTTCCAGTTTCTCGGCGTCGCTGGTCGACGCATCCCACCCCACCCCGCCCCATATACACCTTTAGCTTACCGGCATTTTGTCGGCAGCAGCTTTCTTCGTTTTTAGCCAATGCCGATCTTGCACGAACATTCAAGCATGGGCTGGAAAGCCATCGCGCTACTGTGGGTGTGTTTTGAGGCAGGCGCAGCAACGCCCAGCGACGGCCCGGCGCGCAGCATCGGCGCAGCCGCCAGCGGTTGTCTGGCCGGCGCGCAAAGCCTGGCTTTCGACGGCGACGGTTACAGCGTGGTGCGCACCACGCGCGAACGCTACTATGGGCATGGCGCATTAATCGATTACATCCAGCAGCTTGGGACTCGCGTCGCCGCGTCCGGCCTGGGCACCCTGCTGGTGGGCGATCTATCGCTGGCGCGCGGCGGCCGCATGCCTTACGGCCATAGCAGCCACCAAAACGGCTTGGACGTCGACATCTGGTTTCACATCGCACCCAAACCGCCATTCTCGCCGTTGGACGCGCTACGCGATCCCGGCGTACAGCCCTCCCTGCTCAATCCCGGCAAAACCGGCCTGTCGCCCTCGCTGTGGAACGGCCGGCAAAGCCGTTTGCTGCGCTTGGCGGCGGAAGCGCCGACGCTGGACCGAATTTTCGTCAATCCCGTGATCAAACGCGAACTATGCCGCAGCATGCCCGGCGGCTGGCTACACAAGCTGCGCCCCTGGTACGGCCATGACGATCACTTCCACGCCCGCCTGACCTGCCCAACCGACAGCCCCGCCTGCCAACCACAAGCGCCCCCCCCGCCGGGTGACGGATGTGGTTCCGAGCTGGACTGGTGGTTTCAACCGCACCAACCGGAACACAAGCCCCCGGCGGCGCCAATACGCCAACCGCCGGAGTGTGCAGCGTTGTCAGCAGAAAAAAGGATTGAAGAATGACAAGAAAAGAGGATGGTTATCCAAGAAGGGTTGTGGTGAGACCATTTGGGACGCTGAGCGCCCGTCTTTATGCACAAGTCTGATGGAAAGAACCTTCCTGAATCGACGCGATATTTCCATGGTCGAGCCAATCTTGTAGGGTACGCTGTGCGTACCTTCGAGGGCGTCGAACGGTACGCACAGCGTACCCTACATCGATAGGCTCGGTCGGGAAGTTGTTTTCAGCCACATCCTTAATCGGCAATAGTCAACCCGCTCGGCACCCTTTGCGGCACATCGCGGCGCAAATCGGTGCAACGATGGTCGGTCAGCGAGAACAGAAACGCCATCAGATCGGCAACCTCCCTGTCATCCAAAGCGATGGGTTGTATTTCCGATGCCGCCGCAATGGATTTTCTCCTGGCCGGATCGTTTTGCACGACAAAATCCAGCGCGGACAAATCAGGCCGCAACGGTAAAACGGCTTGCCGGGTATCGTAGCTTTTCAGCGCCGCCGTCGCATTCAGGTGATGCCGAACCACGCCTTCCAGACTATTGTAAGCGCCATCGTGTCCCCACGGCCCCGTCCACTCCACCATGCGCAGGCTGGGCGTACGGAATTTAAACCGGTCTTCGCGTTTTTTAGTCACGCGCTCCCTGCCGAAATCATCCAGCCCATCGGTATATCCCGGCAGATTGTCGCCCTTACCCGGCCCGATCTGCGGCATGGCGATGGCGTGGAAATCACCGTCCGTCTGGAACGTCCCGCTGTGGCACTGGGCGCAATCAGCCTTGCCATAAAACAACTTTACCCCGCGTTTTTCCTGCGCGCTTAAAACGTCCTGGCGGCCGCGCAGGTACTGATCGAAACGGCTGTTGTCACAGCGCCAGGCCGTGCCTTCAAAAGCGGCGATGGCATTGGCGGCGTGGGCATAGGTAATGTCCGCCGCGCCATGCACCTCGGGAAAGCTTTGCTGGAACAAGGCCACGTATTCGGGAACCGAGCGCAGACGTTCAGCCAATAACTGCCATACTCCATTGAAATCGTTCACGGCGCTGAGATTGGCAATATCGTTTTCACCGGACTGCCCGGCCATTTCCGTGCCTGACGTCACCGGAAACATGGCCTGCGCGGCCAAAACGTTTTCCAGGATACCGGTGGGCAAATCATCGCCGGCGGGCGTCTTGAAGCCGCTGGGCTGACCGGCATCGGCCTGCACCCGGCCATCGGCAAACAAAGTATCGAAAGACGCAGCCCCCAGATTGAATACCGGCGGTGCATTGCGCGGCACGCGGGCGTGAATTTCGTTGAGGCCCTGACCGGTGTTGCGCGCTACGCCCAGGCCTAAGCCGCCTTCGCCCACCGATAAAGACCAGCCGTCGCCGGTGGCCGTGAGCGCATGGTGACAAGTGGCGCAGGAAATATTGCGGTTGCCGCTGAGTATCTTGTCGTAAAACAACAGCCTGCCCAGATTGGTTTTTGCATCGTCGGGACGAGGAAAATCAGTTTTGACGGCCGGTTCCGGCAAAGGATAATCCGCCGCATATAACTGGGTCACCCATACCAAGCCAATACCCAACAACATTTTGCCGTAGGTCGACATATACCCCTCCAAAATAGATTTTTATAAGCAGCTAATCATCATGCAGCAGCTCCAGCGTCGGCCCGCTGCCGGCGCTACCGGTTTCCCGGCGCGCGGTATCGCGGGTTTCTTCACTCAGGCTGATTTTCAGGCGCAAATTGTTCGGTGAATCCGAATTGCGCAACGCTTCGTCCAGCGTGATACGTCCGTCCTTATACAGGTTATACAAGGCCAGATCGAAAGTCTGCATGCCGATATTTTCCGACTTTTCCATCACTTCCTTGATGGCGTGCACCTCGCCTTTGCGTATGGTATCGGCCACCAGCGGAGAACCCAGCAGAATTTCGATGGCCGCCACGCGCTTGCCGTCGACGGTGGGAACCAGACGCTGCGACACGAACGCTTTGAGATTGAGCGACAAATCCAGCAACAGCTGATTACGGCGCGCTTCCGGGAAAAAGTTGATGATACGGTCCAGCGCCTGGTTGGCGTTGTTGGCGTGCAGCGTCGACAAGCACAAATGGCCGGTTTCGGCAAAAGCGATGGCGTGCTCCATGGTTTCCTGGGCGCGGATTTCGCCGATCAGTATCACGTCCGGCGCCTGGCGCAGGGTGTTTTTCAGCGCGTCTTCGAAGGTGTCGGTATCCACCCCCACTTCGCGCTGGTTGACGATGGATTTTTTATGCGGGTGCACATACTCGATAGGGTCTTCGATGGTAATGATGTGTCCGCCGGCATTGCTGTTGCGGTAATCGATCAAGGCGGCCAAAGACGTGGATTTACCGGAACCCGTACCGCCCACGAATAAAATCAGCCCGCGCTTTTCCATAATCACTTCTTTTAATATCGGCGGCAACCCCAGCTTGTCGGCGTTGGGAATTTCCGTTTTGATATTGCGGATCACCATGCTGATGAAGTTGCGTTGCTTGAATATATTGACGCGGAAGCGGCCTATGCCCGGCTCGCTGATGGCCAGGTTCATTTCCGGCTTACGCTCGAAATCCTTTTGCTGCTCAGGATTCATCAAATCGTAAGCGATACGATGGGTATCTTCCGGCGTCAGAATATGGCTATCCAGCGGCGTCAAGCGCCCCTGAAACTTGGCCGCCGGCGGCGCCGCCACGGACAGATAAATATCCGAACCGTCTTTGGTCACCAGGGTGCGTAAATAATCTTTAAATTCCATGCGGTTTACCTCAAAAGAACTTGATTTATTTTATCGTTCCCACGCTCTGCGTGGGAATGCAGCCTTGGACGCTCTGCGTCCCGTGTCGTGTCGTATCCGTTTGGAGAACAACTGACTGTCCTGCATAACAAACCAATGCCGCCCATAGGCTAAGGATTGGGTCAAAAACAACTTCCCGGTTTGCATTCCCGGTAGGGTGGGCATCGCCCACCAAGAGCCCGCGCATCCAACCAAGGCGGGCGGCCTGGCAAGGCTGTGGTGGGCGGTGCCCACCCTACGCCAGCGCCTTGGAACATGTCGGGAAGTTATTGGCAGCCAAATTCCAAGCACCATTCGGGACGCGGAGCGTCCCGGGATGCGTTCCCACGCAGAGCGTGGGAACGATGTAAGGTTGTGGTGAGCAGAGCCCGCCCCAGGAACGGGCTCCCTCTCCCCCCGGGAGAGGGTTGGGGTGAGGGGGAGATAAAAGGGTTGCGGCCTTTATCAAGCCGGCCCGAGCGCCACCGGCGTATCCGCCAGACCGCCCCATTCACTCCAGGAACCATCGTACACCGCCACGTCCTGCCGGCCCAATTGATACAGCGCCAGCGCCAATATCGCGGCGGTCACCCCGGTGCCGCAGGTGGTCGTCACCGGCTGGGCCGTATCGATGCCCGCCGCGGCAAAACGCGCCGCCAAGGCATCGTTTGGCAACAACTGGTGATTGTCCGGGTCCACCAGATCGGCATAAAACAGATGGCGGCTGCCGGGAATATGGCCGGAGCGGACGCCGGGCCGGGGCTCGGGAGCGCTGCCTTCGAAACGGCCGGGCGAGCGGGCATCCAGCAGTTGCCTATCCGGCGCCTGCACCCAGCGGCGCATTTGTGCCAGATCGCGGACCAGTCCGGGCCGAAAGCCGGCCTCGAAACGGCGCGGCGCGCGCGCCACCTCGGCGGCATCGGCCGGCAAGCCCAGCGCGCGCCAGCGCTGCAAACCGCCGTCCAGTACCGCCACCTGGTCGTGGCCGAATACGCGGAACATCCACCACGCCCGCGCCGCCGCCATGAAGCGGTTATTGTCGTAAGTCACCACCAAGGTATCGTTGCCGATGCCCAGTTTGCCTGCCGCCGCCGCGAACGTATCCGGGCTGGGCAGCATGTGCGGTAGTGGCGTGCCGTGGTCGGCCACCGCATCGATATCGAAAAACTGCGCGCCGGCAATATGGCACTGCCGATATTCGGCGGCGGCGTCGCGCCGCTCGGTGGGCAGAAAAAAACCGGCGTCCAGCACCACCACATCGCTATGGTCCAGATTGTCGGCCAACCACCGGCAGTCCAGCAAAGCAGAAGAATTGGGATAGTTCATGATCAAAGGCGATAATGTTTGCACAAAAAGGTGAAACAGAGAGTAACCGAAATGACGACACGATTCACAGCGGTAATTTTCGACCTGGACGGCCTGGTGCTGGACACCGAAACCACCTACCGGCTGGCCTGGGAAAGAGCCGCGACCGACATGGGGCATAGCCTGAACGACGCTTTTTTTGCCGGCTTGTCGGGCCTGCAAGGCAGCGAAGTGGAAGCGGCGTTGCTGGCGGAACTGGGCACGGACTTCGCGCTGGCGGATTTCAAGCAACGCGGCGACCGGCACTGGCAGCGCCACGTGGACCGCCACGGCATCGCGGTAAAGCCGGGCTTTCACGCCTTGCTGGAACACATCCAGCGGCGGCGCCTACCATTCGGCCTGGCCACCAACAGCCGCCGCCACTACGCCGAACTGTGCTTGCGGCTGGCCGGCCTGGACGCCACGTTTCCCATCATGGCCGCCCGTGAAGACGTGGCACGCGGCAAACCGGCCCCGGACGTGTTTTTACAAGCGGCGCGGCTATTGGGGGCTGAACCGGATAGCTGTCTGGTCTTGGAAGACTCCCTGCCCGGCCTGACCGCCGCCCATCAGGCAGGCATGGCGCCGGTGCTGATCACCCACTGTGCCGACACAGCCAGAGCCGGAGCGGAACTGGCGTTACGGGTATTGCCGACGCTGGACGCGGTGGTGACGGCGGGATTGCTGTGATTTATCGTTGGTAAATACCCGCCATGGACACTTTACTGCTGATCGAAGACGAAAAACTGCTGGGCGCCGAGTTGTCGCACCACTACCGTCAGGCCGGCTGGGATGTGGTGCTGGTCACGCAACTGGCCGAAGCTCGCCACCTGCTGATCGACCAGCGCCTGGACCCGCTGCTGGTACTCTCGGACATGAACCTGCCCGACGGCAACGCGCTGGATCTGATGGAGGCCGCGCAAGGCAAAACCAGCCACGCCGAGTGGCTGTTTCTCACCGGTTACGGCAGCGTGCGCGATTCGGTGCGGGCTTTGCGGCTGGGCGCTTATGATTTTCTGGAAAAACCCTGCGACCTGGACCGGCTGGACCTGGTGGTGGCCAGCGCCGCGCGCAACGCCGGGCTGCAACGGCGCGTCATCGATCAGACCCAGTCGCATCATCGCCGCTACTCGCTGGAAGCTTATGCGGGCCGTAGCGCCAAAGCCCAGGAAGTGCGCCTGATGCTGGGCAAGCTGATGCAGGTTCCTTTCAGCGCCTTGATACTGGGCGGCGAAACCGGCACCGGCAAAGGCTTGGCGGCGCGCATTCTGCACTATGGCGGCCCACGCGCCCAGCAACCGCTGGTGGAACTGAACTGCGCGGCATTGCCGCGTGAATTGCTGGAATCGGAGCTGTTCGGCCATGAAGCCGGGGCGTTCACCGGCGCCACGGCGCGGCATCGCGGTTTGCTGGAGCAAGCTGGCGGCGGCACGCTGTTTTTGGATGAAATCGCCGAAATGCCGCTGGAATTGCAGGCCAAGCTGCTCAAAGCCATCGACGACCGCAAAGTACGCCGCTTGGGCGGCGAAAAAGAAATTCAGGTGGATGTGCAAATCATCGCCGCCAGCCACCGCGATCTGGAAAAAATGGTGATCAACGGCGGCTTTCGCGCCGACTTGTATCACCGCCTCAGCGTATTCCGCCTTACCTTGCCGCCTTTGCGCGAATCGAAAGCGGACCTGGACGAACTGGTGCCGCTGTTCGTGGCCGAATTCAACGCCAAAGCCGGCAAACAGGTTAAAACCATCGCCCAGGAGGTCTGGGACAAGCTGCGCGCCTACCACTGGCCCGGTAATGCGCGAGAACTGCGCAACGTCATCGAACGTTGCGTGCTGTTCGCCGACGGCGCGGCGTTTCCCGGCCAGTGGCTGCAACTACCGGGTCAACCCTCCGTCCAGCCGCATGCCGATCAAAACGGCATCTATCTGCCGCTGGACGGCAGCATGGCGCTGGACGACATGGACAGCCACATCATCAAAACCGCGCTGGAGCGTTCCGGCAACAATTTGACCGCCGCCGCCCGCGCGCTGGGCGCCACCCGCGAAACCTTGCGCTACCGGGTGCGGAAATACGGCTTGAAAGTACAGGAGTAAGCCGATCCATCAGCGCTCACGCTTTGCCGGTTTGTTGGCGATACGGCGCAGCCGTTGTTTATCGGCTGCGTCCAGGCGCTGCACACCGCGATAAAGCAGATAAAACCGCAACCGTTGGCTACGGGACAGCTTCTGCCGCCCCAGCTTGTCCAGCATCCACAAGTCTTTGTCGATTTTTTGTGAGCGCAGCGGCCAGGGCCAGCAGCGGCCTTGCGGGCAATCGATGAAAAACAGGCGCGGCTCGCCGCTCCGCGTAATCAGCAGGTTGCGCCAGTTGAGATCGCCGTGGGCAAAGCCGTGCCGGTGCAGCACGGCCAGATGGCGTGCCAGCTGGGCAAATACCGCTGCGCGCCATTCGCGCTGCTGCATGCGCTCGCTGAGCGCATCCAGGCCCGCCGTGTTCGCCAATGCCGCCGTTACCATCACGCCCCGGTAGCCGTCGCTGTCCCATTGCTCGCCGTAGGCCACCAGGTCCGGCACCGGCAAGCCCAGCTCGCGAAACAACCGCAGGTTTTCCCACTCGGTACGGATGCGGCTGCGCCCCAGCCAGCGCCGCCAGCCCTTGCCCGGTTGACGGTAATACTTGGCGTAATAGCCGTGCCCGTCGATGTCGATGCGCCTTACTTCGCTGATGGCATCGCGGGATACGGTTGCACCCGTGCAATCCCAGGCGTGGCCGAGGTCGCTGAACGCAGGTTGTGAGCCGGCGGCGGGGTTTTGCCACCAGAGCTGCCGACGGCCAGCCAGTAAATGGCCGAGGCGGGCCAGCCAACGGGGGGCTTGATGAGGGTTCAACTTGATTTCCTGGCTGGAGGGCTCAATATACTAATGCACTCGCAACCCGGAAGGAAAAACTGATATGCGCATACTTTTATTCTTACTCACCAACATCGCCATCATGGTGGTCGTCGGCCTGCTGTTTCACCTGTTGGGTCTGGGTCAATTCATGCAGCAGCGCGGCGTGGGCCTGAACCTGACCCATCTGCTGATCGTATCGGCATTCATGGGCATGACGGGCTCGTTTATTTCGCTGTTCATCTCCAAATGGATGGCCAAGCGCTCGATGGGCGTGTTTGTCATCGAACGGCCCAGCAACCCGACCGAAACCTGGCTGGTGGAAACCGTCCGGCGTCTGTCCAAACAGGCCGGCATCGGCATGCCGGAAGTGGGCATCTTCGACAGCCACGAGCCCAATGCTTTTGCTACCGGCGCCAGCCGCGACAATGCCCTGGTCGCGGTCAGCTCCGGCCTGTTGCACAACATGAACCAGTCCGAAGTGGAAGCCGTGCTGGGCCATGAAATTTCCCACGTGGCCAACGGCGACATGGTCACCATGACGCTGATCCAGGGCGTGGTGAATACGTTTGTGTATTTTCTCGCCACCATTGCCGGCTACGTGGTGGATCGCACCCTGCTGCGCTCGGATAACGAAGAGTCCGGCGGCTTTGGTCCCGCCTATTACATCACGCAGATGGTGGCGCAGATCGTCCTGGGCATACTCGCCAGCATGATAGTCATGTGGTTTTCGCGTTGGCGCGAATTCCGCGCCGATGCGGGCGGCGCCAGCTTGGCCGGCCGCGCCAAAATGATCGCGGCGCTGCACGCCTTGCAACGCGCCAAAGACCCTACCGAAATGCCGGCGGAAATGATGGCATTCGGCATACGCGGTGGCGGCAACGGCTGGATGGAGTTGTTTATGAGCCATCCGCCGCTGGAAAAACGCATTGCCGCGCTGGAGTCGGGCCAGCAACACTAAGGTCGTAGCGACTTACCCCCCCCCCAAAAAAAACGCCGATTCCCATCGGCGTTTTTTTTGCTGAATCAAAATCGAGCATCATGCACAACAATTGTGCATAAATGCCGAAAGATTCGCGACAGCCCCCCTGTATCAACGCATAACTAACTGAATAATAAAGCTATTTTTATTTGGCATCAATCCTGCTAAAAATTTCACGTAATGCCTTAAACCGGCTATGTTAGTCCTTGAAACTAAGGGGTGTGCAAATGAAAACGAAAAAATCCAGCCTGGTCATCAGCGCATTGGCGCTGGGCGCCCTGGTTGCCTCGGCCACGGGCTCCGTCCACGCGGGTGATGAAGCTGCCGGCCTGCTTGAAGCGGCAGGCGTCAACATCAACGACGCCAAGCTCATGAAAGATTGGAACCTCAAGTTCGGCGGATGGATCGAATCCAGCGTGTCGGCCAACATGCACAGTTCACCGGATAACTTCAACGGCCCGGTCACGTTCAACGACCGCACCGGCGAACTGCAGATGAACCAGTTGTACCTGTATCTGCAAAAAGCGGTCAACGTCAACGGCGACAGTTTCGATTGGGGTGGCCGCGTGGATTTCATGTACGGCACCGACGCCATCTTTACCCAGGCTTATGGGTCGTGGCCATTCGATCCCCGCACCGGCGCGCCGATCAACCGTGGGCATTGGGATTTGCACCTCAACAGCCACAACGACCGTTTCTACGGCATCGCGCTGCCGCAAGCTTATGCTGAATTCAACCTGCCGGTGGGCAACGGCGTTTCCGTGAAAGCCGGCCATTTTTATACGCCGATCGGTTATGAGGTAGTGACCTCGCCGGACAACTTCTTCGTCACCAAACCGTATACCATGCAATACGGCGAGCCGTTCACGCATACCGGCATCCTGGCCAACTATTCGGTCAACTCGAACTGGAGCGCCACTGCCGGCGCAGTCACCGGCAGCAGCACCGGCGGCTGGGACGGCGGCTTTGACCGTGATCTGGGCAACTGGGCCTTTCTGGGCGGCGTCACCTGGACCAGCGACGATGCAGGCACCTCGTTGGCGCTGACTTCCACCGCCGGCGACCGCAGCGAAGATTCCAGCTCGGCCTGGGCTTTATACAGTCTGGTCGGCAAGCACAACTTCACCGACAAATTGCACTATGTGATCCAGCACGACCACGGCTATGCCGACAACGTCCTCACTTCGCATAGCGCGCTTTCCGGCAAAACGGAAAACGCTCGCTGGTACGGCATCAACCAATATTTGTTCTACGACATCAAGGACAACCTGACCGCGGGCGTGCGCGCGGAATGGTTCCGCGACCACGGCGGCTTCCGCGTCTGGGGACCGGGTCGCTGCGTCGCCAGCACCAACGTCAACAATGGAGCAGGCGATTCATACGCCTGCGGCGGCGCCATCAACCCGGTCGGCGCGGCCTACCCGTACGACGGCAGCAGCTATTACGCCATTACGGCCGGCCTGAGTTACAAACCGCTGAAGTGGTTGAACCTGCGCCCCAACGTCCGCTACGACTGGTCCGATAAAGTCAAGGCATTTGACGGCGGCAAGCGGGGTGACCAGGTGTTGTTTACGGCTGACGTAGTAGTCAGTTTCTAGACTTCGAACTTCCCTTCTACCGATGGACTGGTTCTAACGCTTTCATCGGCGTTGTTGCACGCGGTGGTTGCCTGGGCAGCCACCGCTTTTTTTATGGGTTGTAGCCTTTGGAATCGTGCAGCGCGATATCCAGGCCCTCGGTTTCTTCGTCCGGGTTGACGCGCAACCCTAATGCCAGGTCCAGGCCTTTGAGCAGCATAAAGCTCACCCCACCGCTCCAGGCCAAGGTGACGCCCACGCCGAAAGCTTGCAAGGCCACTTGCGCCAGCATGCCCGCATCGCCGGCCAAGCCGCGCCCGCCCAGCGATTCCGCGGCAAACACCCCGGTCAACACCGCGCCGACCATCCCGCCTATGCCGTGCACGGGAAACACGTCCAAAGCATCGTCCACGCCCAGCCTGCGCTTGATCCACAGAATGGAAAACAAACAGACCGCGCCCGCCGTGATGCCAATCAACAAGGCGCCGCCAGGTCCGATAAAGCCCGCCGCCGGTGAAACCATGCCCAAGCCGGCCACCATGCCCGTGATCACTCCCAGCACGCTGGGTTTGCCGAAACGCAGCCACTCGATGCCCATCCATACCAGAGCCGCAGCGGCCGCTGCAATATGCGTGGTGAGCATCGCCATGCCGGCCGCACCGTTGGCCATCAGCGCACTGCCCGCGCTGAAACCGTGCCAGCCGACCCAGAGTATGCCGCCGCCGGTCGCGGTCATGGTCAGGTTATGCGGCGGCATCGGAGTACGCGGAAACCCCCGGCGCGGCCCCAGCATCAGCGCGGCCATCAGTGCGGCGATGCCGCCGCTGGTATGCACCACGATCCCGCCGGCAAAATCCATCACCCCCATTTGCTGCAACCAGCCGCCGCCCCACAGCCAATGGCATACCGGCACATACACCAGCAGCAGCCACAGAGCAACAAACGCCAGCAGCGCGGAAAACTTCATGCGCTCCACCAAGCCGCCCACGATCAGCGCCGGAGCAAAAATGGCGAAGGTCAGGTGATACATCACATAAACGGATTCCGGCAGATTGCCGTGCAAACTGTCGGCGTCCATGCCGGACAACAGCAGCCGCGACCAGCCGCCCAGCCATGAATTGCCTTCGGTGAGCGCCAAGCTGTACCCCACGACTACCCACAATATTGACGCCAGGGAAGTGATGGCAAAGCAGTTCACCAGTACCGACAGCACGTTTTTGGTGCGCACCAGTCCGCCGTAAAACAATGCCAACCCAGGCACCGTCATGAACAGCACCAGCGCGGCGGAAGTCAGAATCCAGGCGGTGTCGGCCGAGTTGAGTTCGTCAGCCGAAGCAGCCAGCGGCAACAGCCAAAGCGCGCATCCCAGGGAGATAGAGGGTTTCCGGGTGGTGTTCATAAATGGACCTGAATTCTAAACGGGGAAAATAAGCATCGCTGGCTGGCAGCGCCAGCCAATGCGCCTTATTAGTGCATTGGCTGGCGGCAAAGCCCGCATTTGGTGCTTATTTTGCCCCATTATGGTTCATATAACCATAGAACTCGCCGGCCATGCCAAGACGGGCAAAAAGGGGAGGACAATGGAGCTTCTTGGTTATTTCCCCGCAAAATGCCCAAACCGCAGCAGCATGGCCGGCAGCAGCAGCAGGTTCAGCACGGTGGACGAAAACAATCCGCCGACGATGATAGCCGCCATCGGTCCCATGATTTCCCGGCCCGGGTTGTCGCTGTTGACGGCGATGGGCAGCATGGCCAGGGCGGTGACCAGCGCGGTCATCAATATACTGGGCAGTCTTTCCTGGGCGCCTTGCACGGCGGTGGCGAGGTTCCACGGTTTGCCGTCGATTTCCACCAGATGCCGGTAGTGCGAAATCAGCATGATGGCGTTGCGCACGGTGATGCCGAACAGCGTCACGAATCCCACCAGCGAACCCACCGAGAGTATGCCGCCGCTGAGCAGCGCCGCCAGCACGCCGCCGACCAGGGAAAACGGCAGGTTGACCAGGGTCAGCAGGGTGTGGCGCAGATCGCCGATGGCGATGTAGATCAGCAGCAGCACGCCGGCGCCGGCCAGCAGGGCGTGCAGGATCAGTTCGTTGCGCGCTTTGGCTTGTTCGATGGCGGCGCCGGTGAATTCCGGGTACGTGTCGGTGGGAAACGTGATTTCTGCCAGCGTCCGCCGTTTCAGTTCCGCCATGAACGAGGCCAGATCGCGCCCGGCGACGCCGGCCGTGATGCTCTGCACCCGCCGCGAGCCCCGGTGCAGCACGTTGTAGCGGCCTTCGCCGGCGCGGATGTCGGCCACCTGGTCCAGCGTCAACACCTCGCCTTCCGCCGCGCGCAGTGGTAATTGGCCGACGTCGTCCGGGTCTTGGCGCCAGTCGGGCGGGAGTATCACCGCCAGTTCAAAAATGCGGTTGCCGACGTAGCCTTTGCCGACCACTTTGCCTTCGTAGGCCGCCTGAACGGCGTCCAGCACTGCGGCGGGTTGCAGGCCGTAGGCCGCCAGCCGGTCCAGCCGCAAGCGTATGTCCACGCCGGCGGTGCCGGGCGGTGAGCGCAGTTGTACGTCGGCGCCGCCGGGAATGCGCCGCATCAGCGCGGCGATTTCATCCGCTTTGGCGTCCAGTTGGTCC
>SCQD01000057.1 GCA_004299145.1 Methylococcaceae bacterium | reverse complement strand
GCGGCAGATGCAAAATGGCCCCGCCGATGAAGGATAGCGCGCACTGCGTATTGATGAGCCTTCGGGCGAGTTGTTCGGGGGTTTCTCCGGGATATAACGATTGAGCTCTTTGCACAACCCGGCGAACTTCGCCTTTTCTCAAGCGGAGAAAGAAGTAAAGAAACTGATCGGTTGCCAAGCCCTGAGGCTTGGATGAAGCATTCAAGGCAGCGCCGGTTTTGAGCGCTGCTGGTGTAGCCGTCATAGAGATTCTCCAGGTTCTTTGGGATTTCGCATGGTAACGCCGACTCAATGCAAAAATGCCGGAATCACGCCCTTGCCGCAGGATGGGTAAAGCCATGGATGGTGCAACCCATCAAGCGATGGCCGCGCACGGTACAGGGGCGCGGGCTTCAGGCTGTGTCGCCGATGGGTTTCAAGAAGCCTTAGTGTTTCAAGCAGCCTTAATAATTCCGACTAGCGCCGGCGGCTGTCGGCGAGGACGCGGCGACTTTCGGCTATCGCCTCTACCCATCCTACGGCGGGGCGGCTTTAACGCTCTGCCATGCGAATTCCCAAAGAACCGGAAGCATGGGGGGCTAGTTGCTCAGTTTAACGGCGGTCACGCTGGCGCTGCCATAATCACCGCAAATGTAAACACTATGACCTTCGTCAAAGCTTAACGACAGCTTGGTATTTTTTAAGTTAAATTTCCCGGTAAAGTTTGCGTAGATCACTTCTCCACTATAGTAACTGCCATAACTGTCCGTGTCTCTGTGACTGCCTGATATGGTATGTTTTGCCGTATCAATACTGATGGCTGAAGCGTCGAACGTATAGGTGTAAGGATAACTTTGTCCGCTATGATCAAAGCAGTAACCATCGAGCGGCAGGCTGACGTCGGTGAGACTCGTCGCCGTGTAATTACGCCCTTGCCTGGCAATCGTGAAGGTAATGAGATTGTTTGAAAAATCCCTGAATCCCCAGACGCCGCAAATTTTACAGCTGGGTTTGGCGGCATGGATTTGCGTGACTGGTTGTTTATCCTGCGCATCAGCAAAAAGCTGATGCCATGGCGTTGCGGAAACGGGTTGTTGGGTGGGCGAATAACGGATGCCGTCAGAGAACAAACCGTCGCCATTGCCGAGCAATACCGTGAGTTGGCTGTCCTTGGCGTTGGCAATCACCAAATCATGCATTCCATCATGGTTTACATCGGCCAATGCCGCCGATGTTGGATAGTCACCGACCGGATAATCCATTCGAGTTTTAAAGGTGCCGTCACCGTTGCCCGTTAATAGGCTGACGCTGTGATCCAGATAATTGACGGTAACCACGTCACTGACGCCGTCGCCATTCAGGTCGCCCAACACAACGGCGAAAGGACGCGCGCCGGTAGCGAAATCAACCTTATTTTGTAAAGTGCCGTCGCGATGACCGAGTCGCACGCTGATATTATCGTGTGCATAGTTGGCGGTAATTAAATCATTGATGCCGTCGCCGTTTACATCGCCCAATATCATGGAGCGTGGATTATTGCCATCGGCAGTCACGAGACCGCTTGCGCCGTCGCTGGTTATTTTGCCTGGCGCCATGGCATTTAAGTTTTCGCCGGTGACGGTTGCGGATGATGCATAGGAATCGTCGGCATGGGCTACGCCACCGGCTTGCAATGCCATCAGGGTGGTGGTGATTAGCAGCCCATGACGGAATCGTGTTGATATAAACGACGGGTAAATGCTAAAAACTTTGGGAAGTGTGTTCATGGGGTTTGGCCTGAAATAGATTCGACAATCCAGATGTTTCATTGATTAAATGACAAAGAAGTCCGCCGTAGTAATCGTCGGATGACCCGTTAGCACAGCGATCTGCACGGCAATACTGGCTCCGTTTCCATCAACGTCATAGAACAATCCACCGGTAGCGGGGTTGTAAATGATGTAATCGTTATTGTTGATGTCTAACATATATTATCTAACCGTTAGCTGCCGGCACGTTGAAATTAGTAACTTTCCACGACCCCAAACCAGAAATCGTTTCCGTAAAGCGGGTAGCGCTTCCCCCGGCAACCGTAGATGTAATCGCAGCCATTGCATTCCAATATAGTTATATTATTACTGCGGCATATACAAGCCATTAATTCAACCCGGCAACCCCGGGCCGTGTAATCTTGAATACACAAGACTCTGCTATATTATTATTCAAATAGGTTAGATCCTCAGAACTTCCTAAGTTTTCGTGACACTCGCCCTGGTACTCTTGATAGGTATCGATATCCGTTTTCCATAGATAGCCGGATGCTTTATATTTATTTTTTGGAAACGTAATCATAAACCTGGCATTAACATAACTATCAACCGTATATGTCATATCATAGGGGTAATTGACAAACCAGCGGGTATCCACATAGGAAGTAGAACCGTCGCCGTTGGTGCTGGCAATATAGGAACCTTTATCGGTGTAGGTGCTTGTGGAAGAGCTGGGAATATTCGAAACATAGGTCGCTTTGTCTGTGGATGCCCACGTACCGTCTGTGTAGAGTTTTATTTTGATGTCGTGCTGGGTGGTCGTCGATATGGTGCTGGAATAGATCGTTAGCCTGGTATGCCCGGTTATTGTTCTGGATATTGGTTTTTTCGCTTTTGGATTTGACGTATCAACGGCTGCATCAGCATTGAAATCGGACGATAAAGGCGCACTGCCTGTTATTTCGCTCGACGAGCTGCCCTCTTCTTTTGAAAACACCATCTTTCCAGTCAACGATGGATTGTCAGCGTTGTCGATTACCTTACCGGATATCGAGTGCTTATCCGGCAACATTTTCCCTTTGAAAATGGTGGCTTGCCCATTGTGCAGGGTTGCCGTTGCTGTGAAATTGCAGTGACTATCCAGTTCCGCGACACCATTGTCTACCGCATACGATGTACCCAGGTTTAAACTATGGCAATTTCCGCCTATTTCATTATGTTCATTGATACTCAAACTGCAAAACCCCGCTTGTGTCGTTGGGATGATGCCATATTTAACCGTCCATTGCCCCAGTAAATCGGTTGTTTCACACTCGGCGAAAGCCGGCTGAATATAGCAGAGCGGCATCAATGCCAGGCAAATGGTTATTTTCCGAAAAAATCTGTTCATGGCTGGTTCTCTCACAGGGTTATTGATATAGCTGCGCCGGTGCTCAAGCAAGTAACGAAATACATTAGCTTACGGGGCCAACATCAACGCCGCCATTCCGCCACCAGACGCCGGCAATTGCCGCGCCACTGACATTCGACTTTGCGGCAGTAGATGCGCAAGTCCGTCTGATAACAGGGCGTCATGCCCTGCGCCGCCTGCAAGGCCCTGATCGTCGTCCGGGAAAATCCGCTTTCGAACGCGAGTTCGAAGTCCTCAATCGATGAATTTATCTGGGTTGGCATGGCATCTGGACCTCTCGTTTTTTTGCAGACTCTACTACTGGAATATTACCTTTATATGAAAATTTGCAGACAAATATGAAATTTTTTATAAAAACAAATAATCTGTTTATGCACTCTGGTCAAAGACTACTGATTATTGTCAACAGATATGGCAGGCGCCTGCTATAATTAGTTTCGAACCGCCGTTAAATCGTCATAGGTTGGCCAACGCGCGGCGGCGGAAATTTTCATGAATCCGTGTGTTTTCCGCGAGGAGATTTCTGATGAACACAAATACTTTCGATGCCACCGTCGAGGACGTTCCCCTTGCAGAGCCCGCCGTCGACGTGGCGGAACAACCCACCGAAACCACGGCGTTGACCGTGGCGGTCGAAGGCATCAAGGAAGGCGCCAGCGATGCACGCGCAGCGGCGGCCCGTTTGATTCCCGCGGTGAAGCAAGCTGTGGCCAAGGGGGTTTATCGAACCTTCTACGGCATTTCTTACGGCGCGGTATACAGCGCCATGGTGGTGTCCAGCGTGGTGCCCACCGACAACGCCATGGGTGAAGGTTTAAAGCGCGGGGCTGAATGCGCCAGAAACGCCTTCCGAAAACAGCATGAAAAACATGCCGCAGAGGAGGAAATAGGCGGCACCCACGACATGGACGATACGGTAGTCGGCGTCGCCGCCTGATTGCGGCCGCAATGAGAAGGGCTCCATCGTTATTGAACGGTGGAGCCCTTTTTTATTAAGTAACCTGCGAATTACAAATTATACACAACTTAAGGTAACCAACCATGAAGCAACGTATTTTTAACGTACTGTTTCTGTGTAGCGGCAATTCCGCCCGCAGCATCATGGCGGAAGCGTTGTTGAACAAATACGGCGCGGCACGCTTTCGCGCATTCAGCGCCGGCAGCCAGCCGGCGGGGAAAGTGAATCCGCTGGCGTGGGAACGATTGCGCATGGAAAGCATCCCACACGCCCAGACACACAGCAAAAGCTGGGACGAGTTCGTCAAACCGGGGGCACCGGAGCTGGACTTTGTGATTACGCTCTGCGACAAAGCGGCCGATGAAACTTGCCCGCTCTGGCCGGGCCAACCGATTACCGCCCATTGGGGAGTGCCCGATCCCGTTGCGGTGGAAGGTGAAGGCAGGCGCCTGGCGTTTGCCCAAGCCTTTGCGGTATTGGAGCGGCGCATTCAGCTATTTGCCAGCCTGCGGCCCGAAAGCCTGGAGCGGCTGGCGCTGGAAGTGCAGGTCCGCGCCATCGGGGAAGCCTCGTAGGATACGCTGTGCGTACCGTTCGATGCCCTCGAAGGTACGCACAGCGTACCCTACATCGATAGGTGGCTTTCAAGAAGCCTTAGTCATTCCGCGAGGACGCAGCGGCTTTGGTGGGCGATGCCACCCTACGATGATTGCCCGCTCAAGTAAAAGGATCGAGCAGTGCGATGCCGCAGCCTTCGAAATCCCGCACGTTGCGCGTCACCAGGGTCAGGCCGTGGCGCTGGGCCGTCGCGGCGATCAGCAGGTCGGCTTGGCTGCGGACCATGCCTTTGGCCGCAAATGTGCCGCGCCATGCCCCGGCGCGGCGCGCAATGTCCAGCGTCACCGGCCACACCGGGCAGCGCTGCAAAAAACCGTCGAACCAAACGGCGATGCGGGTGTTTGGCCGCCAAGCCAGGCCATAAGCGACTTCCTCCACAGTCACCACCGATAGGCTGAAATCCATCACGCCCGCCGCCCAGACCGCTACGCCGGGGTTGGGGCGTTGCCGGCACAACTCGCTGACGACGTTGGTGTCAAGCAGCAACGTCATGCGCCGCCTCCGCCAGCATTTGCGCGAAAGCATTGGGCCGATCGACACGCGGCGGCATCGGCGGAGCGCCATCCTCTTCGGCCAGCAGCAGCCTGGCTTCGATAAACTCGTCCGCCAGGGAACGCCGCGCCGCTTGGCGCCGCCACGCTTCGAAAGCCGCCATGTCGGCGCCGCCGACGACCAGCGCCACCACTTTGTTACGGTTGCGTATCTGCTGCGGCTCCCGCGCCGAAGCGTGCACCACTTCGGAAAAACGCTGTTTGGCTTGTGCGATGTTCCAGGTCATGAATACCTCCCGCTTTATGTCTATTTGCGAAAGTCATTATGACCATTAAAGATGACTTCAACAAGACGCCGGCGGCACGCTCCGCTGGTCTGCTGGTACCCAGCTTCCAGCGCAAGGACGGGAAATCAGTACTTGCAAAGTGTCGGCACCATGGGCGACAAACCCGGTTTTTTGCGCCCCCTGGATGAGTGTCGGGAAGCAGGAGCTTCCCTAACCGCGTTCCCAAGCGGAGCTTGGGAACGAGCTGACGAGCCGGACATCTCAAGACTGCAATGCCGCCACTTTGTTCAGCACTTCCCACGGCAGGGTTTCCGCGCCGAAATGCCCATCGGCCGGCAGGCGGCGATAAAAGCCGTGGCGGGACTTGGCCGGCCGGTGGCGCAGGTCGAAGTCGCGGATAATGGCGCCCAGGCGGAAATCGAAATGGCGTTCCAGCAGGCGTTGCAGCTCGCGGTCCTTGCGCACCGCGCCGCCGAAGGTGTTGACGTGCACGCTGACCGGGCGCGATTGGCCGTAGGTGTAGCTGAGCTGTACCTCGCAGGCTTCCGCCAGCCCAGCCGCCACCAGATTTTTGGCGGCATGGCGGGCGGCGTACACGCCGATGCGGTCGATGCGCGCCGGGTCTTTGCCACTGAGCGCCGCGCCGCAATGGCGGGCATAGCCGCCGTAAGTGTCCGCCGAGGTCTTGCGCCCGGTCATGCCGGAGTGGGCGGCCGGGCCGCTGCGCCGGAACGAGCCTTCCGGGTTGAGGATGATCTGGGTGTCCTGATCGGGCCGGATGGCCTGGTCCTG
>SCQD01000351.1 GCA_004299145.1 Methylococcaceae bacterium | reverse complement strand
GTTTTGTCTGGCTAGCCGCGTCTTTAAGGTTTCTATCTGTTCTTTCAGGTGTTTAATTTCTTGTCTTAAGTCGCTGTTTTCCTGGCTTTTGGCTCGCGACAGATTGTCGAAATAATTTCGACCTGCCACGTGTCCGGCATGTATGCCTCCCATGCGTCCTGGTCCATAGATGAATCCATTTTCGAAGTGGAATCCGCGCCATTGCGGATCGTATGCGCCAAGGTCTTCGTTTAAAAATTCGAATAGTTTTCTGATATAGAGCGGCGGTTCATTTTTGTCCCAGTTGTGAATGGTGGAGCGACTAACGCCGCAATATTTTGCGGCGTCTTCGGGTTTGTTGTAGCCGGCGAATTGTCTCAATTCTTTAAAGTTGAGGTTCGAGCAGTCCATGACGATTCCTTGGCGTTAGATGCAAAAGCCATAAGAAAAGCAAGCAATATGCCGATAGCAACCCAGCTCCATAATTTGACATAATATACATTATACGCAATGCGCAAGAAGACGGCGCAGAAGGGCGCACGGCACGATTTTTGCCAGAAAATGGTTGCATGGCTGCTAAAACTGGTCATGCCTATCAAAAATCTGACACGGAGCATTCACGATGAAAAAGAAGTCAACGTTCTATCACATGCGTAAACGCACCTACGGCATGACGACCCTGGAACAAGCCGCCGATTTTTTTGGCGCAAAAATCGAAGACATTCAGGAATGGGACGACAAAGGCGCGCCCAAAGCAATCATGAAATTAACCGGGCTGTTTTATGGGGATTTGTCCGTCGCCCATAAAGATTGGGCTGGCTTTCGAATCTGCCCCAGCGGCGTTTTGATGCTGAGCCCTAGCCGAACGGTGTTTCGTGCCGAAATGCTGCGCAACCTGAATGCCTTCTGGCGGGAATTAGACAGCACTCGATGCGAACGTGATGCCTACAAAAATCGACTTGAAAACATCCTAGGGTATTCTGTCATCCGGCCCACACAAAGCATTATCCTGCCATTCGGCACGCGGTTTTAAACCGCCAAGCTCCCAAGAAAAAGCCCGGCATTAGCCGGGCTTTTTTGTGCCTGGGTGCGTCGATAAAGGCCGGTTTTCCGTGGAACATTTTTCCGGAAAAAGTCCAGCAAAAAAGTTGGCACGGTTTCTGAGGTGCACCATTTTGGGAAAAAAGGACAGTGTAACTAGCACTGTCCTTTCCGGCTGACGTGGCTTCCCGGAATCGCCCCGTGTCCGAAGTTCCAAAAACTGAGAAAAAAGGACAAGAAAATGTTTCACAAGAAATGCGTTCCTATCAGGTAGGAATCAGTACTTTTTGAATGCCGGCACATGGCAAGTTCGCTGAGTCCCACCATAATCAAGACTTCAGCAATACAGGGCTCATAGAAAGCACGGTCACCGCGACACAACGCGCGCCGGTAGCTGAGCGAACTGTTACCCGCTGGCAACAAAACACACCTGGTCAGTAACACGCCGGTCAAACGCACGCTTACGGCATGCGCCATCGAAATATCGCGCCCTGCCCGTTACGGGTTGACCGCAGGAACAGGCGCACAAGGTAACGCCCACCTGACGATGCTTTACCGCTTCGGCCAGCGCTTTTGCAATTCCGTATGGAACGCCGTTGCCGATGGCGCGAACCAAGGCAGTGCGGGTGAAGGATGGAATGTTGAAATCAGGCGGCAACCCTTGGAGGACGGCTATTTCGGCAATGGGCCTGTCATCATTAGCCGTCACCGTGGGACAACCAGCCGCTTTTTTGGTGCGCTGTATGACCAATTGCGAACCATCAGCAGCGCCGAATTGTACGTGCCGCAGTCGCCGCTGGTTCATGCCAAAGTCGGCCGCGTTGAGGTCCAACCGCTGCCAACTGTAGCCTGGGATATGTATATCCGGCACGCCGGGCACGTTTTCAGCCAGCCACCATACCGGCTTGGCTTCCAATACAACGCGCTGGAATTGTTCGAGCATTTGCATACCTTCCCCGGTGGGGACGTCGCGGCGCGCCTTGGAGAAATCTTGGCACGGTGGGCCGCCAATCACGCCCTCAAATCGGCCCGGTGGGACACTGAAGCGCCGGATATCGCCGCCAAAAATCAAATCTGGACCACGCACGACGCAAAACCCGGCATCTTCAAAGCCACGATCCAGCAAGCCAATGCCCGGAAAAAGCGAAAGAACCAGCATACCGTTACCCCGCTGCGCCAAATGATGCCGGCATGGTAACGCTTGAAACGTTACCCGTTCAGGTGAACGTCGCCCTAGACCGTAACGGTTCGATAAATACAACGTCTTAACGAGATAATAGCCATGGGCCAAAGCCTAAACCAGGAATCGAGCGAGACGGTAACGCCTTTTAACGAAACGATAGCCGTGGGCTAAAGCCTAAACCAAGAATCGAGCGAGACGGTAGCACCTTAGTAGCTTTGCCGGGTATGAATTTACTGTGGGGAGTTCCCCACACCCCCAAAAAATGCCACAGCCAATTTTATGCGGGGCGTTCCCCGTACCCCCAGGCCCGCATCCCTGCGGGAAGTTGTGGGCTATCGCCCCGATAAAAAACCAAAAAAAAAAGATAAAACGGCTTGGGGATAGCCGAAAGCTGCGCGCGCCCGCAAGGGTCGCCCACACAGCCAACCGCTCACCATTATCTGGCCGGCAAGATCATCGCTTCGAATCACCCTCGCCCTAAAGTCACCGTCAGCGAAACAAATCAAAAATCGCCGCAAGGCAAATGTAACGCTTCGAATCGCGTTCCCCCAACATCACCGTCAAAACACGGTTGACTGAGTGGGCTCAGCAGCCGCTCACCGTTATCTGGCCGGCAAGATCATCGCTTCGAATCGCCCTCACCCCAAAGTCACCGTCAGCGAAACAAATCAAAAATCGCTGCAAGGCAAATGTAACGCTTCGAATCGCGTTCCCCCAACGTCACCGTCAAAGCACGGCTGCTGCCCCTTGCAGTCGTGCTCGTTTCGGCTGTTCGAATGCCGTTTTCTCTTTTTTTCCGGTTTTTTCTCTTTTGGGGGCGGGGGCTTGGCAAATCAGCTTCCGGCTACAAGCACTTTTGAATGGGGCACTTCCATGAAACGTTTCAACATCACGCGCACAGACGATAAGGGACAGATTTTTTATTCGCATGCTTATGACGGCAAAGACGCCATTAGCGCCTTGAAACGGTGCATCAGGATAGATGATCCTCAATGCAAAGGCCGCGCTTTGAGTCAAGCTGCCAAGGACTGGCTACCGTACATCACCATTGAAGATATCACCGTGTACAAGCACGAAACGGTAGTGCATCGCGGGGAATTCGATGGAAAACAATCATCAATATTCGGCGGCTTATAACAAAAACCGTAAAAAGAATCCAATATGAAAATCAATAAACTTCAGAAATCCATAACCTTAATGCGGTTATCACCAGAAAACAGTGAGGAATATTGGGAATTCCATAAAGCCGCACATTACTACGAATTAGCAACGTTTTACAAAAACAATAACGCAAATAACCACCGCGCACGAATGACAGCAATACGGGCATATAAAAAAGGCATGACATTAAAAGATAAACGCGAGGCACAAAAATGAAAGTGCACCATTAATTTGATTTTGTCTCAAATGAAAAACGCCCGTTTTCAAGCGGGCGTTTTTTGTGGCGGGGTAGAATTTCAAAAAAGTAAACAATAAAGGGCATTTTCCACGCTGACCAGGGCGGCGCCGGCGTCGATCGGCCCATCGACGCCGGCGAGAAAACCGTAAAACGGGGTTTTTTATGCAACATTTAGTTAACAATGCGCCTATTCGTGTGAAGGCCAGAAATCCGCGTTCATAATCTGGTCAAAACTCCAGGGACAGGATTCTGGAAAAGTATCAAGCCCAGTTTCTTTCAGCGCTTGAACAACAGCATCCCCCCAAACAGAAGACCACCATTCACTATTATTCAATTTCGCTTTCAAACTTGGAACTTCCTTTAGATGGCGTTGAATCTGAATCCGTTGAGTACGAATCGTAACCTGCCAACTGCTACCCCGGAAACCGGGTTGATATTGCCATTTCAGCAAGTGAGCTAAAAGCAATGACATGCGATTATTTAATTCACGTTGTTCGCTTTTGCCCACGTCTTCAATCTCATCAGCAATATGTTCAATGTCCAACAGGTTAAATTGGCCTGAGCGCAATAAGGCGGCTTGTTCTTGCGCCCAAGCGATTACATCAAATTCATAGGCTACCGTTGTCATGAGGCGATTCCCCCTTTTTGGGCGATGTTTCTGAAAAGTTAAGGCGCTTTTTTGTCGGCCATCAAGTTAACAACACGAAATCAACCATGCACATCGTCAGATGGCCAAAACGCGGTATCCATAATCTGATCACACCCCCAAGGGCACATTTCCGGAAAACCAGTTAGCCGCGTTTCTTCAGATGCCCGAGAAACAGCATCAGACCAAACACCAAACCACCATTCAGGATCACGCAAATCAGCTTGTAAGCTGGGAGTCTTCTTGACGCGCAACGCTATTCTCTTACGCTGTTCCTTGATCGTCCGTTCCCAACTGGCACCGCGATGACTGGATTGATATTGCCACTTCAGCAAATGAGCCAACAACACAGCCATTCTGTTTTCAAATTCCCGCTGTTCGCTTTTACCCACGTCTTCAACCTCATCAGCAATATGTTCAATGTCCAACAGGTTAAATTGGCCCGAACGCAATAAGGCGGCTTGTTCTTGCGCCCAGGCGATGACGTCAAATTCATACGCTACCGTTGTCATGAGGTGGTTCCCCCTTTTTGGGTTTTGCGGGTTTCTTGATTTCGGCGGTTGTACCGGGAGCGATTAATGCATCCAGGCGCTTGTTGATCTTGGCGATTTCGGCCAGCAAATCTTTTTGCGGCTTTTCCTGGCTTGAACGGGCTTTCACGTCCTCCAGTTCGCGTGCAGCACTTTCCAGGCGTGCTTGATAGACGTTTTCGCGGGTCTGCGCATCTTCACGCTGTTTATCGGCGGCATCGGCGCGATGACGTTCTGATTCAAAACGGGCTTGCCATTCTTTGACAGCATCGGCCAGCTCGACTTTAGCGCCATTCGCGGCGGCCACCGCAAGTTCCATGACTTTCATGCTATCAGCCTGATCATCCAAACACTTTTGCAAGTGGGCATTCGCTTCGGCCAGCTGATCAATACGCGCCAAATAATCAGCTTCCAGACACTGAAAGCCATCACACGCTTTTTCGGCTACATCAGCACGTTGGCGTTCCGTATTAAAACGGGCTTCCCATTCTTTGACAACATCGGCCAGCTCAACTTTAGCGCCATTCGCGGCGGCCACCGCAAGTTCCATGACTTTCATGCTATCAGCCTGATCGATCAATAACGCTTCAAGGCGGGCGTTTTCTTCGGTCAGCTCATCACGTTGCTGTTCAATCAAGCGCACGTGTTCTTCCAGGTCGGCGCGGGCGGTCTGCACCTGACTGGCGATTTCATCGAGCAATGCGGACTGTAACCCTGTCGGCAGTGACACGTCCACCGGCACCGCGGGCGCCCTACCCTGCTGCCAATCTTTCAGGTGTTGCTGGATGGTGCCCAGGCTGCCAGTGCCAAGGCGCTCACGCACGCCACGTAGCGTGGGCTTGCCGCCTTCCGCCACAATTCTTTCCGCAACAGCGACGATGCTTTCATAGGATACGCCCTGACGACCGGGGCCGGCTTTTAAGGCAACTACGTTGCTCATGGGACACCTCAAGGAAGTTGTATCAAATTACGATGCAAAGATACATGATATGTTACGATATGTCAAGCGATACGATACGAAAACAAGGCAAAAAAATATCATATCGTAATTGATACGATATGATATTGATTGCAAGATACGATATGAAAAAAGGT
>SCQD01000056.1 GCA_004299145.1 Methylococcaceae bacterium | reverse complement strand
CGTATTGAAAGCCGCCGCGTCCTCGCGGGATGACTAAGGCTTCCCTGAGTCGTGAGGCGTGCATGTCAGGAAGCGCTTGTTTCAACAAGGCATGCAAGGTTTGAATGACTGACATAACGTGCTCCCGCTGAGGCTTTTTCTGGAAAGAAACTTTGATTGTAGCCCCTCCCAGGCTTTACTCAAGTGAAAGCCATCGGATAACGCTTTGTTTTGTCTGGATATTTTGTGGGGATACCTCAGGGGCAGGTCTAGCATCGAAGCAAGGGATACAGGGGCAGGTCTAAATATAGGTATTCGATTTAACTGCCGATTAGCCTTTGAGCCGTATCATGCACAAGTACATTTTCGATAGGTGTGAGGTGATGAAATCATGACTGAAACCATGACGCTTGCTGCGCCGCGTATATCGGCGCAAGCACGGATTTATGTGGCAGGCCACGGCGGGCTGGTGGGGTCCGCTATCGTGCGTTGTCTGCGTGAACAGGGCTATGCCGAGCCGTTAACTCGCTCTCATGCGGAACTCGATTTGTGCGATCAGGTTGCGGTAAGCCGTTTTTTTTGCGAAGAGCGACCCGAGTATGTCTTCCTGGCGGCAGCGAAAGTGGGTGGGATCCATGCCAACAATACTTTTCCGGCAGATTTCATTACAGTCAACTTACAGATTCAAACGAACGTTATTCATGCCGCTTGGCGGAGTGGCGTCAAGCGGCTGTTGTTTCTCGGCAGTTCATGCATTTACCCGCGAGACTGTCCGCAGCCGATACGCGAGGAGTATCTGTTGACCGGTCCCCTGGAAACAACCAACGAGCCTTATGCGGTCGCCAAAATCGCCGGTATTAAAATGTGCGAAGCCTATAACCGGCAATACGGAACAAGCTATGTTTCCCTGATGCCTACCAATCTGTATGGCATTTACGATAATTTCGATCTCGAAAACTCCCACGTTATACCCGCATTGATACGGAAATTTCACGAAGCCAAACTGAGCGGCGCTCCCGCCGTGTCGGTTTGGGGAAGCGGGGAGCCCAGACGGGAGTTTCTTCATGTCGATGATTTGGCGGCTGCTTGTGTGCATGTCATGGCGCTTATAGGGCATACAGAAATGGTCAATGTCGGTACGGGGGAAGATCTGAAAATCTCGGAGTTGGCGCGGCTGGTCGCAGATGTGGTCGGTTACAAAGGGAATATTGTGTTCGATCGCGACAAGCCGGACGGCACGCCGCGCAAGCTGCTTGATGTGTCGCGCATCCGGGGCTTGGGGTGGCAGCCAATGATCGAACTGAGAACAGGGCTGGCTGAGGTTTATGAATGGTACGTGAAGCACGGCGCGGCCTGCTTAAGCACATAAGTCTTGGAAGATGAGCGGACAGAATGATGGTCTATGGTGGAGCGAGACGATTCGATGAGTAAAGTGGCATTGGTTACCGGCATCACCGGGCAAGATGGAGCGTATCTGGCGGAGTTTTTACTGGCTAAAGGCTATAGGGTTCATGGCGTCAAGCGCAGAACCTCGTCGTTCAATACGGCGCGAATCGATCATCTTTACGAAGATCCTCATGTGTCAGAGCGCCGCTTGGTATTGCACCATGGCGATCTCACGGATTCATTAAGCCTGATTCATATCGTTGAACAGGTGCAGCCCGATGAGATCTATAATTTAGCGGCGCAAAGCCATGTGGCGGTTTCCTTCGAGGAGCCTGAATATACCGCTAACTCGGATGCCTTGGGGACATTGCGGCTGCTGGAGGCGATGAGAATTCTTGGTTTGGAAAAGAAAACGAAGTTCTATCAGGCCTCGACTTCCGAACTTTATGGGTTAGTGCAGGAGGTACCGCAACGCGAAACGACGCCATTTTATCCTCGCAGTCCTTACGCCGTGGCAAAGCTTTATGCTTACTGGATTACGGTTAATTATCGGGAAGCCTACGGCATGTTCGCGTGCAATGGCATTTTGTTTAATCACGAATCTCCGATTCGCGGAGAGACCTTTGTGACGCGAAAAATTACCCGGGCGTTGGCGCGTATCAAGCTGGGTTTGCAAGATCAATTATATTTAGGGAACCTCGATGCGAAGCGGGATTGGGGGCATGCGCGGGATTACGTCGAGGCGATGTGGCTGCTGTTGCAACAAAATGAGCCTGACGATTTTGTGATTGCCAGCGGAGTTCAGTACAGCGTTCGGGATTTCGTCGAGGCTGCCGCTGCGGAGTTGGGGCTGCGTATTTCGTGGCGTGGGACGGGAGTGAGCGAAGAGGGCGTGGATCAGGATGGGCGCGTCATTGTGTCCATTGATCAGCGCTATTTCAGGCCGGCGGAGGTGGAGACATTGTTGGGTGATGCGTCGAAAGCCCGGGAAAAGCTGGGTTGGGTACCGCAGACAAGCTTTGCTGAGTTGGTAAAAGAAATGGTGCGTGAGGATGTCAAGGCGGCGGAAAAGGACGAACTGGTTAAGCGGCACGGCTTTTTGGTGCAAAAATACAGGGGAGATTGACGAGGGGGAAGGGGGGCTCTTAATGACAGCCGACAGCTATTTTCAGCGTGCTTTACGGCACCATCACAAAAGTGATCTTGTCGCAGCCAGAGCAGATTATCTTTGCCGCCTTGATTTGAAGTACGACCTTGGAAATATGCGCGGAATGGTTATCCAGCACCACACGGATGACGGCATCGTTGGGGTAATGAGTGTCCAGACGCTTGAGGAGATCGATAAATTCACGGCTGCGATGCTTCGGTTCGACGTTTGTGCGCATAGCGCAACCTCACCGTGGTCCTGCCCACCGCCGCCAGCCCAAAATCCCTGGGGTTGGTGCAGGCCAGATGGATCACCCACGCTTTGGCCTCGGCGAGGATTTCCGACTCCTTCGGGAATATTTTCGCTCGCTCCACCTCACGTGCCGGCGACGTTCTCGATCCACTCAATTCAGTAAGCATCTGTCTCTGGATGTCCGACAATACCAATGCGGCACGCTGTGTTTCTCTCGCCATGTTCGATTCCGGTTCTACTCCCGAAACCAGCATGACGAATATTCGTTAGCCTGTAAAGCCTTTTAAGGAACGAACTATTAGGGCCTGTTGACGCAAGGGGGCTGCGATGGTTGGGAGTGGGGAAGATAAGCCGGCTGATGGCCGTATTTATTGCCGATTGTTGGGAGCGAGTGCCCCACAAGCAAATAAAAAGGGCCTGGATTTTCATCTAAGCCCTTGATTTATATGGTAGCTACGGGTGGACTTGAACCACCGACCCCAGCATTATGAATGCTGTGCTCTAACCAACTGAGCTACGTAGCCATCGGTCGACTATTACAGCCAAATTTGATTTTATTGTCAAGAAGGTTGTTTAAAAATTCACCGCCTATCTTCGATACAACCGCCCGTCAGCGGCTGGGCAATCTTTCCAACAGCTTGACATAGCGTTGGTAGCGCTCGGCGCTGATCAGGTTTTGTTGCACGGCGCCAACCACCGCGCAGCCGTGGTCGCGGGTATGCAGGCAATCGTTGAAACGGCAGCGGGCGATGTAGGGCTGGAACTCCCTATAGCCTTGCGCCAACAGCCCCGCGTTCATATCCGCCAAGCCGAATATCGCCACGCCGGGACTGTCGATCAAATCACCGCCACCAGCCAAGTGATAAAGCGTCGCGGTGGTAGTGGTATGGCGGCCCAGGCCGCTGGCGCTGGAAACCTCGCCGATGCGGATGTTGTGCTCGGACAACAGCATCCGGCTGATGGAGGATTTGCCGACACCCGACTGGCCGGACAGCATGCTGACCTTGCCTTGCAGCGCGCTTTGCAGCGCGTCGGTACCGATCCGGCCGTGTACGCTGATGCGGTAAACGGGATAACCGATGGCGGCATATTCACACAAGGCGGTTTCGACCTCGGCAGCGCCGTCGAACAGGTCCAGCTTGTTGAAAACCAGGCCGAGGCCGATATCGCGGCTCTCACAGATGGCGAAAATTTGGTCGACCAGCAAAAAATCCGGTGTGGGAACCGGGGCCAGCACCACCAGCACTTGATGCAGATTGGCCGCCACCGGACGGGTTTTGCCGCCGTGTGCAGGGCGGGTCAATACATTGCTGCGCGGCAGAATTTTTATCACCCGGCCCTGCCCGTCGCCGCATGCCTCCCACAGCACGCGATCACCCACCGCCACCGAACCGAGCTGGCGTAGCGTGTGGCAGGTCAGCACATTGCCATCGGAACCTTCAACCGCCAGGCTTTTGCCCAAATGGGCAATCACCTGACCTGGCTGGGGCGTAGCCGGATTGTCGCTCATGCCCACGTCCAGCAGTACTGATGAGTCCCGGTATCTAGGTCGGGAACCCGGTCACGGAAGCCGGTCCTGGGCCTGTCGAAGCGGTTCCGGCTTCCAGCACGGAAACGGGACGCAGCAACGCCCAAGACAGCCCGGGCATGATCACAAGCAAAAACTTTGGCGATCTTGAGGTGGGTTTCGGGAAGCTGGAGCTTCCCGGGCTGCGTTCCCAAGCAGAGCTTGGGAACGAGCCGAGGCGTCGACGAGGATGAAGAACCGGCCAATGGGGGAATTATTCCAAATTGGCGTGCCGGGTCCGCATCTGTTCTTCGGGGATTTTTTTGAGGTGGATGATGTGGGATACCGTGGCTTCCAGCAGCAGCAGCGTGGACAGCTCAAACGTGGTGCCCATCGGCATGCCGATGACCTTGCTGTATTTGTCCGGGGTGCCGATCTGGAACGTGACGTTGGCCAAATCGCCGATGCTCGAGCTGCTCTTGGTGCAAATCAGCGCGATATTGGCGCCCAATTCTTTGGCGCGCTTGGTGAAAGCCATCATGGTTTCGGTTTCGCCGGAACCGGAAATGACGATCAGCAAATCTCCCTGCCGAATGCTAGGCGTAACGATTTCTCCCACCACATATGTTTCGTAGCCGCCGTGCATCAGGCGCATGGCGAAAAACTTGGCGACCAGGCCGGAACGTCCGGCACCGGCCACAAAAATACGGCCGGAACTGTCGATCAGCCGCGTCAGCCGGTCGCTGGTGGAACTGTCTGTGGCGGACAGCACGCCGGAAATTTTTCTGACGATGAGCTGGCGGTGCGTGGCGTAAATCAGGTCGCGGATTTCACGCGCGGCATCCGCCGGCGAACGCGCGCCGTAAATCGCCGCGCCGACGACGATGATGTCGGCGCCCGCTTTGGCGACTTGTTCGACCGTGGCCGCGTTGATGCCGCCGGCGACGGAAATTCTGACGGGCAACTTCAGGCCGGCGATTTTTTGCAAGTCGGCATACGGGGTTTGACCGGCGGCCTGGGCATCCAGGCCGGTGTGCACGCCGACGATATGCGCCCCCAGTTTGGCGCATTCTCTGGCGCAGGCGACCTTATCCGGCACGTTGATCAGGTCGACCTGAACTTCGGCATTATGCGCATTGGCGGCTTTGATCACCCCGGCGATGGTCGGCAGGCCGGAAACACCCAGTACGGTGCAGATATCGGCGCCTGCGGCATAAAACGGGGTCGCTTCATATTCGCCGGCATCCATGGTTTTCAGGTCGACCAGGATCAGCTTGTCGGGAAATCTTTGTTTCAGCTCTTTGACCAGGTCGATACCATTATGTTTAATGCAAGGCGTACCGACTTCGAAAATATCGACATAAGGCGCGGTAGCGGTGGCAAGCCGGATGGTTTGGTTGATATCCAAAGAATCCAGCGCCAATTGAATTAATGGTTTTGCCATGATGCATGCTCCGGTGGGAAAAAATAGTGGGAATTTCAACGCAGTGCGGCCTTGAACTTTAAGGTAGCCGGCAAAGACGTGTCAAGGGGCAATGGTCACCGCTGAGGACGCCAACCGCCACTTCCCGCGTGCCGTGCGAAATAGGTCCAGAGGGACAAGCCGGTAGCAGCCATCGATCCGTGCAAACCACCGACAGTCGGCGCTACGCCGCCAAAACGCCGGTGCCACGCAAACCGCAATACCCGTCTGGATTTTTTGCCAAATATTGCTGATGGTAATCTTCAGCATAATAAAACGGCGGAGCAGCGGCGATTTCCGTGGTAATCGAGCCGTAGCCGGCCAAGTTTAACGCGGCTTGATAAGCCGCGCGGCTGGCCTCCGCCTGCGCTTGCTGGGCATCGCTATAGGTAAAGATACAGGAGCGGTACTGGTTGCCGACGTCGTTGCCCTGGCGCATACCCTGGGTCGGATCGTGGCTTTGCCAGAATTCCCGCAGCAGCGCGGCATAACCCAGCACGGTGGGATCGAACACCACCAGCACCACTTCGGCGTGGCCGGTAAGCCCGCTGCACACTTCCCGGTAAGTGGCATTGGCGGTGTAACCACCGGCGTAACCCACGGCGGTGGCGTTGACGCCGGACAGATTCCAGAAATGCCGTTCCGCGCCCCAAAAGCAGCCCAGGCCGAACAGCGCCGTTTCCAGGTGGGCGGCAAACGGCGGCACGATAGGGTTGCCGTTGACGAAATGCCGGGGGGCAACGCGCATGGGCTCGCTACGGCCCGGCAAGGCTTGCTCGGCGGTGATCAGGGTTGAGTGTTTGCTGAATATCATGGTTTCGTAACTCTCCATGCCGGACGGGGTGTTTACCCCGTCCGTAACGTTTGCAACGGCCCAAACGTTGCTGTTTGCCACGAATCACGCGGATACATAACAAACGTTCGGGACGGGGTTTAAACCCCGTCCCGTCTGTCGCTCCCGCGTCCCGAGTGGCGTTGCCGCCAACCTATTCGCGGATGGTTTCACTATCTCGCAGGAAAGAGCCGCGCTTTCGTTGCTGCAATACAGGACGCAGAGCGTCCCGGGCTGCGTTCCCACGCGGAGCGTGGGAACGATAAAACCCCGTTCCGCCTGCGGTCCCAAGCGCTAATCCCAACTCAACGCCCCGCCGGTTTGATATTCGATCACGCGGGTTTCAAAAAAGTTTTTTTCCTTTTTCAAATCCAGCACTTCGCTCATCCAGGGGAAGGGATTGCCGGCACCGGCGTATTGTTCCGGCAAGCCGATCTGTGAACAGCGGCGGTTGGCGATATATTGCATGTATTCGCTGAACATGCCGACGTTCAAACCCAGCACGCCGCGCTGCATGGTGTCTTTGGCGTACTGGGTTTCGATTTCCACCGCGTCGCGGATCAGCTGGATAATCTCCTGCTGAAAATCGCGTCCCCACAAGTGCGGGTTTTCGATTTTGATCTGGTTGATCACGTCGATGCCGAAGTTCATGTGCATGGACTCGTCGCGCATGATGTACTGGAACTGCTCGGCGGTGCCGGTCATTTTGTTGCGGCGGCCCATCGACAAGATCTGGGTAAAGCCCACGTAAAAGAATATGCCTTCGAAAATGACGTAAAACGCGATCAAATCGCGCAGCAAGCGCTGGTCGTCCTGCGGCGTGCCGGTTTTGAAAGTGGGGTCGCCCAGCGACTGAGTGAACGGCAGCGCCCATTCCGCCTTGCGCGCCACCGCCGGCACTTCGCGATACATGTTGAAGACTTCGCCTTCGTCCATGCCCAGCGATTCCACGATGTACTGATAGGAATGGGTGTGCAGGGCTTCTTCAAATGCTTGGCGCAGCAGATATTGGCGGCATTCCGGGTTGGTGATGTGGCGATAGACGGCCAGCACCAGATTATTGGCGACCAAAGAATCCGCCGTGGAAAAAAAGCCCAGATTGCGCTTGATGATGGTGCGCTCGTCTTCGGTCAGCCCGTCCTGGCTTTTCCACAAGGCGACGTCGGCGTTCATATTGATTTCCTGCGGCATCCAGTGGTTGGCGCAGGCGTCCAGGTACTTTTGCCAAGCCCAGGTGTATTTGAACGGCACCAATTGATTCAAATCGGCGCGGCAGTTGATGATCTGCTTGTCGTCCACCTGAATGCGCTTGGCACCCATCACGATGTTTTCCAGACCGGTGGCACCGGCGTGGGGTTCCGTCGGGTGCCTATCGGACACGGCGGGAAATATCGTTTTATGGGGCAGCACGTCCCGGTTCGGAGCGTTGGCCGGCATAACCGGTGCCTTGGCGGGCTGGCCTTGCAGCAGCAGGTCGATTTGCTCTTCGTTCAGTTCGTTGGGCGCCGGGGCGGCGGGTACAAACGGTTTTGGGGCGGGACCGCTGAAAGCGGCCAGGGGGTCATCCCAATTCAACATGGCGTGCTCCTGTTTGAGGGTTTAATGAGTCGTTGCGAAGTAATCGTTCACGCCCCCCGCTTTTTAGGCCCTCACCCCAGCCCTCTCCCGATGGGAGAGGGGGACAAAGGTGGGGCGTGAACGATTACGTTGCGAAAGGGTTACTGCATCATGTTTTGCAAAGCTTCGACGATGGCCTTGGACGATTTCGCGTCCAAACCGCAGGCCGCGCGTACCCGCTGGATCGCTTCGGCTTGTTGGCCGGCTTGCAGCAATTCGTGTATTTCGGCCAACAGTTCGGGGGCCAGGGTGACGGACTCGCCCCGGCCTTTGGCATTCACCGCCTGCACGGTAATGCTCTGGGCCGGCGCAGCTCCCGGCGGGGTATTGGCGGCCGCCCCGGATTTTTTAGCGAATTTCACATAACGGCCCAATAAAAGCCCTATGAAAATACCCAGGAGCAAAATGGCCAAACGGTCGATAGTCATGTTTTATTCTCAAATTTTTGTGGTTTATTACATGGAGGTACGGGCAGGCCTTGTTGTATCAGCAAATCAACGTGCTTCTTCATACCGTATTCGGTGGGTTCTATGGTCAAAGAATAAGGCAATCCAATCATGGCATAAGCTGGAATGGCGCCGGCATTTTGCGGGTAAAGACCGCCGCCGTAGTTTCGAGTGCGTCCAAGGCCAGCGCATAAGCCGTTTCGTGGTTTTCGGCGTATTCGGCAATGTCCGGCAGTTCGCGAACCTTGGCTTCGAACAGCATCTGCCCATCGAAATTAGCGCGGCGAATCGTAATGCTGTAGTAGTTGGCGTCAAACATGACTGCATTTCTCCAAACGGGCGTGCAAATCTGCAACCGCAACGCGGTTGTGTAACAAAGCCCAGGGTTGGCGCGCCGCGCCTACCCTGGGTTTAATCGGTTACCCCGCCCCAACCCTGAAGGGGTTGTGTCATCCGGGCTGCGACATACCATTATCCATGGCAGACACAACAGGTAAGTCAGGACACAACCCCGTTGGGGTTGGGTGGAATATGGGGTTTAAATACCCAGGGTAGCGCCTTCGGCGCAACCCTGGGCTTTGTTACAAAACCCCGTTGGGGTTTATTCTTGAACATAGTACGGTGTGGACATTCATCGGTTCTTTGGAATCTTGCATGGTGCTGTATTTAAACGCCATTCCGTTATTTCCTGCCGGGGTAACGGTCCCCAGGCCGGACGGGGTATTCCCCATACCATTACACACAACTCGCCTCCTCCTGAATCTCCCGCGCGAACTGGAGCCCCATGGCGAAATCCATAACACGCTGAAGTCCCAGCCAAAGGGTTTTCACGCCAGGTTCACCGTC
>SCQD01000055.1 GCA_004299145.1 Methylococcaceae bacterium | reverse complement strand
CCCTGACGGCAGGCGTGGGCGGCACCATGCTGTCGGTGGGCTCGGCGGCCGGCGTGGCGCTGATGGGAACTTCACGCGGCATGTACACTTTCTTTAGCCACCTGAAGTGGACCCCGGCCATCATCGCCGGCTATGCCGCTTCCATCTTTACCCACTATTTGATCAATGGTTGATTGATCGGTGCGCGCCGCAATAATCGCCGGGGTTCTCCGGGCGGTTATTGCGGGCTCGACGTGCGCCCTGGATCAGCACAACCCAGTGCATCAAATTCAAAAGGCATGCAACACGATTTCCGTCAAACATCGGGTCGATTCCTGCTCCGGCCAATGGGAAAATCGCTCTCTGACCGTTTTGGTGCACGCTTAAAACTGTATCAATACGCATAAAAAAACCGCCGGTGGACCACCGGCGGTTTTTTTATGCGTGACGTTCGGGATGGTTAACCCAGCACCAGCCTCACCACCAGAATCAGCGCCGAGATAAACAACACCGTGCCGACGATGCCGGCCACGATAAAGGTCTTGGCGGAGCCCGCCTTGAAATCCCTTTCCCAATTCTTGCCGCTTTGTACGCCGAAAGCGGCCGCCAGCGTGCTGACAGCCACTTGGAATAGGGAAAGCTTTTCGCGCGGCGCTTGCTGCTCGGACGTGGGCTGCATTATTTGGTCTCACCCGCAGCGGCTTTTGCCTCTTTTTTCTTCTTCCATTCTTCCAGGTATTTGGGCAAATAAGTGGGCAGATACTTGACGCCGAATGCGGTGCCGATAACCAGCGCCACGATGATCAGGGATTTGTAGTTTTCGCGGGCAATGCGTTCGTCCTGGTCTTCGTTGAGGCCAAACACGCTAACGTATTCCGTGACAAAAGCCAGCAGTTGCACCGTGACGAAGGACAGCCCCAAAGCCAGAATAAAGCGGTCCAATGCCTGGTTTTCGGTGATTTTCATGTCGTTCAAATACAGCTTGACGATGATGTAACCGGGCAGAAACATTTCCAGCAAACCCGCGGCGATTTTTTTGCCGACCAGCACGCCGGTGGCACCGCCGGCAAACAGCGTAAACATGATGATCATGATCACGGCAAACACGCCGATGCCGCCCCACATTTTCTGGTCGACACTCATTTTTTCCAGGTGTTTTTCCAGGTATTCTTTGTAAAAATTCATCTCATAACCTCTAATATTATTTTTTCTTTAAAAAGTAAAACCCTTCCACGCCGCCTTGCAGGATCATACTACCGTCCTCATTTTTTTCGTATATCTCATAAACCTGCGGCTTATTCGGGCGGCCCGGATCGGTTGCAACGATTTTGCCGTTTTCCACCCGGTATTTGAATTCAAGGCGATCCGTCACGTGAATGTGGCGATTGAACCCCGAGGTGATGAAACGTCCATCATTGGTAAATTCCCAGTCGCGATTTTCTATAATCTTGGCGTTCTTTAGGCCCGGAGCCACCGATAACAGCGTCCAGTGGCCGAGGATTTCGTTGCTGTCCTGGAGCGGAATAACCGCCGAAGCGGTATTGCCAAAGCCAGCCAATGTAATAAAGATTGCGGCAATTTTAATAAATCGTAGTTTTGCCATAGTTAATTTTCCCATTAATTTACCCCAACACCCGGTTTGAGCATCACAGACCAACGCTTGCAGTCTGTGCTTGCCCCATTATCAAAAAATTGTCCTGCAAACACAAGCTGACCGCCTTACCCGCTAACGGTCAAAAGCCGTAAAATAAACGGTCATGGCGCGCGCGCCGCCCCTAACCATGAAACATCACGCGCGCCATGATCGTTCCCCTCACCCCAACCCTCTCCCAGAGGGAGAGGGAGCACAAGGCTGCTGCGGCTTTCATGGCAACCTTTATGCCCGCTTGACTCACCTCACGTTTCCCAAGGATCAGACTCCATGCCCCTCCAGCAACCTCGAACCGACCTCTTCCTATCCCTGCTGCGTCAACGCATTTTGTTTTTGGACGGTGCCATGGGCACACAAATCCAAACCTTTAAATTGCAGGAAGCCGATTACCGGGGGGAGCGCTTTGCCGACTGGCCATCGGATTTGAAAGGCAACAACGATCTGTTGCTGTTGACTCGCCCGGACGTCATCGCCAGCATCCACCGAGCTTATCTGGAGGCCGGCGCCGACATCCTGGAAACCTGCACTTTCAACGCCACCCGCATTTCCATGGCCGATTATGGCATGGAAGACCTGGCTTTTGAGATTAACGTGGCGGGCGCCCGGTTGGCACGGCAAGCCGCGGACGCCATGACCGCCATAACGCCGGACAAACCGCGTTTTGTCGCCGGGGTACTCGGCCCGACCAGCCGCACCGCGACCCTGTCGCCCGACGTCAACGACCCCGGTTTTCGCAACATTACGTTCGACGAACTGGCCGACGCTTATTACGAATCGGCCCAGGGCCTGGTGGAAGGCGGCGCCGACATCCTGCTGATCGAAACCGTGTTCGACACGCTCAACGCCAAAGCGGCGGTGTTTGCGGTAGAAAAGTATTTCGACGATCACCACATCCGCCTGCCGGTGATGATTTCCGGCACCATCACCGACGCTTCCGGCCGCACCCTCACCGGTCAGACCACGGCAGCGTTTTGGAATTCCCTGCGCCACGCCCGTCCCGTTTCCATCGGCCTGAATTGCGCGCTGGGCGCCAAAGAGCTGCGCCAATACGTGGAAGAGCTGTCGCGCATCGCCGACACCCATATCTCGGCGCACCCCAACGCCGGCTTGCCCAACGAGTTCGGCGGCTACGACGAAACGCCGGCCATGATGGCGGAAGAAATCGCCGAATGGGCGCACAGCGGCTTTTTGAACATCGTCGGCGGTTGCTGCGGCACCGGCCCGGACCACATCAAGGCCTTCTATGCAGCGCTCAAAGACGTGCCGCCCCGCGCCCTGCCGACCATCGCGCCGGCCTGCCGGCTGGCGGGCCTGGAGCCCTTGAATATCGACGAGCAATCCTTGTTCGTCAACGTCGGCGAGCGCACCAACGTCACCGGTTCCGCGCTGTTCCGCCGCCTGATCCAGGAAGAGCAGTACGAAAAAGCCTTGGACGTCGCGCGCGCGCAAGTGGAAAACGGCGCGCAAATCATCGACGTCAACATGGACGAAGGCATGCTGGACTCCCAGGCCGCCATGGTGAAATTCCTCAACCTCATCGCCGCCGAGCCCGACATTGCGCGCGTGCCGGTGATGCTGGACTCGTCCAAGTGGGAGGTGCTGGAAGCCGGGCTCAAGTGCCTGCAAGGCAAAGGCGTGGTCAACTCGATTTCCATGAAGGAAGGCGAAGCCACATTCATCCACCACGCCAAACTGCTGCGCCGCTACGGCGCGGCAGTCATCGTCATGGCTTTCGACGAGCAGGGCCAGGCCGACACCCTGCAACGCAAAATCGACATCTGCACGCGCGCTTACCGGCTGCTCACCGAACAAGTCGGCTTCCCGGCGGAAGACATCATCTTCGACCCCAATATATTTGCGGTCGCCACCGGCATCGAAGAGCACAACCGCTACGGCCTGGACTTTATCGAAGCCGTCGCGGCCATCAAAGCCAACCTGCCGCACGCGCTGATTTCCGGCGGCGTTTCCAACGTGTCGTTTTCGTTTCGCGGCAACAATCCGGTGCGCGAAGCCATCCACGCCGTGTTCCTGTACCACGCCATCCAAAACGGCATGGACATGGGCATCGTCAACGCCGGCCAGTTGGCGCTGTACGACGAAATCCCCGTGGAACTGCGCGACGCGGTGGAAGACGTCATTCTCAATCGCCGTCCCGACGCCACCGACCGCCTGCTGGCGCTGGCCGATCAGTACAAAGGCGACGGCGGCACGGCGGAGCGCAAGGAAGATCTGGCCTGGCGCGAATGGCCGGTCGCCAAGCGCCTGGAGCACGCCCTGGTCAAAGGCATCGACGAATACGTCGCCGTCGATACCGAAGAGGCCCGCTTGCAGGCGGTACGGCCTTTGCACGTCATCGAAGGCCCGCTGATGGCGGGCATGAACGTGGTCGGCGATCTGTTCGGCGCCGGCAAAATGTTTTTGCCGCAAGTGGTGAAATCCGCCCGCGTCATGAAAAAAGCCGTGGCGCACTTGATGCCTTACATGGAGGAAGAACGCAGCGCCGGCCAGTCCAACGGCAAAATCCTCATGGCCACGGTCAAGGGCGACGTGCACGACATCGGCAAAAACATCGTCGGCGTGGTGTTGCAATGCAACGGCTTCGACGTGATCGACCTGGGCGTCATGGTGGCGTGCGACAAAATCCTGCACGCCGCCAAGGAACACAACGTCGACATCATCGGCCTGTCCGGCCTCATCACCCCTTCGCTGGACGAAATGGTGCACGTTGCCAAGGAAATGGAGCGCCTGGGGTTCAATATTCCCTTGCTGATCGGCGGCGCCACCACCTCGCGTGCTCACACCGCAGTGAAAATCGAACCGCACTATTCCGGTCCCACCGTCTACGTCACCGACGCCTCGCGCGGCGTCGGCGTGGCGACGCGCCTGCTCAGCGCGGAACTGCGCGACCAGTACATCGGCGAAATCCGCCACGAATACCTGGGCGTGCGTGCCCGCCACAGCCAGCGCCAGGACGCCGAACGCCGTTTGAGCCTCGGCGACGCCCGCGCCAACCGCCCCAACATCGCCTGGGCCGAGTATCAGCCCACCCAGCCGGCGGCTGAGGGCATACAAGTGTTCGACGACTTCCCGCTGGACGAGTTGGTGGGTTATATCGACTGGTCGCCGTTTTTCCACGCCTGGGAACTGGCCGGCAGCTATCCGAAAATCCTGGATGACGAGATCGTCGGCGAACACGCCCGCACTTTATTCCGCGACGCCCAGGCCATGCTGGCGCTGATCGTCAAGGAGCGCTGGCTGACGGCGCGCGCGGTGTTCGGCTTTTTCCCCGCCGCATCCCAAGGCGACGACGTCTTGCTGTACAGCGATGCCCTGCGCCATGAAGTACGCTGCACGCTGCACCACCTGCGACAGCAGCAGAGCAAAGCGGCGGGACACCCCAACTACTGCCTGTCCGACTTCGTCGCCCCGCAGGGCAGCGGCGTGGCCGACTACATCGGCGCGTTCGCCGTTACCACCGGCATCGGCATCGAAGCGCACGTGGCGCGTTTTGAACAAGCCCACGACGACTACAGCGCCATCCTGCTCAAAGCGCTGGCCGACCGTTTGGCCGAAGCGTTTGCCGAATGCCTGCACGCCCGCGTGCGCAAAGACCTGTGGGGCTATGCGGAAAACGAAGGCTTGAGCAACGCGGCGCTGATACAGGAGCAATACCAGGGCATCCGCCCGGCGCCCGGCTACCCGGCCTGCCCGGACCACACCGAAAAAGCCACGCTGTTCGCCCTGCTGCAAGCCACCGACAATACCGGCATCGCCTTGACCGAAAGCTACGCCATGCACCCGGCAGCGTCGGTATGTGGCTGGTACATCGCCCACCCGGACGCCCATTACTTCAACGTCGGCAAGTTGGCGCACGACCAGGTGGAAGACTACGCCAGGCGCAAAGGCTTGAGCCTGAAAGAAGCCGAGCGTTGGCTGGCGCCGAATCTGGGGTATGAACCCGAAAGCCGCCGCGAAGCGGAATAACTAATTCTACTTTGTCAGATTCTCAAACTGCGTCTGAAGCTCCGTCATTCCGCCAGGGATTGGTGGAATCCAGGGCCATGGATGGCAGCCCGCGAATCACTATGCTGTTGATTCGAAAGAAAAAAGCTAGACCGCAGCCTTCACATCCTTGTGCCTGGGTTTCGGCTTCGCCGCTGTACCAGTCGCCAATCCATGGCGGAACGACGTTGTTGGTGAAATCTGACAAAGTAGAACTAAGGTAGATGCGTGAATGATTACGCTCAAGTTGGCGCGGATGACAGCATATGCAGCCTGGCCAGACTGAGCAGCAGCAAGATCAGCAGCAGCAACGCGGTGGTTTGCCAAAAGCGCAATGGATTGCGCTGATACCAGGATTTACGTGCCGGTTTGAGCGGACAGCCTTTGTTCAAGCCGTGTTCCAGGTCAAAAGCCAGTTCCAGGGTATCGGCGTAGCGCTCTTGCGGATCCGCCGCCGTGGCTTTGGCCAGTACACCGCCCAGCCAGGCCGGCAAGTCGTGGCGATAGTCGGTGAGGCGCTTGGCGCTCGTGAAGCGCGGCGTGGAAAACGGCTCGATTTCGCCATAAGGGTAGGCGCCGCCGCTGAACAGGCGGAACAGCGTGACTCCCAGGGCATAGACGTCGGTGCGCTCATTGCCGCGTTCGCCGTGGAATTGTTCCGGCGCCAGATAGCTGGCCGTGCCGGGAATCGGTGCGTCCGCGGCCTCATCCCAGGCCGGCAGGCGCGCCACGCCCAGATCCAGCAAGCGCACGCCGCCGTCTTCCAGCAGCAATACGTTGTCCGGCTTGACGTCGCGGTGGATGACGCGCCGGCGGTGTAATGCATGCAGCGCGCGGCAGAGTTTCAGCGCCAGATCCACGCCTTGCGCCGTGTCTATTTTCCAGCCGCCGGCAATGCGCTGTTCCAGGGTATTGCCGAGGTAAAAAGGCAATACCGAATATAAGCAGGTCTGCCGGCCCGGCGGCAGTTCGATGATTTCCGCCAGCCAGGGGCTCTGGATGCGCGCGCCGATCCAGGCTTCGCGCAGAAAGGCATCGTGATACTCGCGCTCGCTGACCACGCGCGGCTGCGGAAATTTGAGCACGACGGTGGCATCGCTGCCGCTGTCGTGCGCCACAAACAGGCGGCTATAGCGCCCATCGGACAGCAAGCGTTCCAGGCGGAAGCCGTCGATGTTGCGGCCGGCTGCCGGCGGTTCCCGTATCGGCAGTGTATTCAATGCGTGGCGCAGCTCGGCGCGATCCGGCAGCGGCAGGCACAGCACGTCCAGCACCAGCGCGGTGATGTTGTCGTGGCTGCCCTGGTCCAGCGCCAGTTGGGCCAGCCGCTCCGCGCTATGCTGCGGGGCGCCGCGCTCCCGCAGCAGCTGTTGCAATTCGGATTCCCGCAGCACGCCGTGCACGCCGTCGGAACACAGCAAAAAACGGTCGTGGGGTTCCAGCACGTGGGCGGCGTAATCCAGGCGCAACTCTTCTTCCAGCCCCACGGCACGGTACAGCACGTGCGACAGATCAGCGCCGCCCAGGGTATGGTCTTCGGTCAGCCGTTCCAGGCTGTCGCCGCGCAGCCGGTAAACGCGGCTATCCCCCAGGTGCAGCACGTGGGCATGGCGGCCCCGTAAAATCAGCGCGCTGAAGGTGCTGGCCATGTGCGCCAGTTCGTTGTCGCGCCGGCCCAGGCTGTGAATCCAGCGGTTGGCGGCGCTGAGCGCCCGCATTGCCATGCGTTCCGGTCCCAGCGTTTCCGGCAGGCTGTAATAGCCGTCCAGAAACAGCCTGACGGCGGTTTCTGCGGCCTGCCTGCCGCCCTTGGCGCCGCCCACGCCGTCGGCCAGCGCCACCACCACGCCGCGCAGAGTCAGTGCCTGGGCATCGGCGGGCTCCACCCAGCCGACGTAGTCCTGATTGTCGGCGCGCCGGCCTTGCAGGGAGGCGAAGCCGGCTTGAATAGTGAGTGAGGAGTTGTTCATGCCCCGGCGCCCA
>SCQD01000054.1 GCA_004299145.1 Methylococcaceae bacterium | reverse complement strand
CAGCGCTTGGTGGTGGATGTGCGTGAAGCGGCCTGATACTTATGGAGAATTGCCACCTTCGGCACGGCACATCGGGCAAGCAGCCAAAAGTCGGCGCAAGGCTCACGCTGGAAATCGCCGACGCGGAACTGAAGATGAAGCCTGCCCGCCGCCGCAAAAGCCTTGCGGAATTGCTGGCGGCCACGCCGGATGGCTTACACCGGGCGGAAGGTTGGGACGAAAGGCCGACGGCGGGGACTGAGCAGTGACACCGGACGGGGCGATATCCTTCACCTTCAGCTTGCCCCGTCGAGCGGGCGGGAAATGAAGGGAAACCCGAACCGAACCCATGACCCGACGCGACAAACTTTTCGAAAAGGCTTGGGTTATATGGCTGTTCAAAACGGCATCTCAAGGCGCGGCGGAAAACCGCGCGTCGTTGAAAAACTTCCAATTGCGGGTAATCACCAGCATCCCGGCTTCCTGCCGCAGTCCTTCCGGAAACGGCGCAAACGGCGCGGCCAGCTGCACGATGTGTTTGGCGGCTTCGTCCAATACGGCGTGCCCGGAAGAGCGGCGGACGTCGATGCCGTGGATTTTGCCGTCACGATCGACGGTGACGCTGAGCATCAGGCTGCCGGACAGGTTTTGGCGGCGCGCCGCTTCGGGATAATTGAGGTTGCCGATTCTTTCGATCTTTTCCTGCCAGGCTTTTTCATAGGCGCTGGCCGCGTATTTGTGTGTCCTGACGGCCTGTATGGGCAGCACTTTCGCCTGTTTGCCGGATCGTTCCTGGGCTTTAATCAACGCGCTGCTGAATTGGCTGATTTGCTGCTGCAACAACGCCCTGTCGATTCCAGCAACGGGGGCTACGCCGGATTTGGGCTTGCCGTCCGCCAAGCCGGTTGATCTCGCGGGCGGCTTGGGACGCGCCGGCTTGACCGGCAAAGGCCGGCTGTTCCGCCCGTTTACGCTGTCCGGCGGCGTGGCTGTTGCGTTCTGGATGGGCGATGCCGGATGGAAATATTGCAGGGTAACTTGCAAGGGTTCGCGTGGCGGCGTCCGGGGCGGCGGGTTGGACCGGAACCCCACGATCACCAGGAGGTGCAGCAATGCCGCCAGCAACAGCGCCAGCTTGAGGCGCCAAGCCGCCGCTGCACAGTGATAGCTGGCGCCGGGAAACGGTGGGTTTTCGATCCCGGCGTGCATCCGGCTTGTCGTCGGCACATGAACGCCGGGAATCGGCATGGACTCAGTGTGGGCGGGCGAGCAGCACTTGTTCGATATGGTCCAGCAATTGCCCGGCAATATTGAGGCCGAACTGCTGGTCCAGTTCTTGAACGCAAGTGGGGCTGGTCACGTTGATTTCGGTCAGGTAGTCGCCGATCACATCCAGGCCGACAAACACCAGCCCGCGTTCCTTGAGCGTCGGCCCGACTTGCTGGGCCAGCCAAAAATCGCGCGCCGTGAGCTTGCGTCCTTCGCCACTGCCGCCGGCCGCGAGATTGCCCCGGCTTTCCCCTTGGGCGGGAATGCGCGCCAGGGCATAAGGCACGGGTTCGCCGTTTACCACCAGGATGCGCTTGTCGCCGTCGGCGATTTCCGGCAGATAGCGCTGCGCCATCATAAAGCGGCTGTTGTGCCGGGTCATGGTTTCCAGGATCACGCTCAAATTGGGATCATCTTCGCGCACCCGGAAAATCGACGCACCGCCCATGCCGTCCAGCGGTTTGAGCACCACTTCGCCTTGTTCCTTGAGAAATTCGCGTACCCGGCAAGCCTCCCGCGTGACCAGGGTGGGCGCGCAACAGTGGGGAAACCAGGCGGTGAACAATTTTTCGTTGGCGTCGCGCAGGGAGCGGGGCTTGTTGACCACGTACAAGCCACGGTTTTCCGCCGCTTCCAACAAATAGGTCGCGTAAATGTATTCCTGGTTGAATGGCGGGTCTTTGCGCATCAGCACCACGTCCAGAGTGCCCAAAGCGCCATCGGCTTCACCCAGGAAGCGGAACCAGCCCTGCGGGTTGCGTTCCACCTGCAAGCGCCGCATACGGGCATAAGCGCAGCCGTCGCGCAGGTAGAGGTCGTTGAGTTCCATGTAATGGATGTCCCAGCCGCGTGCCTGGGCTTCCAGCAGCATGGCGAAGGTAGTGTCCTTTTTGATGTTGATGCGGTCGATGGGGTCCATCACCACGCCCAGGCGGATTGTCATGGCAAGTTCCAGAGTAGTTTGCGATGGCGCATTGTAACCGTTCAGAAATTGAAATCCCCCCTGGCCAGCCTGCCCAGCATCCAGGATGCCGTGCGCAGCGGGGCGACGATGCCGTGATAAATATGAATATTTATCCAGATCGACAAGCCGGTAAACAGTAAAAACAATCCAGCCAGCCACATCAGGTTTTGCTGTTCGGTCGCCATGGCGTCGGCAGCCTGCTGGAGTATGTCTTCGGCGATGTGGTTTTCTACTTTCTTTTGCAGATCGATTTTTGCCGTAATCAAACCGAACCATCTTTCCGGTGCAACATTGAACGCCTGTGCCGCATGGTTCTCCAGGGCGGCGCGCTTGATGCCGTCCACTTCACGCACGGCATCGTCATCCAGCGTTTTGTCGTAAAAAGCCAAGTAATCGGGCAAAGCGTTGGCGCGGAACAACTGGTCGAAAATGCGCGACTCGGCTTCCAGCTCCAGCGCGCGCCGGTATAAGTATTCGCTGAAACTGTTGCGGCCAAACACGCCGGCATAAACCGCGCGAATAATGCCGGTGCGCTCTTTGAGTTCGATCAGATTGGTATAGTTGCCCAGCGCCTGAAAGATGGTTTTATTGTCCGTGACCAACTCACCGATGCGATGGATGCTTTCGATCAGGGCAGCGATGGTTTGCGTGTAATAACCGATGGCGCTGTCGGCGCTGCCTTGCAGCTGGTCGATGGCCGTCCGGTTATCCGCCAGGCGGGAAAGATTTTCGGCAATTTTTTTGCGGCTGGCGTTGAGCGTGCCGTGCTGTTTGCCGCTGTCCAACAAGGCGCGGTAGGCGGTCAATTTAACGTCGGTAACTCGGCGTTGTTCGCGCATCTCGCTGCCGAACTTGCCGCCCTGGCTGTTGAAAAATCCGGAACTTCGTCCGCGTTCCTTTTGCAACTCATGGATCAGTTCGCTGGCTACCGTGGCCAGGCGGGTCAGTTCCACGATAGTGCGCGTTTCTTCGTAAACCGCATAGCGGCTGTGCGCAAACCACGCGGTCAGCAGTATGCCCCACAAGGTGGGGATCAGTATCATCGACAGCAGGCGGTATTTGATCGACATGGCGCATGTCTCCGGCGAGTGGGGGCGGGAGCACAGTGTAATACGCGCCGGGCTGGTTGTTTAGCGATGAAATTACAGCATCAAATTGCCGCTGGGCGCGATGACGTCCAGCATTTCGAACAACTCCAGATTGGCGTCCTGCACCGTCGGCGCGATGACGTCTTCCGTCAGGCCGGTCAGTTCCCAGGCTCTGGCGGAGATGGGCGAGATGCTCAACGCAACGTCACTGCGGCGGCTGGGCTCTATGCCGTCGGCGATGGCGTTGGCCATGTAGATTAAATAGGATTCCACCAAAAACTCCGGCGCCTGTTCGGGGTAGTGGTGATAGCGCACCGGCATCCACAGGCTTTCCGGCAACTGCCACTGGCGCATCAGTTCCGCCCCCACTTCGGCGTGGTCATAACCGATGAGTTTTTGTTCCATCTGGCAGCGATGATGGGGATATTGCGGCAACTTGGCGATGACTTTGCGCAGCAGGTCCGGCACGACGTGGGCCAGCACCAGCTGCCCCACGTCGTGCAGCAATCCGGCGACAAACAGGCGCTCCACCGATTTGAGCTGGCAACGTACGCCCAGCAATTTGGCGACGATGGCGGTAAACACGCTGTGGTGCCAATAAGCGCTCATGTCCACCAAATCGGCCGGCGGCTGGCGAAACGCGCCGCCCACCGAGGAGGCCAGCGCCAGCACGCGCAGTTCGTGCGTGCCGAGTATCGTGATGGCGCGTGAAACCGAGTCCACCGGCTTGCGCATGCCATAAACCGGGCTGTTGACGAAACGCAGCAAGCGGGCGGTCAGCGCGGGATCGCGGCTGATCACTTCACCGATTTGGCCGGCGGAGGAGCGGTGATCGTTGAGCATTTCGTTGATGCGGAAATAAGCCTGGGGCAGGGAAACCAGGTTGGATACCCCGGCTACCATGTCTTTGACGTCGACTTTATCGCGCTTAAACCACATGCTTATGCCTTTTCGCTGCGGAAAGGTACGCACAGCGTACCCCGCCTAATCTTGCCGGCGGGCCTTTTCTTCCAACCCGGACAAGCCGAAACGGCGCTGCAACTCGGCCAGCACGTGTTCCGGCCCCAGCCCCTGCTGGGCCAGCAGCACCAGGGTGTGAAACCACAGGTCCGCCGCTTCGTAGACGATTTGCGATGGGTCCTGGGCTTTGCCGGCTATCACCAGCTCGGTCGCTTCTTCGCCGATTTTTTTCAGGATGGTGTCCAGGCCTTTGTGGTACAGGGATGCCACGTAGGATTGGCCCGGCTCCTGGCTTTTGCGTTGCTCCAGCACCGCCGCCAGTTGCTGTAATACGTCGTCGTTCATGGGGTGTAGATTGCCTTGGGGTCTTTTAATACCGGCTCCACCGTTTGCCAGTCGCCGTCTCGCAATTGGCGATAAAAACAGTGGTGGCGGCCGGTGTGGCAGGCGATGCCGCCGATTTGCTCCACTTGCAGCAGGATGACGTCGGCGTCGCAATCCAGGCGAATGTCGTGGACCTTTTGCCGGTGGCCGGATTCTTCGCCCTTGCGCCACAGCCGTTGCCGCGAGCGGGACCAGTACACCGCCTGGCCTTCCTGCAATGTCAAGCGCAGCGCTTCGCGGTTCATCCAGGCCACCATCAGCACCTGGCCGCTGCCGACCTCTTGCGCGACGGCGGTCACCAGGCCGTTGCCGTCCCAGTGCACTTCGTCCAGCCAGTCGCCGCTCATGGCAACCTCACTTCGATGCCGCGCGCCGCCATGCGTTCTTTGGCCTGGCGCACCGTGTATTCGGCGAAATGGAAAATACTCGCCGCCAGCACCGCATCGGCTTTGCCTTGCAGTATGCCTTCGACCAGGTGGTCCAGATTGCCGACGCCGCCCGAGGCGATGACCGGCACGGACACGGCGTCCGACACCGCCCGCGTCAGCGGCAGGTCAAACCCCGACTTGGTACCGTCGCGGTCCATGCTGGTCAGCAGAATTTCGCCTGCGCCGTACTCCACCATGCGCTGCGCCCAGGCCACGGCATCCAGGCCGGTGGGTTTGCGTCCGCCGTGGGTAAATATTTCCCAACGGTCGGCTTCGCCCGGCTGGCTGGTTTTTTTGGCGTCGATGGCGACGACGATGCACTGGGAGCCGAATTTTTGCGCCGCTGCGCGCACAAACTCCGGGTTGAATACGGCGGCGGTGTTGATGCCCACTTTGTCGGCGCCGGCGTTGAGCATGCGGCGGATGTCTTCCAGGGTGCGGATGCCGCCGCCTACGGTGAGAGGAATGAAAACCTGGCCGGCCACCTGCTCGACCACGTGCACCATGGTGGCGCGATCATCGGAGCTGGCGGTGATGTCGAGAAAAGTCAGTTCGTCGGCGCCTTCGGCATCGTAGCGCCGGGCGATTTCCACCGGGTCACCGGCATCGCGTATATCGACGAACTTGACGCCTTTGACCACCCGGCCGTTGTCCACGTCCAGGCAGGGGATGATGCGCTTGGCCAAGCTCATGGTTCTAGCCGCCGCACGCTTATCGATGTAGGGTAGGCTGTGCGTACCATTCGACGCCTTTGAAGGTACGCACCGCGTACCCTACAAGGTTGGCTCGATGCAGGGAATTGGGTTGCAGCCATATCCTTACAACCGCCGAACAATGGCATCGCTCTGGCCTATCGAATAGGTCTCGGCCAGTTTGGACGCTTCGGCGAAATCCAGCGTGCCTTCGTAAATGGCGCGGCCGGTGATGGCGCCCACCACGCCGTCGCCGACCACGGCGCCCAAGGCGCGGATGTCGTTCAGATTGGTGATGCCGCCGGAAGCGATGACCGGAATGTTGATGGCCCGCGCCAGACGCGCCGTGGCCTCCACGTTGACCCCCTGCATCATGCCGTCGCGGCTGATGTCGGTATAGATGATGGCCTCGACGCCGTCGTCTTCGAACTTTTGCGCCAAATCGATGGCATCGTGCTGGGACAGCTTGGACCAGCCGTCGATGGCGATTTTGCCGTCTTTGGCATCCAGGCCGACGATGATGTGACCAGGAAATTCCACGCCGATTTCCCGTACAAAATGCGGGGCGGTCACCGCCTTGGTGCCGATGATGACGAAATCCACGCCGGCGTTGATGTACGCCTGGATGGTGTCTTCGTCGCGTATGCCGCCGCCCACCTGGATTCTCACGTCCGGATAGCTTTCGGCGATGGCGTGAATGACGTCGGCGTTGCGCGGCTGCCCGGCCACGGCCCCGTCCAGGTCCACCAGATGCAGGCGTCTGGCGCCCGCTGCCACCCAGCGGCCCGCCACGGCCACCGGATCGTCAGAGAACACGGTATCGTCTTCCATGCGTCCCTGACGCAAACGGACACATTTACCATCCTTCAAGTCAATCGCCGGAATCAGCAACATACAAACCTCATACCTCGCTTACGTTATCGTGAAAGTCGCGGAGCGAATACCTTGATCTCCCTCTCCCTCCGGGAGAGACTCCAGCGCCGTGCCCGCGCCGAATGGAACCCAGGAACCTGCCGGGGGCGCGTGTTTAATGCCCTCACCCCGGCCCTCTCCCGAGGGGAGAGGGGGCTTTGTGCCCCCGGCAGGTCCTGGGTAGGGCGGGGTGAGGGAAACCGGCGGCCATGGTATCAACAGGCGCCGTTCCACCCAAGAAAATTCTCCAATAACCGCAACCCGACCTGCTGGCTTTTCTCCGGGTGGAACTGCACGGCAAACACGTTGTCGCGCGCCAGAACACAGGCAAACGGGGCCGGATAATCCGACGTCGCGTTCACCAGCGCGGCTTCCGCCGGTTGTGCATAGTAGCTGTGCACAAAATAAAAGCGGCTGTCCTGGGCAATGCCTTGCCACAAGGGATGCGCGGCCAGCTGATGCACCTGATTCCAGCCCATGTGCGGAATTTTCAAGGGTTCGCCGTGCGCGTCATGCAGGTTTTCGGCAAAACGCACTACCCTGCCCGGCAACAAGCCCAGGCCCAAGGTGCCGCCGTTTTCTTCGCTGGATTCCAGCAACGCCTGCATCCCCAGGCAAATGCCCAAAAACGGCTTTTCAGCGGCGGCACGGCGCAGCGGCTCGTGTAAATCCAGTTCGTGCAGTGCCCGCATGCAATCGCGCATGGCGCCGACGCCGGGAAATACCACCCGGTCCGCCGCTGCGATCAGAGATTTTTCATGGGTAATGCGGATATCGGCCCCGGGCGCAACTTTTGCCAAGGCCTTGGCAATGGAATGGAGATTGCCCATTCCATAATCGACAACGGCGACGGTAGTCATGGTGGAAAGAAGATTACAGGCAGCCTTTGGTGGACGGCATGGCGCCGGCGGCGCGCTCATCGACCTGCACGGCGCTGCGTAGCGCGCGGCCAAAGGCCTTGAACACGGTTTCGGCAATGTGGTGGGCGTTGACGCCCTTGAGGTTGTCTATGTGCAGGGTGGCGCGGGCGTGATTGGCAAAACCCTGGAAAAATTCCCGGAACAATTCGGTTTCGAACTGGCCGATGTGCTCTCGGGGAAACACCACGCCATAGCTCAAACCCGGCCGGCCGGAAAAATCGATGACCACGCGCGACAGGGCTTCGTCCAGCGGCACATAAGCATGTCCATAGCGCTGGATGCCCTTGCGCTCCCCCAGCGCCTGATCGAACGCCTGACCCAGCGTGATGCCTACGTCTTCCACCGTATGGTGAGCATCGATATGCAAATCGCCTTCGGCGTCTACTTCCAAATCCATCAGGCCGTGGCGGGCGATCTGATCCAGCATGTGTTCCAGGAAAGGCACGCCGACGGCAAAACGGCTACGCCCTGCACCGTCCAAATCGAGGCGAACCCGAATGCGGGTTTCCAGGGTGTTTCGTGCAACTTCTGCAATTCGTCCCATAGCGGCTGAAGGGTCGGCGACCGTGTGGTGTGATGTCCGGCGTTATGCGCAACTGCGCCATTCAACTTGTTGGCGCCTAGTGTCAGGCTCAACATCCCAACTTATCCGCTCAACAAATTTTAGTCAACAGTTTTTTTTGTAGGCTTAGGACTACATGATTTTCAGCTTAGGCTTGCATACACGGGACAAAAATAAGGCCAGAATAACCCCGTCGCCAAATCACGGGATAAGGCAGTCGCGGAAGCTTAAGACAGGAAGTTCCCATGGATGGGTACAGTTCAGCCAACCAGTAGAGTGATTGTTAACCCAGCCGGATGGAATCGGCTGGTTTTTTTTATGTGGCGCGACAGCACCGCCGCCAAACGGCAACAGGCTCAAGCGAATACGCCGCCCTGGGCAAAAAACCTAGCCGGGCTTGGCATTGCGCCGCTCCAATTCGGCCAGCAGCAGGTTTGCATCGGGTAAAAATCGGGCAGCAATCAAATAGATACGCTCTGCGGTTTCATCGTTGTGCTCATAGGCTTCGTTGCGCGCCGCATGATAGTCGAACCATGCCGCGGCATTCTCGATCAGGCCTTTCTCCGCCGCCAGGCGGATCAAATCCTTGCGGCTCAAGCGCCTCACCTGCGCAATACCCTCGTCTTGCACCAAACAGTACTTGAGGCGCTGGTACGTCAGTTCATAAGCGTATTCAAAACGCCGAATCGCCGCATCACGCACGTACTCGTCCTTGTGTTTGGCGACCGCTTTCTTTAGGGACGCCAGCGCTTTGCGCAAAACATCGACACTCAGTTGCTGTTCAGGCATGACCTTACACCTTGCGATAAACCTGCGCCCCCTGCTGCACAAACTCCTCGGACTTGGCCTCCATGCCCAGCGCCAGCGCGGCTTGCTCCGACAGACCCTGGGCGGCGGCATAATCACGCACGTCCTGGGTGATTTTCATGGCGCAAAAGTGCGGTCCGCACATCGAGCAAAAATGCGCCACTTTGGCGGAGTCCTTGGGCAGGGTTTCGTCGTGGAAAGATAACGCTTTTTCCGGGTCCAGGCTGAGGTTGAACTGGTCCTGCCAGCGGAACTCGAAGCGGGCTTTCGACAAGGCATTGTCGCGCGCCTGGGCACCGGGATGGCCTTTCGCCAAGTCCGCCGCGTGAGCGGCGATTTTATAGGCGACGATGCCTTCCCGGACGTCTTCCTTGTCCGGCAGGCCCAAGTGTTCCTTGGGCGTCACGTAACACAGCATGGCGGTGCCGTACCAGCCGATCATGGCGGCGCCGATGGCGCTGGTGATGTGGTCGTAACCCGGCGCGATGTCGGTGGTCAGCGGCCCCAGCGTGTAAAAAGGCGCTTCGTGACAGTGCTTCAACTGCATGTCCATGTTTTCTTTGATCATGTGCATGGGCACGTGGCCCGGCCCTTCGATCATCACCTGCACGTCGTGCTGCCAGGCAATCTGGGTCAACTCGCCCAGGGTTTTCAGCTCGGCAAACTGGGCTTCATCGTTGGCATCGTGTATGGAGCCGGGGCGCAGGCCATCGCCCAGCGAAAAACTCACGTCATACGCTTTCATGATTTCGCAGATTTCCGCAAAGTGCGTATAGAGGAAGCTTTCCCGGTGGTGCGCCAGACACCACTTGGCCATGATGGAACCGCCGCGCGACACGATGCCGGTCAAACGCTTGGCGGTCAGCGGCACGAAAGCCAGACGGATGCCGGCGTGGATGGTGAAATAATCCACGCCCTGTTCGGCCTGTTCGATGAGAGTGTCACGGAACAATTCCCAAGTCAGCTCTTCAGCCCTGCCGTCGACTTTTTCCAGCGCCTGGTAGATGGGCACGGTGCCGACCGGGGCGGGGCTGTTGCGGATAATCCATTCGCGCGTTTCGTGGATGTTCTTGCCGGTGGACAGGTCCATCACCGTATCACCGCCCCAGCGCAACGACCACAGCATTTTTTCCACTTCTTCGTCGATGGAGGACGACAGCGCCGAGTTGCCC
>SCQD01000053.1 GCA_004299145.1 Methylococcaceae bacterium | reverse complement strand
ATGAGGCTGAGTGTAGGATTTTCACGACGACATCGTGATAATTCATATATAAATCAAAGACTTATTATACAACGCCGCTATGTTTTTGGGTAGTGGCGAAATCTGACAAAGTAGAATTAATAGCGGCGGAATCCACTATCACGTTGTAGGCGCTGCTTGCCACCAGATCGGCACCCGGATTGATAGTGACGGTGTTGCCGCTGATGCTGACCTGGCCATCGGTTATAGGGATGGCGCGGAAGTCGGTTCCGTTGCTGTTGGTGTTGCTGATGTAGATGCTGCCGGCCCCCGCCTGCACCGCTTCGCTGAAAGTCAGAACGATGTTGGAACCTACAGCAACTGCTGTGGCGTTGTCCGCCGGGCTGCTGCTGACCAGGGTGGGAGGAGTGGTATCCGCCGCAACATCGTCGTTGCCTATCGTCACGGTGGCGCTGGCTGCGGCATTGTCAAGCGTGGCGTTGCTGGGCGCGGATAAGTTCACTCTGAACGTTTCGTCGGATTCCACAAGAATATCCCCTAGGATCGGCACGCTGAGGGTTTTACTGGTTTCGCCGGGTGCAAAAGTCAGCGTGTTGCTGGTAGTCACGTAATCACTGCCCGCTGTTGCCGTGCTATCGGCGGTGGCGTAGCTGACGGTCACCGACTGGGTGGCCGCCGCTGACAAGCTGACCGTCAGCGTGGCATTGCTGCTGCCGCTGCCGCCTTCGAGGACCGTGGCATCGGCAATGGAAAGCACCGGAATAACGGCCACATCGTCGTTGCTGATCGTCACTATGGCGCTGGAAGCGCTACCGTTGAGCGTGGCATTGCTGGGCGAGGACAAGTTCACTTGCAGCGTTTCGTCGGATTCCACCGCCGTGTCGCCGATCACCGGCACGCTGAGGGTTTTGCTGGTTTCGCCGGGCGCAAAAGTCAGCGTGTTGCTGATAGGCACATAATCACTGCCCGCCGTTGCCGTGCCGTCGGCGGTGGCGTAATTGACCGTCACCGACTGGGTGGCTGCTGCCGATAAGCTGACCGTCAGCGTGGCGTTGCTGCTGCCGCTATTGCCTTCGGTGACCGTGGTGTTGGCGATGGATACCGTTGGTAATGATGCAAGCACCGCAAAATTGAGGGTGGTGGCGTCGCTGATGCCGGCATAGGCATTGCCCGCTGTGTCTTTGATGACGCCGGATGCCATTTGTACGCTGTAAGTACCACTCGCCAGATTGGTGTTCGGGTTGATGGTAACGGTGCTGCCGCTGACGTTTACCTGGGTGGCGTCGCTGATGGAAATCGTGCGGGTATCGCCGTTACCGTTGCTGATGACGATATTGCCCGCGCCAGCCTGCACAGACTCACTGAAAGCCAGCACGATGCTGGAATCCGCCGCCACCGCTGCGGCGTTATCCGCCGGGCTGCTGCTGAAAAGCGTGGGAACTTGGGTATCGCCGGTCAGGGTCAGCGTATTGCTGGAAACGCCTTTGTTGCCAAACGCATCGGTGTAGGCTTCACCCGCCACGCTGACGGAACCGGTCCAAGTGTTGTCGATGTTTGGCGTGAAGCCGGCGGTATAGATTTTTCCGGCGGCGTCCGCTGTCAGCGCACCCAACTTGCCGCCGGTAACGCTGACATCTGTAGCGGTGAAGTCTTTGGGTGCGCTCAGGAAGGTGAAGGTGAGCGTTGCGGTTTCGCTGGCTTTCAGCGTGGTTTTGTCGCCGGCAATGGTCAGCGATTGTGCGATGTCATCGTCCACGATGGTCGCCGTGGCGCTGGTTTGCGTCAGATTCAACCCTTTGCCGGGATTGCTCAATAGCAGGCTAAAAGTTTCATTGGCTTCTGCCGTGGTGTCAGCCAGAATGGGGATACTGACGGTTTGCTTGATCTGTCCAGCGGCAAAAGTCACGGTACCCTTGGTGGTGGTGTAATCGCCGCCCGCCGTGGCGGTGCCGTCCTGGGTGGCATAGTCGACGGTAAGCGGGGTTGTTGCCGCCTGATCCAAGGCCAGGGTAAACACCGCGTTAACAGAACCACTATTGCCTTCCGTACCGCTGATGTCTTTGAAGCTCAGCGTGGGATAATCGTCGTTCTGAATGGTTACAACCGCGCTGGAGGGTATACCCAGGCCGACATTCAGGGTGGTATTGAGCGAAGCCGGGCCGCTTAGAACGAACTGAAACGCCTCGTTTGCTTCGATCTGCGTATCACCCAACAGCGGAATCAAGACGGTTTGCTCGGTTTCTCCCGGAGCGAACGACAGGGTGCCGCTGCTTTCTTTGTAATCGATACCCGCCGTGGCATTGATCGCCTTGGTTTCGTAATTCACCGACAGATAATCTGCGGCTGCTTGCGAAAGCTTGACTGTAACCACGGCATTGTTGTCCTCATTGCCTTCCGCAAAACTCAGGTTACCGCCCACCGTAAACGCATAAGCATCCTCGCTATGAATGGTCACGGTGGCCGTGGCGGGCGTGCCGAGCTGGGCGTTGTCCGATGTGCTGCCGAGTTGCAGGCCGAAAGTTTCATCGGTTTCCACCCCGCTGTCGTTCATCAACGGCACGCTGAGGGTGGCGCTGGTCGCTCCAGCGGGGATGGTGAGCGTGCCGCTGGCCGTCGTGTAGTCGCTGCCCGCCTTGGCCGTGCCGTCCACCGTGGTGTAGGCCACGGTCACGGGGGTGGCGGAGGCGATGGACAGCTGTACGTCGATGACGGCTTTGCCATCGGCGTTGTTTTCATCGACGCTGACGGTGGGCGACAGGGTCAGGGTGGGGATTTCATCGTTTTGCAGCGTCAACACGCCGCTGGCGTTGCCGAGTTGGGCAAATTGCGGGTTGCTGAGGGTGATTTTTACCGTTTCATCGCCCTCCAGCACCCGGTCGCCGTTGACCAGTACCTGGATGTTTTTTTGCATATCGCCCGGCGCAAACGTCAGCGTGCCTTGTTGCGCGACGTAGTCCGATCCGGCGGTGGCGCTGTCGTCCTGGGTGGTGAATTTAACGGTCACCGTCTGGCTGGAAGCGGCCGACAGCGTCACGGGGATGTTGGCGATGCTCTGGCCGCTTTGGCCTTCCTTGACCGTGAGGCTGCCCACGCTGAGGCGGGGAATCAGCGAGCTGACGGCGATGGTTTTATCGGCGAATTTCAGTTGTTCCAGGCCGGTGAGGGTGTCGGTGCCGTCATCGCCATTGCCGGGGTTGTTGTCCTGGACGGTGAGTTCCAGGGTGGCTGGGTTTACCAGCGTAATGCGGTATTGATTGAAGTTGCCGCTGTACACAGCGGTATCTTGCCCGGCGCCGCCTTGCAGGTTGTCATCGCCGAGATTGCCGGTGAGGGTGTTGGCGGCGGCGTTGCCGATCAAGGTGTCATCCTGGGCGGAACCTTTGGCGTTTTCGAGGATAACGCCGCGCGCGATGGTCAGACAATCGCGTACCGATTCCTGACCGTTGTTGAAGGGTTTGCCGATCTGTGACCATTGGGCTTCGTTGAGGTTGATCACGACGCCCATCAGTTGGTTGCCGGCGTCGATCGTATCGATACCACCGGTATCCCAAATAGTTTCGTAAACGGATTTTTCCGGCGCCCAGTAGTAGGTGTCGTTGTCCGCGTGAAACGTGCCGTTGCTGCCGTACAGGTATTGCAGGGCGGCGATGTCGTTGAGCATCGGCGTGGTGGGATAGTAGCCGCTGTTGTACCCGCCCAGATCATCTCCGGCAAAGTCGCGGTAACTCATGACGGTGTATTTGAGCGTGTCGGTGCCGGGCTCCGGGGTGTAGGCGGAATCGTGCGGGTGGATCAGGCCCAGGGCGTGCCCCAGTTCGTGCAGAAAAGTGAGGTAACCGTAGCTGCCGGGCGTGATGCCTTTGAGCAGTTCCGGCTTGGGACCAACCCAGACATCGCCCGCCCCGGCGGCCAAAGCGGCCCCGTCGGGCGAAAAAGCATGGGCCGTGGGCACTTGCGCAATGCTTTTGGAGCCGAACCAGCGCAAATCGCCCGTTTTACCGGCCACGGTATTAGCGATGAAATCCACGCCGAGGACATTTTCCCAGGCCGCCACCACGGCTTTAGCGGCGGCTTGCTGCTCACTGTTAAAAGGTACAAAGCTGGACTTGAGCGCGTCCAGGCCATTGTAAGGGGCGCCGAATTTGGGCGCGCCGGTTTCAATCTGATAGCTGATGGTGGTGGCGCCGGTGGTGTTGCCCCAGCGGAAAGCCGTGCCGGTCGCTTTGGTGGAAAACAGCAGATTATTGGTGTAGTTGTAGCTGCTGGGAGACTTATAGCCGGTAGCCAGCAAATTGCCGTTGAAGCCATCGTCGCCAAAAGAGGCGTTGTTGGGATCGAGCTGGATGCTTTGCGCCATCAGCGCTTCCAGGCCGGGACTTTCAAACGCACCCGAGGACGCTAGCTTGACCGTGCCGATGTTGCCGGCGATTTGCAGGCTAACCGAATCTTGGGAATAAGTGTGATAGCTCACGCCGCCGATGACGGTGTCGCCGCCCATCGTCCAGCCGCTGCCCAGCTCCAGGGTGCTGCTTGCCGAGCCGGTGACGCGCAAGGCGTTGCTGGTATTGGACAAGGCCGCCACGGTCTAGGGGGCGAGCGTCAGGGTATTGGCGCCGAGGCGGATGATTTCGAGGTTTTGCAGCTTGCCGGCGTAGTCGGCAAGATCGAGGCTGAGCCCCTTGCCGGTCAGCTCCAGCGTATCCACGCCTTTGCCGCCGTCAATCCGCACAAAATCCAGGCCGGGAACTTTGAGCACATCGCTGCCGTCACCGCCCAGCAGGGTATCAGCCCCCCCTTTGCCGTCCAATACGTTGGCTTTGGCGTTGCCGACGATCAGGTTGGCGGCGCCGTTGCCCGTGCCATTCAGATTCGCCGCACCGCCCAGACGCAGGATTTCGACGTTGGCGGGCAGGGTGTAGTTGATCGCCGCCAGCACCTGATCGATACCTTCACCGGGATTCTCAATGACCACATCGCCGAGGCTGATGAGATAAGTATCGTTGCCCTTGCCGCCGGCCAGGGTATCCGCCCCGGCTGGCTGGTCTGGCGAAGGAAGGGTGTCATTACCTGAAGTACCGGTATAGCGAGCGCCCATGGCAAGTGCCTCCTAAATATTAGTGAACCATCGTTTCGATAACACGAATCCATCCAGCACAGGAGGCTTTATTTACGCAGCCACACTGTCGTATTACTAAACACCAGCTCCTGGCAGTTATTTACTACTTTAGCACTTAACCCCCAATCCGAAATATCAATATTTTTCGATGCGGGCAACATAGAGCCAATTGCCACATCACCGTGTCCGTTAATAAATTTCACAACGCCTCCTTCTTGAACAACATAAGCCCTTCCCCCCAACCCCTCGGCGGGGCAGTATATTGTGCAAAGATATTCCCCTGATATATTCAAATACCCTTTTTCATTTTTCACGCATTGACCTTGAGCTTGCGAAACCATTGGCAAAACCAATAGCGCAACGAAAAATATGCCTGTTTGTATCTTCATGACTATACTCCGGTTTTTATTCAATCAACGCGCGCCGCCCTTGCCGGCAACGCGCGGGTAATCTTGCAATTAACCAAATACGGAATCGCTGCAATCCGCCGGCGCTACGCCGCTCAATTGGATTACGTTGTCCGCAGTTGCACTGTCCGTCCTGTGAATAGGCGCCGTGGTCCTGGGCGCCTCTATGGTTTGGTCGGAGAATGACAGATACTCGACGTTGGTCAGATAATCCACACCCTCATCAACGCCATCGCCCTGGTCACCGACGGCATCCGTAACTATCCAGCTGAGGCTGTCCGCATCGTAGTCGACTTTGTAGTAAATCCTTTCATTCTGGTAAATCACCGTGTCGACGCCCGTGCCGCCATCGATAGTATCGTCATGCTCCCCGCCGTCCAGCGTGTCGTTGCCGCCATTGCCATATAACATGTCGTAGCCGGCAACCCCCATCAAACTATTGCTGACCTGGCTGCCGTCTATCGTATTGTCCAGCTCGTTGCCAGTGCCCTGCGCCGCCGTATCCGTTAACGTCATTGATATTGGTGACAGTCAGCGCAAAGCCGGCCGAAACGGTAGCGCCTAGTTTATCGGTAGCGGTCACTTTGACTTGCAACGCGCCGACGTCGCTGTTCGCCGGTGTGCCGCTGAAGGTTCCCGTGCTACCGTTGAGTTGCAACCAGGCAGGCAACACCGCGCCATTATCCAGAGTCGCGCTATAGGTCAAAACGTCGTTGTGGTCATAATCGGCAAACCAGCTCGCCACACCAAATCCGCTCAACGCGGCGTCTTGCGCAACCGATTTCGACGTCACGGTTCCGGCCAGATAAGGGGCATCATTGACGCCGGTTAGTGTGACCGACCAAGTGCCGGCTGCACTGGCGCTGGCGCTGGCAGTCGCCGTTTTAGTTTCGTAATACGTTTGATAATACCCACCACCCGTTTGTTGTCCCCAGGTGTTGTAGGTTGGCGAAATCCAAACCTGGTAAGGCGATTGATAAGTATATGTATATGTGTATCCGCCTACCGCTGTATATGTCAAGCCAAACGTAACAGACTCCCCTTCAGCCATGGAAAAGCCATCGCCGCTATAATCAAATGAGTTGCTTATTGCACCTGTAATATAATAAGTGCCATCTACTGCGTCATTAGCAGTAAGGTTGCAGGTTGTCGCTGCGGTCACTTTTTCTGTAATAGTGACAGAATCTGCTACCGTGGTTATGCTCATCGTCGTACATCGTTATAGTTTTTTTATGACATCAAAATTTAAATACGCTTTTGCCGTCACCGAGTACGGCGTGTAAACATCGAGTTTAAAATGGTTTATTGTTCTGACTAGGTTATGGGGTTTTGACGGCGTAATGCCTGATGTAGCCGCAACCAGGCGTGTGGCGCCTATCCAGTGTTCCAGCATGCGCTGTTTGGGGGCGGCTAAAAGCCCCATGGACTGCAGCCAAGCCAAAAACATCCATAACTTGGCATCCGCTTTCTGTCCCCGGTGGTCCGCTTTATTCGTCAAAAACCCGAACTCGAACCCCAGACGATCATTGCTGGATGAGGTCAAATCCACGTCGATGGCGCTGAGATGAGACAGCCAGGGCAGCGCGCCTAAATCGTCGCACCAACGCTGGAAAGGATCGGCCGGATAACCCAGCACCGCCACACTGTCCTTAAACCAGGCAGACGTGGAAATAGGGTGTTTTCCGGTCTCGTAAAAAAAACAGGCGCGGATCGGCGAGCCTGCCCTGCCAAACATGACGCCAAACTGCACGGCGTGGGGTTGAATGGTTTGGTTAAGCAGGGCTGATAATTTAGCCTGATGCGGTGCCGAAAACTCCACATTAAAGTCAGCCAACACCCGGCAAATAGCGTTTGGGTCACGTAGGATATTTGCCGTACCGATGGAAAAAAACAGATTTGGCACGACGTTATTACCACACTTGGCGCCCACGTCGAATTCCAGCCACAGGGTGTCGTCGATAGCTGCATAAATATCGGTTTTCGCCTGCCATTTCGCGAGGAATGGCTTTAAAAAATCGAATGGGCAAGCGGAAACAGCATCATAGGCCGACAGTGATGCCTTATGGGTATCCCATCGATAACGCAGCGGGGTATGCCTATGGTATACAACGGAAACATCCGCATAAGTAATGGTTTCACCCAAGGGGATTTCGATACAAATATAGCAAGGCGACGGCTCGTCCAGGTTATCCAGCAGTATTTGCAGGTGATTTGCCCCGGCACCGCCGAACAGCGCCGCGGCAAGTTCCTTATAACCTTCTGAAAACAGGCGAAATGCGTGGGCACTGGTCAGGTATGTAAGGGCAGCTGTGCTGTCCAGCTTGGCTGGCGCCGGCGAAGGAAGCGGGATTATTGGGCGGTTTCATCCGATTTATCTCGTTTTGATTTACGCCCATGCCTGCGCGCCGGTCTATGAGTGGATACGGTAGCAGCGGTCATGCGATTGCACATTGGTCAAATGACCAAGATGGCGTAAAAAAAGACGAGGCAACGATGGAGCGCGACGGCCTTGGACACCGCTGTGACTCTCGAAGCGATGCAAAGCCGGGCAGAATAGCCCACGTGATTCCTCATCGGGATCCGCTTTACGGGTTTATCCATGACTTGATGCGAAATCAGCGGGTTATGCACCCTCCCACCTCTTGCTCAATATTTCCCATCCAGTATGATGTGACTACATTGTAGATACTGGTGAAATTGTCATGGCGATCATGCCTTTTGAAACAACGATTCAACCGTGGGGCAATAGCCTTGGACTGCGGATTACGCGCGCGCTGAGCACGTCGGCACATTTGGATAGAGGGACCGTCGTGACGGTCGAAGTCGTCGAGGAGGGGTTGCTGGTAAAACCCAAATTGGCTGTACCCAGACCAAGGGTTTTCCCATTCACGGAAGCGGCACTGGTTGAGGGATTGACTCCCGCCAAAGCCCACGCTGATGAATTGCCCGTCGGTTTGTCTTCCGAGTGGTGCGAATAATCATGGGAACAAGCTACGTTCCTGACCGAAACGATATCGTGTGGCTGGATTTCGAACCCACCAAAGGCAAGGAAATCGGCAAGTATCGACCTGCCTTGGTACTATCAGGCAAAGCTTATAACCGGGCCACAGGCTTGTTGATTTGTTGCCCGATCAGCACCAGTATTCGCGGAGCGCCCACAGAAGTGCCCGTTGATAATTTAGATATGCCATCTGTGGTAACCGCAAATCTGATCATGACGTTGGATTGGAAACAACGTCATCTGAAAAAAGGGTCGGAGGCAGCGCCTGGCGTGCTTGAAGACGTGCTGCTACGCTTGCTGCCGTTGATTGGCGCAGATCGCCTGTTTTGCTGATTTTGCGTGACATCCTCTAAGCGCGGTGGTCTTGGACAGCATGTATGGAGTGCGTTGGCAGAACGCAGTGGCGACAACGCTATGGCTGTTGAAGCGGTGTGCTGGACAAACATAGACCAGCGCTGCGACAGCCGCCGCAAAGCGGACCAACTAAGGCTGCCTGAAAGCCATAGCGCCATTGCGCTATGCTTGTCGGCGCACTCCATATCAAAATCGCGTTTGCGGCTGGCTGGCAAGGGCGAGACGGATGAGTTCGGACTGGCGCGTGGTGGCGGTTTTGGTGTACAGGCTGCTCAAGTGCGCCCT
>SCQD01000052.1 GCA_004299145.1 Methylococcaceae bacterium | reverse complement strand
ACCGATTATTTCGACATGGAGCAGGCGGTGGCCGCCAGCCGCCGCGCCCATCGGCTGATGCCTTATTTGAAATCCATGAATCAACTGGCCAACAACCAGAAAGGCGTGGCTGGCGTCGGCTATGCCATGACGTTCTGGGGCATGAAGGATTGGGCGATGCACTATGCGCAAAATGCCTATCACCCTTATTGGGCCGGCAGCCATTTGTTGTTGTCCGATTTATACCCCGGCAAGTTTGTCAAAAACTCCGAGCTGTTCCAGGGTTACCTGGCCGATCCCACCGTGTTCGGCGCCGGCAACCGCTTTCAAAACCTGATTCACCGCCCAGGCGATTATCAGTCGTATAACCTCACGGTGTCGCAAGACAGCCAAGTCATCAATTACATCCCCAAAGTGACGTTCAACGGCTACGCCAATGCCCTCATGCCGGTGGCGTATTTTGCCGAGTTCGACAATGCGATGAGCGACAGCCGCAACGGCACCGCTTTTGAATACAATGCCGATACCCCGTCATTTACCGCCGCGCTGGGTTTGCAGCCTACCCACGAATTGCGCTTGTTCGGTTATGCCAGCCGCAATTTTGCCGGCAGCGATTTTCGCAATTCCCGCATTGCGGCGCTCAATTACCATTTGCAGTCCGGCGATATGACCGCCGGCGGCAGTTATGCTTTCAGCCCCACCGCCCTGTTGCGCGTCAAGTATGATGAAAACCGCATCGATGGCGGGGAGGAGTTTGCCAACAGTTATGAAGGATTTCCGCAAAACAACGTTTTAGGGGAGCACGAAACGGCGCGCGCCTACCAACTGGCCTGGCAAGCCAAGGCGAACGATTACCTGGAATGGCACACCGGCATTGAGCACGCCAACGCCCCGGAGTCCACTTTTCTGACCACGACCTTTACCCAGGCTGGTCAGCCGCTGCTGACCTATTACGATAATCGCGCCCGGCTGGGTGAAGAAACCTGGTTGGGCTATTTATCCGGCAAGCTCAGTTTTGCCGAGCGCTCTTACCTGCAATTCGACGCGACCTATACCGAATACGACAAAACCGTCGACGGCTCCCTGACCAATCTGCTCAACGCCGCCACGCCGAACAAACCGGTCGATCAGCAGTTTTCCGTCAGTAAATTTTCGCCCCGCGCCGGCCTGGCCTGGAATTTCGACCCGGACCATACTTTGCGTCTGGCTTACCAGCATTGGGTCAGGCCGTCTTCCGCCGGCACGCTGGCCCCGGTCGCCACCGCCGGCATTCCCCTTGATGAAAGCCTGACGCGCTTCGGCGGCACGCTGAACCGCGTGGCGGCGATGCTGGAATCGGAATGGTCGCCTGCGTTCTATACCGTGCTGAGTTACGATCATAAGCACGCCAAAAACACCGGCGGCTATGACCTCAGCCTGGCTGAAAATTTTGCCAATCTGACCAAACTGCGCCAGCGCAGCCTGCTCGATGAAATCAATTCGCAAACCGGCAATGCCGGCGCCGAATATGACAATCTGCAATTCAACGATACGGCCAGGCTGGATCAGGTACGGCTGGCCGCCAATAAAGCGCTCACGGCGAGCTTGTCGGCCACGGCGAGTTATCAGTACACCGACTCCGATATCCGCTTGGCGTCCAAACGTTATTATCTGCCGCGCCACCAGGTTATCCTGGGTGGCACGTGGGTGTCGCCGCTGCGGGTCCGCCTTATAGTCATACAATCTAATCTACTATAATTTGCGCAAGTAGCACACAATTTCATGTTGGCTTATTCTCAAGGAGCGTGTCATGAAAGGCATAAGGTTATCAATCGAAAGACCAG
>SCQD01000051.1 GCA_004299145.1 Methylococcaceae bacterium | reverse complement strand
CCGGCACATCGGCCACCGCCGAGGTGGCGCGGCGCAGCACCACGATGCTGTGCAGGTCGGCATCCGCCGGATTGGTCCAGGCCAGCACCACTTGGGCGTTGCCCGCCGTGGCGGTGGCTGCGGTGACGTTGGCGGTCGACAGGTTGTCTATAGTCACCGTGGTGCCGCCGGTGTCCGAACCCAGATGATTATTTATTCCTGTCCAGCTACTGACATAGGCCGTTACCGCATAGCTGGCACCGGCCGGCGCGGGCATATTGGCGTGGCTCTTGGGCGTCACGCGAATCTTGTATGTGGTGGCCGTGGTTGTGGCCGTGAGCGTGGTTATGCTCAGCGTAATCACGGGCGTATCGCTGGCCGGATTGGAGACCATGCCGTATAGAATTCCGCCAGTCGTATCGGTAATTTCCACCTGGCTCAAACCAGCAGAAGTGCCCGCAGCCAGCGTTACCGTCACATTGGTGACAACCTCGGTGCCGCTCGATGTCTGCAAAGTAAAGGCATCGGCCATCGTGGCGGCGCCGCCCGGCGCCAACGAAACATTGCCCGGATCGGTGCCCGTGGCGAGCGTGGTCGAGTTACCCGGATATTCATCAGACCCCATGTCGTATCCCCCGGCTTGAGGCCTTGCTTCGCCGTCGATGTCATCGGCGGGTGCGCCGGTGGCCGTGCCGACGTTCCTGGCGGGCGAGGTGGACTGGAGATGAAAATTCCCTGCGGTAGTTGGGCTGCCGCTGCTGGCCTGCGCGAGCGTGACAAACAAGGGATCGTTGTTGATATTGCCGGTACCTGCGAAGCCGCCTGAAACATCGGAATACGTTACCGTCGGAGTACCGGTGATTTCGGGTGTCGCGCCTGCGGTGTTGCCCCAGAAAATGCTGTTGGTGACCACGTCATCGGCGCCTGCGGCGGCGAAACCGGCGGCGCTTTGCGTGGCATAGTTGCCCGCCACGGTGGTATTCATCAGGGTGACGGTGCCGCCCAAATCGTAGATGCCGCCGCCATTGCTGTAAGCCTGCATGTCCGCCGAGTTGCCGGTCACGTTGCTGTTGGTGAGCGTGACCGTGCCGCCCCCGGAAGCCATAGCGATGCCGCCGCCGCGCTGGTTGGCGCGGTTGCCGCTGATGGTGGTTTTGGTCAGCGTGACGGTGGAGCCGCCGTTGATGGAGATGCCGCCGCCTGTGGTGCTTGAAGCCGTGTTGCTGCTGATGGTGGCGCCGCTGTAGGTGTTCAGGGTGGCGCCGCTGACGTAGATACCGCCGCCGTTGGTGCCGCTGTTGCCGTTGACGCTGCCGCCGGTGATGCTGGCCACGGTTGCCACGCCGACCAGATACATGCCGCCGCCTTCCAGGCTGGAGCTGTTGGTGTTGACGTTGACGCTGGTCAGAGTGATCGGTGCGGCGGAGGCGTAGATGCCGCCGCCGCGATTTGTGGCATAGCCACCGGTGATAGTGGTAGTTGAAACTGAACTGGCGTTGGTGGTGTTCAGCAGCGCGATGGCGCCGCCATAAAGCGGGTTGGTGGCGCCGGTGCCATTGTTGGTGAAGGTCGAGCCGCTGACCGTGAGCGGCGCGGCGGCGGTGGAGCCTGCAACGTAGATGGCGCCGCCGTAGCTGCCGCTGGAATTTCCGGTAAAGGTGGTGCTGCCGATGGTGGCAGAAGCGGAAGCACCGTTGACGACAATCGCGCCGCCATTCATGTTGGCGGCGGTGGTGTTGGTGTTGAACGCCGTGCCGCTGACCGACAGGATGGAGTTGTCGTTGTAGACGGCGGCGCCGCTGTTCGTGGAGGTGTTGTTGGTGAACGTCACGGTGGTCAGCGTGGTGGTTTGCGCGCCGTTCGCGGTCAAATAGAGCGCGCCGCTGGTGCTGGCATTTTCCGAAATCGTCGTGTTGCTGATCGACAGCGGGGCAGACAGCGCGGTGGCGTAGACCGCGCTGCCGTACTGGCAACTGTTTTTGTTGGCGGCATTGCCGCCCAGGGTGCTGGTCTGGATGGTGGCAGTGCCGCCGTTGATGTAAATGCCGCAACCGCTTTGCCCCGCCGACATCTGGTTGCCTTCGAGGATGATGTTTTTGATCGTCGGCGCGGAGCTGGCGGTGATGGAGATGCCGCGCGAACCCGTGCCGGCCGCCGCCTGGTTGTCGATGGTGAAGCCATCGAGCACGGCGCTGCTGGTTTCGCCGCTACTGAAGGTGACAACCGGGCTGTTCGCGCCCGTGCCCTGTATCTTGGTGAGCGCCGCGCCATTCTGCGAAATGACGGTGACAAGCTTGTTGTTGAAGTTGATGTTTTCGGAGTAGGTGCCGTTTGCCGCCTGCACGATGTCGCCGTTGTTCGAGGCATCAATAGCCGCCTGGAGGGTGACGTAGGTTCCCGGCACCGCGCGGGTAACGGGGCCGGTGACGATGCCGGTGACGGTCTGCGGGTTGGTGCCGGTGACGCTGTTGGCGTCGTTATAGGTCATGCGCACGTCGTAGGATGAACCCTGCGCCAAGCCGGTGATGGTGGTGGCGTAGGGTGAGGCGGTATGTGCGGCGGCGGTGACCCAGTTGGTCCAGACAGTCGGTTCCGACGACAGCTTGTAATCGACGGTGTAGGTGTTGTTGCCGTTGGCATCGTTGGTGTAGGGCATGCTGACGCTGATCGAGGTGATGCCGGCATTGGCGGCTGCCGCTGTTCCCGCAGCCGTCGACCAGATCGGCAGCACGATGGGGGTGACGGTTTGCGGGTTGGTGCCGGTGACACCGTCGGCATCGTTGTAGGTGACTCGCACGTCGTAGGAAGCCCCCTCGGTCAGCCCGGTGATAGTGGTGGCGTAAGGGCTCGCGGTATGGGCGGCGGCAGTGACCCAGTTGGTCCAGACGGTGGGTTCGGACGTGAGTTTGTAATCGACGGTGTAGGTGTTGTTGGCGTTGCTGTCGTTGGTGTACGGCATGCTGACGTTGATGGAGGTGTTGCTGGCTGCCACGGCGGTGGCGACACCTGCGGCCGTGCCGTTCGTGGCAGCGCCGAGGACTTCGTCGGCCCCCATGTCGATCCCGGAGCCTTGCGGCCGCGCGTCGCCATCAATGTCGTCGGCGGGCGCGCCGGTGGCCGTGCCAACATCCTTGGCCAGAGACGTGCTCTGAAGATGAAAATCGCCCGCCGTGGTCGGCGTATTCAACGCGGCCTGCTGCAGATTGACGAACAGCGGATCGGTGCTGATGTTGCCGGTACCGGCAAAACCGCCAGAGATATCGGAATAGGTTACCGTCGGGGCGCCGTTGATTTGGGGTCCGCTGGTGCCTGCCGTGTTGCCCCAGAAGATGCTGTTGGTTACGGTGCCGCCACCAGAGAGCCCGCCGCCGTTGCGTCTGGCATAGTTGCCGGCGATGGTGGTGTTCATCAACGTCAGGGTGGCGCCGTTGTTGATGCCTCCGCCGTCGCTGTAGGTGTAGCCATCGGTGGTGTTGCCAGAGACGATACAGTTGGTCAGGGTGACGGCTGCCGAGGCGGTGATATAGACGCCACCGCCATATTGGGCGGCATCGTTACCTTTGATGTTGACCTTCGAGGCACCCACGGTCGTACCGGCGCCCGTGGCGAAGATGGCGCCGCCCGATGTTCCTCCCGCTGCGTTGCTGTTGAGGCTGCCGCCGGTAATGGTCAGATCGGCATCGGCTGAAATATAGATGGCGCCACCGCCTGCGGCAAGGGAGCTGTTGCTGGTAAAGCTGGTGCTGGTAATGGTCGAAGTTGCGGCGGCGCCTGTCAGGAAGAGCCCGCCACCGTTTTGTCCGGCGTTTGCGTTTGAATTGCCGGAGATGGTGGAACCACTAATATTCAGAGGTGAACCATTGCTGTAGATGCCGGCACCGGTTCCGGTGATTGCGTGATTGCTGATAGTGGTGTTGGTAATGGTCGTGGTGGCGCTCTTGGAGGTCAGGTAAATCCCGCCGCCATTGGAGCTGCTGTTATTGGAGATGGTGCTGTTGCTGATAGAGAGTGATCCTGTTGCACCGGTCGCGTATATGCCACCCCCTGAATTACCGGTAACGGTGTTATAGGAGATGGTGCTGTTGCTGATGGATACGTTCCCGCCTGAACCCGTGATATGAATCCCGGCGCCATTCCCGTTCGTGGCGTTAGGGGTTCCGGAAACCCCGATAATCACATTGTCGATCGTGACGCCGCTGGCGGTAATATAAATGCCCGCACCAATAGCGCTGCAACCGGGCGTATTCCCTTTGATGGTCGAGTTTTGTATTCTGGGCGCGGCGCCGCTGCCGATATAGATGCCGCGAGCTAAACAGCCGGTGTTCCCGTTCTGAATAGTAAAACCATCCAGCACGGCGGCACTGGTCAGCGCGGCGTTATTGAAGTTTACGATAGGCGCATTGACCGATTTCTGAATGATTGTGGCAGCGGCGCCGCCAGCGGACAAAATGGTGATGTTTTTGTTGCTGTAGTCGATGTTTTCGACATAGGTGCCGGCTTGAACATAGATGTTGTCCACACCCGAGGTCGCCGCCGTGATGGCTGCCGCAATAGAGGCTTGTGAAGAGTTACAGCTCCCGTCAAAAGAGGACGGAACGCAGATTCTTGCCGCCTGTGCCGTGGCGCCGAACAACATCAGCAGGAAAAACAACGCGCAGGTTGGGCTGAGAAAATGCTCCCGGATATGCGCCGCTATCCGGCCAGCCAACGGATGTGCCAGGCGCTTTTGTAAATATGCTTTGATCGTTTTTATCATCATTACTCGGGCATTACAGCTTGAATGGCTTTGCCGCGCTTGTTCAAACCGAAGGTGTCCTGATCCACCTTCATCCGCAAGGTGATGAACAGGCCGCGCGCGCGGTAAGCGGCGGCGGTGAAGTCGCGGTCGTTCAGGCCGCGCACGTTGTAGCCCACCGACAGCCACATATTGTCCATGACCTTATAGCCGACCGATGCGCCCAGGCCGTAGTCGCGCACGCCGGAATTCAGCGAGCGCATCATCGAGCCGAACGCGCCGATGTCCCAGTCCGGCGTCAGGTCGCGGCGGATTTCCATGCCGAACAGATCGGTGTAGCCCTTGTATTCGGCGCCGTCGATGGTGTCCAGCACATACTTCGCGCCGTATTGCAGGGCGATCTGGGTGCGGCGGTCGGGCATGTAGTTGGCGTTGAGGTTATTGACCAGTTTGGCGCTCTTGGCCGATAAACCGGCGGATTGGCTGAATTGGGTGATGTAGTCGGCGCGGTCGAACCACACCCATTTGCTGTCGTCAGGGCGATGCGCGTAAGAAAAATTCAGGTCGCTGCCGTTGGTGGTGGTGCCCGCGCCGTTGGCGTTGCGCAACGATAAACCGGCTGCCAGTGTACGCCCATCATCGAGGTTGCGCTGCATGCCGAGTTGCAGGTTTTTTTGCTGGCCGGAACTGGCATTGCGGATTTCGACGCGCCCGTTGCCGCTCCACAGCGCGTCGTGGTAAGCCGCGCCGACCGCGGCGGCGGTGTAGTCGCCGGTCGCCTGGCCGGATGGCAGCGGGGTGTTGATGTTCAGCGACGTGGCGGTGTTGTGCAGGGTGTGGCTACGGTCGAGGTTGAAGTCGGCCTGCCATTGTTCGTTGATTTGCCAGCGTTGGATCACGCCGAGGTTGGTATACAGACGTTCGGCGTCGTTGCTGATGCTGTTGCCCATCGACGCGGCCACTTCACCGCCGCTCCAGGGCTGGGTGCGCATGCCGGCGCGCGTGGTGTTGGCGGCAAGTTTTTCGCCGCGCGCGAATTCCTGTTCGGCAAATACCTTGGTTTGTTCGGTGACTTTGTAGTCCGCGCCCAGGGTCAGGCGATCCGGCGCGTTCACGCTGCCCGCGGTGCCGCCGCTGACTTCGGCCGCGCCGCGCAACGCGAGCTTTCTGTCCGGCATGGTGTAAGCCGCGCCGCCGATCAACTGGTTGCTTTGCGTGTTGCCCGCAGCGCTTTTGTCCTGCGCCGAGCGTGCGCCGTAATAGGTGTTCAGGTTATTGCCGATGCGCTGGTCGAGACGCCCTTCCAGCGTGGTGTGCTGCGCGCCGGTCCCCAGCGTTTCCTGCTTGTAGGCCTGGCCTTGCAGTTGCATGGTGTCGTTCAGTTTCACGCGACCGTCCACGCCCATCTTGCGCGTGCCGGTTTCCGATCCGGCCTGTTGGCCCATGCCGAATCCGCCAGCCTGTTCGCGCACGTAAGCCTTGGCATCCCACTTGTCCCCGCGGTGTTGCACCTCGCCCAGCCACGCGCTGCCGCTCGAATTGACGCCGGCGTTGTTGCGGTTGGTAGAAGCGGCCTCGGCGCGCAGCTTGGTTTTTTCGTCCGGCTGGTAAGTGGCGTCCACCCCTTTCAGGTTGCCGGTCGCGCCCACCGTGCCTTCATGCACCCCTGTCGCGCCGATTTCAATCTGCTTGGTGGGCTTGAAACTGCCGCGCCCGCCGAAGGTTGCCTTCTTGTCGGCAGGGTCGGCCGACTCGTATTCGGCGACGATGTAGGTCGGGTTGAAATTGCCGTCGCGCACGGAAACCGGCTCGCGGAAGGTCAGCGTGCCCTTGTCGTAGTCGATGTCGTAATCCAAGTAGCGCGTCAGGCTTCGCGTGGCGACGATGATCTGCGACTGGAAACGGTCGCGGGCTTCGACGCGTATTTTGTCGGAGTTGGCCACCAGGTTGCCGCGCGACAATTGGTAGATGCCGGAAGTGCCGTTGCCGGGGATTTCATCCCTGACATAGGCTTGTGCGGTGACGGTGGCGAAGGCGTTGTAGCCCGCGGTCTCGCCCTTGTATTCGCTCTTCACGCCGTTCAGGCTGCGGCTGTAGCGCGACAGTTCGGTGACGGTCAGGCCGGTGTTGTAGTCGCCGAACATCGCGTAGAACTGTTTGCGCTCCAGTTTCACGTACAGGCGGCTGGCGGAAGCCGCATCGAAACCGGCCTGGGCGGTATCGGCATACAGCGTGTAATACTGGGCAGGATCAACCGCCTGCATGAGCTGTTTGTTGCCGGTCTGCTTGGCGGTGTCGTAGGCGGCGGTGAGCACGAAATCTCCCTTGATGCTGCCCTTGGCGTAGAACGCCAGCTTGTCGCCATCGAACAATTGTTTTTCGGTGTCGGCGTCCCGGAGCGCCTGAACGTTGCCGGACAGGGTTTTATGCCCCGCCGTGCCTTCGGCGAAGCCGACCAGTATCCAGTCGCGCTGGCTGGCTTCCAGCCACGCACGCACTTCCTGTATGCGCTTGTCGTTGAACTGGAAGTTGAGGATGGCCTCGCCGGATTGCGTGGTCGGCTCCAGCTCGATCAGTGCCAGACCGTCGCTCTTCACTTCAAAGCGCGGTTTGCCGCCGACGCGCCCGGTCAGCGGCTCGCGGTCCAGGCCTTCGCGGCGGTCGTAAGAACGGTACGGTTCGTTGATGAGGAATTCGCCGCTGACGCCGCGCCGCACCGGGTAACCCTCCTTGTCGACGAAGCGCACGGCGATGACGGGGGAAGTTTTTCCGTCGGCGATGAGGCGCGAATGTTTTTCGTCGAACACGGCCTTGTCGATGTTCGTGGTATAGCGGATGGTGCGTTGTTCTTCTTTCACCACCTTGCCGCCCGCGTCGAGCACACGCATGGTTACCTGGTTGGCGCCGTCCCTGAGATCCACACCGCGCCAGGTCGACAGCGCGACCGTGTGGTTGTTGTTCGTCACCGCGCCATCGTAGTGGAACGCGCTGACCGGCTGGCCGTTCAGCGCCATTTCCACCGTTTGGCCGGGCGCGTGCTTGACGGCAATCTTGATCGAAGGCAGGGCGGGGTAGAAATCTTCCCTCGGGTGCAGCCATTCGACGCCGGGTTTTGCGCCGGACAACCACACTTCGTCGTAAGGCAGCGTTTCCAGCAGGTGGCTTGGGGCGTCGGCCCCGGCCGCCTTCGCCGGTTTGGCATCGGCGGCTTCGACGGCAATTTGCGCGAAGGTTTCCGCGACGTTCGGTGACTTGCCGTCCAGGGCGATCAGGGCGATGGGCAAATTTTGCGCGGCACGACCCGGTGCGGTGAAGCGCACCAGCGATTTGATTCCGGTATTGTGTTTGGCGTCTTCGATTGCGACGCTGTATTGATCCTGCCAGTTTGCCATGCGCGCCTGGCTGCGGAAGATCAGCGCGCTGCCCGCATTCTCGGGATCGGCGATGGCCGCACCATTCAGCTTTGCGCTGCCGGATATGTATTTGGCCGATTCCGGCAATATCAGCGTAGCCGAATAACCGGTCACTTCGGCAGTGCCGGTGAGGTTCAGCGAGATATTGGTTTTGCCGCCATCGGTTTGCGCGCCAAGCGCCTGAGTCAGGCGCAGCGCTTCGGGCGCTTTCTTTTGCACGTGGAAATCGGAACGCCACAGGGTGCCGCCGCGCACATTCACGAATTGCGAATACATGCGCCCGGCGAAGCGGGTGTTCTTTTCGCAGGCGACCGCTTCGTAGTCTCTGGGCAGAGAATCGAGATCGAGTTGAACCACGTGGGTGCCGGCGCGCAGGTTGTCGATGTGCCAGCGGCCTTCCTGGTCGGTCAGCACATAGGTGCCGTCCTGCAACACGATGCGCGCGTTCGCCAGGCCTTTCGCATCGTTGTCCGCCTTGTCATCGCACGAGCCGTCGATCACACGACCGATCAGGATGGCCTTGTTGCGGTACAAATCTTCGCGCACCACCACGCTGGCGCGCGCGGTGTTTGAGGTCAGGCCGCCGGTTGCGGCTGCGGTATTTTCCGCCGTGCCGGTGCGTGCGCCCGGTGTGACTTCCAGCACATACCGGATCGTCGCGGTGCCTGCGGCGGCGATGTTGAGGCTGAAGGTGAGAGTGCGCGCATCGGCGGAAATCGCCGGGTCAGCCATCGCCGCGCCATTCAGGCGCGCCGAGCCTTTCTGGTAGCGGAAGCCGGGCGGTGCATGGTCGGCGACCTGCGCGGCTGCCAGCGGCACGAGGGCGCTGTTGTTCGAGACCGTCAGGGTGTATGGCACAAACTCGCCGGTGCCGACCACGGATTTTCCGGCAGATTTTTGTATGGTCAGCGCCGTGGTGGTGGTGGAATCTGCCGGAATATCTACCCTCAGCGCCGGCCCCCACAGCGAGAACACGCCGCCGTAAGAAGCGCCCGGTGTGGCTCCCGGGTTGCCCATGACGGTCGGCGCAACGGGCGGCACGCCGACGGCG
>SCQD01000349.1 GCA_004299145.1 Methylococcaceae bacterium | reverse complement strand
TCAACCGATATAACAGGCGATCCTCGATTCAGAAAGTCTTGGACGGCGGCGTCAATGTATTCGAACTGTGCATTACGGTCTACAGGGTCCGTCCCTTCGTGCGTTTTACGATTGGACTGCTGCTGTAGCCAAGTTCGTCCAGAAGCCGCCAGACGGTCGTTTGTGAAACTTCATGTCCTTTTGCTCGAAGCTCCTTCGCCAGATGCGTTGTGCTTTTCGCCGTCCAGCGAAGAGGCCCCATGGGGTCTCCGCGTGCCACAGGATCCAGTAGTTTGTCTAAGTCCTGTAACAGTTTTGCATCCTTGTCCTTGTTGGCTTTCCGCCCACCACCAAGCCTGCGTATGCCGGAGTAACTATCCGCTTTTTCGACTGTTGTCGCAGCTTCAATCTCTTCCCGCAACGTCACCATGCCTGCATGCACTGTTGTCCGTGATACACCGGCAGCCCGTGCAACAGTGCTTGCTCCCCCGTAGCCTAGCGACAAGGCGTCTGCTCCCAGGCACAACCTGAATGTACGCTCATCCAAGTGCTTGTCGAGCATTCTGTATTTCTTTGCCAGTTCTTCTTGAGCATTCATACCGCCAATATGGATGCAAACACCAACTTGTTCAAGTTATTTTGAATAGACTCCTAAGGTATGCGCCCCCGCCAATGCCGACACCTGGATGGAAGCACAAAAGCAGCGCTTCAAGGCCAATCAAGCCGCCAGCGTGCTCACGGCGCTGGAACCCTTCGTAGAAGCCACGGGCGCGACGGTCCCGTGACCGCGTGTGCTCGCTATATCCGCAACCGCTGGTCCCAATTGGATTATCAAGGGGCATTGGCGCGCGGCCTGCCCATTGGGTCAGGCGAAATCGAAAGCGCTCACCGTTACATCATTCAAAAGCGGCTCAAGTTGCCCGGCGCTTGGTGGACACCCCATCATATCGAAGCCATGTTGGCATTGCGGATCAAGCGCGCCAACGAGGAGTGGGATTCCCTGTGGAAAGACTCGGAAAAACAAGCGGCATAACCGCAGTGTGCTTGGCATCACTTTGAATCACACCCGCCCAGCCCAGCCCGCTTGCGGTCATTCATGCAACTTGCCATAATCGCCTTGCACCCCATTGAGCCACCGCATAGCCTATGATCAACTGGCACCGTCTGTTTGGCCTGCTGCTAATGGACTTCTTCACCGACTCACCGTATGTGGTCGAATTGGAAAAGGATTTGTCGCTGCGGCAGCAATTTTTGGACGTGGTGATTTTACGCAAAGAACAGGGCGATTATCGGGGTGAGTTGCCGGATGGCTTGGACAATCTCCGCGACCACAACCTGCTGAGTTACAAATCCCTGCATGAGCCATTTGACGACTGGGCGCTGAAAGAACTGGCCGGGCACTACGTCAACTACCGCAAACAGGTGAGCCCAATCCCGGATCAACTGCTCCCTGAAACGCATTTCCAGCTGTATGGCGTCAGCACCCGTTTCCCCGAAAAGCTGCACCGGCGGTTGCCGTTACGTCAACTAAAACCGGGCGTATACGAAATCGCTTGGGGTACGGACAACATCCGCATGATAGTTTTGTCCGAGCTTGCCACAGGTCAGCACAACGCCGTATTGCGCCTGTTCAGCGCTCAACGGGAAGCCGTGATAGAAGCGCAACGGCAATACCGCATGCGGCAGCCCGATGTCAGCACGGTGGTGCAGCAACTATTTGACAATTATCGACTGGAGAATCTCGATATGCCTTATACCATGCAAGATTTCCAAAAAGACTATGTGCGGGAGCATTTGAATGTGTTGTCGCCGGATGAGGTTCTGAAGCGATTTTCACCGGATGACAGACTTAAAGGGTTGTCGTCCGATGAAGTGCTAAAGCGCTTTTCTCCGGATGATAGGCTTAAAAATTTGTCACCAGATGATCGCCTGAAAGGTTTGTCACCGGATGATATAGTCAATCACTTATCGCCGACAGAATTGAAAAAGCTGCTGGAACAGTTGAAGCGGCATTGAGTAATTAGCGAAGTAATCGGCCCACCGCAAATCGTGCCGAAGAAGCACTGGGGTAAGGCAATCGCTCAGGTGGTGTTCTTGAGAGGCCAATGTTGCAGGGAGCCAAGGGTCAGGCCTTACGTTTATCCCCTCTTTCAGCCTGTCTCACTGCCCGGCTTACGGTGGCATAACTCATGCCAAAATATTCGCCCACTTGGGCAAGTGTGTAGTGTCCACTCCAATACGCTTGGGTCATACATTCGTCGCGGGCTTTATATCGCTCCGCATAATAACTCAATGGTTTTACGGGAACTTGTTTTTGCTTTTTGGGTATATCTTTAAGCGATTGCTCTGGGTTAAGCTTGCATTGCATGTTGTTTACAAAACCATCGTCACCCAGAAAAATCTGATTTTTCAACTGTTGCCAGGGAGAAGGCTGCCCTTTGCCTTCTTGAACAAACTCGCGATAGCGTTGCTGTGCGACGATTTTTGTTTCGGCAAATCCGGCGAGTATCCATTCGGTGGTTAAACAGGCGTCGTTGTCATCGTATCCGGCCGTTGCACGATAGCTGCTCCACAGCCACTCTGCTGCATTATGCACCATTTGAGCACGCACCGGATTCAGGGCGATGTAGCGTGCCAATTCCAGCAAGTGGGAATCTTTCTGCACCAGTATGGCTTTGAATCGGCCTTGAAACACATGGCCTACACGTTGATGTTGACGATTGAAATATTGCGTGTAAGTGCCATTGAGAAACTTCATGCCTTTGGACAAGGTTGGCGTATTGGTTTCAATCAACAAATGATAGTGATTTCCCATTAGGCAATAAGCGTGGCAATACCAGTCATAGCGTTTGACCGTATTCTGCAGCAACATCAAAAACTGCTGACGATCCGCATCATCTCGATAGATATCTTCCCGAGAATTACCTCGCGCAGTTACATGATATAACGCCCCGGAAAACTCAATTCTTAAAGGCCTTGCCATCCGTATATCCGATACGAAATTAAACTGAAAAAAATAGCAATTCAATACGATTGATATGTCAAATGTAAGGCCTGACCGTACGCAGTAACAACGATCTGCGCTAGCGGGTTAAAGTCCCGTCCGGGGAGTTGTCCATTCACCCCGGTAGTACAAGAGAGCGGTGTCCGGGTAACCGGGGGT
>SCQD01000004.1 GCA_004299145.1 Methylococcaceae bacterium | reverse complement strand
GCGGATTTGTACAAAGGCGCCCAATTGATTCGGCGCGGAAGACCGAAGGCGGACAGCAGAAAGCAACTTTTATCCGTTCGATATAGCCCCGAAGTTATCGGATATTTCCGCGCTACGGGGCCAGGCTGGCAATCCCGTATGGACGAAGCCCTGAAAGAATGGATCAAGGCGCGGGCAGTATAGCTGCCCGCCGGGAGACGCTCAGGTCGGGCCGCGCGGCTTTCAGTCGTCTTTGCTAATCGGTTTTGCGGTGCCAGCGCGGCATCAGGACGATGCTGTTGGGGGGCAAGCCCTGGTTTTTCAGCGTGTCGATGCGCGCGATGGCTTCGAGCTTTTCCAGGTCGAGCACCGTGATCGAGCCGTCGTTCATGTCCGGCAGGTTCAGCAGGCTGTTTTGTACGAAGGCGTAGCGTTCATCCGCTGAAATGGAAGGCTTTGCGGTCTGCTTGCCACATAGCCGTCCATAGCGTGCCGGACAGCATGTTGTTGATGTATGCCAGGGGCGGCTTGGCGTCGGGCAGAAATGCCACTTCCACCGGCACGGCGCCGATGGCATCGGGGCCGTTGGAGACTTTGTGGCTGGACAGCACCTTGCCGCTGCCGGCTTCGATGACGGTGACGTTGCGTCGCTCTTGTTTTGATCATTCAAGGATGGGGCAGCAAGGTATCAATTTTTCCCGATCACCTTGAGAAAATCGGATTTAGAAACACCGGCTTGGGCAATGATGCTGCGTACGTCCTTGGCTTTAACTACTCCGCCATGGCAGTCCACCGTTACTTTGCGCTTAATGCCATTCTCGATTTTTTCCCACTGCTCGTGCGAGCCCTTTTGCGCAATGAACCGGAAACCCAGCGCCGACAAAGCGCGTTTTACATCACGGCAAGGGTAGTCCGTAAACTTGAGAAATAGCGAAACCACTACACAGGGACAAGCGGCAGGCGGTCGTGAAAATGGTATGCAGGACGGAGGTACAACAACGAAATGCCGTAGTACCAGTAGTAGTGGAGCCAGAATATCCAGGGAGCACGGCGGGGGATCAATTGCTCAAAGTAGGGCAAATCCACCGTACAGGCTTCAGTGACATAATCGCGAATAATCTCGTGCAGTTTTGCTTTGGCGGTTTCGGCTGTGTCGGCTCGTGCATACAGGTTCAAATCCAGACACAGGGCAAACCATGTGCCATCCCGCTCGCATTCTGCGTAGCAGCGCAAAGTCAATTCAGTGGGTTGCATAACCAAGCCTTATGGGGAAGTAATGTGGGCAGTTTAGCATTGCAGGAAAAAGCCATCCTGGAATCCGCACTGCTCCCCAACCCATCACGTCAACAACACCGCCACGATGCCGGTCAGAAAAATGCCGTCGAACGTGCCGGCGCCGCCGATGGCCGCCACCGGTACGCCCATGCTGCGAATATCGCGCAGGCGCAGCAGGTCGGCGCCGAATAAAACGCCCATGGAACCGCTGATATAAGCCAGCGGTGCGCGCAACTCGCCGTCCAACAGCAGCGATACCAGCGCGGCGGTTAACGGCGCTACCAGTATCGGCATGCCAATGCCTATGCCGGCAATCGGTCGGCTGAACAGGTAACTGACCGTGCTGACCGCCGCTATGCCCAGCACAACCGAAACGGCGGTGAGTTCGTAGTGGCGCAGCAGGTAGATACAGAAAAACAAAGGCACCAGGCAACCGCCGACGTTGACGGCAATGAGGGTGTAGCCCGAAAAAGGCTGCGGTGTGATGCGCAGCAAACCGGAGTGGAAAGGCAGTATTACTTCTTCCGGCGGCAGGCACTCGATGCTGGTCAGCGGCAGGTTGATCAGACTGCCCAGCAAGGAGGCAAACAATAGCAGCGTGGCGGAATCGGCGGACAGGCCCAGGCGTTCAAAGCTCAAGGTCATCAGTCCGAACTGCAGGCTGACGAGCAAGCCGAAAAGTATGCACATCAACAAAAACAGGTAAAAAGGCGATAAGTAAGAGCGCATGGGCGGCTTCCTATGGCAACGGGTAAAACAACGGTATACGTTTGCGTCAGTCTGAAACAAATGGTGTAAAAACAATGTGTTGGAATTTTTGGCTAGGGGCGCATTGCACGGTGGCGCAAGGTTTCACGGCATCAGCGGTGGAATTTGCGCGCGTCTCCGGGTAGGATGCTCTCTTTTTGCCCGTCGGCCAGTCTGAACATTATGGGTTATCCGGCCGGTTTGTTTACACCTTAAAAAACCTGAATTCAACCAACGCGCCATTCATGACGCAAACTCTCGCTGATCTTCGTACACAGATAGACGCTCTCGACGCGGAAATCCTTGCATCGTTCAATCGCCGCGCCCGTTTGGCCCAGCAAGTGGCTGAGGCCAAGCTGGCGGCGGGGGATAGTGATCATTTCTATCGCCCCGAGCGCGAAGCCCAAGTGTTGCAACGGGTGCGCGAGCTGAATCCAGGCCCTCTGGACGATGACACGGTGGCGCGGCTGTTTCGCGAGCTGATGTCCGCCTGCCTGGCGCTGGAAAAGCCTTTGATGGTCGCCTATCTGGGGCCGGAAGGCACGTTTTCCCAGCAAGCCGCCTTCAAGCATTTTGGCCACGCCATTAAAGGTTCGCCGCGTGCCTCCATTGATGAAATTTTTCGCGCCGTGGATGACGGCGCCTGCCAGTTCGGCGTGGTGCCGGTGGAAAACTCCACGGCGGGCGTGATCGCCCAAACGCTGGACTGTTTCCTGAATGCTTCGCTGGACATTTGCGGCGAAGTGGCGCTACGCATACACCACAATCTGCTCAGCAAGCAAACCGAGCTGAGCGCCATTCGGTGCGTGTTTTCCCATCAGCAGTCGCTGGGCCAGTGCCGCGCCTGGCTGGAGCTTCATTTGCCGCACGCGGAGCAAATCGCCGTGAGCAGCAATGCCGAAGCGGCGCGTCTGGCCTCGCAAGCCCCCGACAGCGCGGCGGTGGCCGGAGAAATGACGGCCGACTTGTATGGTCTCAACCTGCTGGAACGCCACATCGAAGACGACGCGGAGAATACCACGCGCTTTTTGGTGATCGGCCGCTTGAAAGTCGGCCCCACCGGTTGCGATAAAACCACGCTGCTGATTTCCACGGGCAACCAGCCCGGTGCTTTGCACCGGGCTTTGGCGCCTTTTGCCGCCCATGGCATCAGCATGAGCAAGATCGAGTCGCGGCCCTCGCGGCGCGGCGCCTGGGATTATGTGTTTTTCATCGACGTGGAAGGTCACCGGGAAGATGCGCAAGTGGCGGCGGCTTTGACTACAGTGCAAACCCAGGTGAGCTTTCTCAAAGTGCTGGGTTCTTATCCGCGCGCCCAGAATTAATTAGGTTGATGTGATGAATTTTTATGAACTGGCGCAACCCGGCGTACGCGGCTTGACGCCTTACCAGCCCGGCAAACCCATCGAGGAATTGGAAAGGGAGTTGGGCCTGAGCAATATCCTCAAGCTGGCTTCAAACGAGAATCCACTCGGTCCCAGCCCCGAGGGGTTGGCGGCGGCGCAAGCCGCGCTGGCCGGCGTTGAGCTGTATCCCGACGGCAGCGGTTTTGCGCTGAAAGCGGCGTTGTCCGCCAAGCTGGGCGTGGCCGCCGAACAAATCACCTTGGGCAACGGTTCCAGCGAAGTGTTGGAGTTTGCCGCGCGGGTTTTTGTGGCGGCTGAACACGAAGTGGTGTTTTCCCAGCACTCCTTCGCCTTGTACCCTATTTTTACCCAAATCATCGGCGCCAAGGCGGTGGTGACGCCCGCCGCGCAGTGGGGGCACGATCTCGACGCCATGCGCCGGGCGATTACGCCGCGCACCCGGCTGATATTTATCGCCAACCCGAACAACCCGACCGGGACGTGGGTGGGTGGGGCCGCTTTGGAAAGCTTTATCCGCGATCTGCCGCCCCAGGTGATGGTAGTGGTGGACGAAGCCTATTTTGAATACGCCAGCCATGCCGGCATGGGGGCCGCAGATTATCCGAACACTTTGGCCTGGGTGAATCGTTATCCCAATCTGATCGTGGCGCGCACTTTTTCCAAGTGCTACGGTTTGGCCGGCTTGCGCGTGGGGTACGCCGTATCCCACCCCGACGTGGCGGATTTGATGAACCGCTTGCGCCCTCCTTTCAACGTCGGCAGCGTGGCGCTGGCGGCGGCCACGGCGGCGCTGGGCGATGAGGCGCACTTGCAGCGGACACTGTCGACCAATGCCGACGGCATGCGGCAACTGACCGCGGCGTTCAATGAACGCGGTCTGGCCTACATCCCATCGGTGGGTAATTTTATCTGCGTGGACGTGGACCAACCGGCCGGCCCTTTGTACGACGCGCTGCTGCGCAAAGGGGTGATCGTACGGCCGGTGGCGAATTACGGCTTGCCGAATCACTTGCGCGTGACCGTAGGAACCGCCGAGCAAAATGCCGTTTTTTTGCGCGTATTAGATGAAGTATTGGCGGCATGATTGAGCGCCTTTGCCTCATCGGCGTGGGGTTGATCGGCGGTTCGTTGGCGCGTGCGATCAGGCGCGCGGGGTGGTGCAAACATATCGTCGGGGTGGATGCCGATGCCGCCGTGTTGCAGCGCGCGCAAGTCTTGGGGGTCATCGACCAGGGTTGCACGGACGTGGCCGAAGGCGCGCGGCGCGCGGATGTGGTGCTGATCGCCGTGCCGGTGCAGGCCATGGAGGCGGTGCTGAGCGCGCTCAAACCGGTGTGGAATCCGCAGACGGTGTATACCGACGTCGGCAGCACCAAGCTCAGCGTGGTCGAGGCGGCGCAGCGGGTGTTTGGTTCAGTGCCGGGCAATTTTGTGCCGGGCCACCCGATTGCCGGCGCGGAGCTGAGCGGCGTGGATGCCGCCCAACCCGATTTATTTCGCGGCAAGCGGGTGATTCTGACGCCGCTGCCGGAAACCCAGCCCGCTGCGCTGCATTTGGTCGCCCAGCTGTGGCAGTGCGCCGGCGCGGAAGTCGCCGAGATGGAACCGGCACGCCACGACCAGGTGTTGGCCGCTACCAGCCACTTGCCGCACGTAACGGCTTTCGCCCTGGTGGACTGCCTGGGCCGGGAGGATGAAACCGAAGCGATTTTTCGCTATGCCGCCGGCGGTTTTCGCGATTTTACCCGCATCGCTTCCAGCGATCCCGTCATGTGGCGCGACATCTGCCTCGCCAATCGCGGGCCGATCCTGGCACGCATTCAGAGTTTGCGTCAGGAGTTGGCCGATCTGGCGGCGCTGATCGAGGCGGGCGAGGGGACCGCTTTGCTGCAAAGGTTTCAGCGTGCCAGACAGGCACGGCAACGTTTTTTGGCCATGTTCGAGAATAATCATAATGCACAGTAAGTCAGTTCAGTTTCAAGTGGCGGCAGGCGGCAGCCTCAAGGGCGAAGGCCGCGTGGCCGGGGATAAATCGATATCCCATCGTTCGGTAATGCTGGGGTCTTTGGCCGAGGGCACCACCCACGTCAGCGGCTTTCTGGAAGCGGAGGACGCGCTGTCGACGCTGGCGGCTTTTCAAGCCATGGGCGTGGATATCGAACGACCGGCAACGGGACAACTGATCATCCACGGCGTCGGCATGCACGGATTGCAAGCACCGGATAAGCCCTTGGATCTGGGCAATTCCGGTACTTCCATGCGCTTGTTGTCCGGGTTGCTGGCGGGACAGGCTTTCGATTCCGTGCTGGTCGGCGATGCGTCTCTGTCGCGCCGCCCCATGAAACGGGTCACCACGCCGTTGCGCGAAATGGGCGCGGTGATCGACACTACGGAACAGGGCACGGCGCCGCTGCACATCCACGGCGGGCATACACTGCGAGGCCTGCACTACGCCATGCCCATGGCCAGCGCCCAGGTCAAATCCTGTCTGCTGCTGGCCGGGCTGCATGCCGAGGGCGAAACCAGCGTCAGCGAGCCGGCTCCCACCCGCGATCACACCGAGCGCATGCTGCAAGGCTTCGGTTACGACGTGCAGCGCGTGGGCGATACCGTCAGCCTGCGCGGCGGCGGCAAGCTGACGGCGTGCGATATCGACGTGCCGGCGGATATTTCTTCCGCCGCCTTTTTTCTGGTGGGCGCATCCATCGCGGCGGATTCGGAAGTGTTGTTGCGCCACGTGGGCGTCAATCCCACCCGTACCGGCGTGATCGACATACTCAAACTCATGGGCGCGGATATCGAGTTGCTCAACGGGCGTTTGGTCGGCGGGGAGCCGGTGGCCGATTTGCGGGTGCGTTCCGCCAAACTGCACGGCATCGCCATTCCTGAAAATCTGGTGCCGCTGGCTATCGACGAGTTTCCGGTGTTATTCGTCGCGGCGGCGTGTGCCGAGGGCGAAACCGTGCTGACGGGCGCCGAGGAATTGCGGGTCAAAGAAAGCGACCGCATTCAATCCATGGCGGACGGTTTGCTGGCCTTAGGTATCGATGCCAGGCCCACGCCTGACGGCATGATGATTCGCGGTGGCCGTATGACGGGCGGTCGGGTGGATTCCAAGGGGGATCATCGCATCGCCATGGCTTTCGCCATCGCCGCTTTGCGCGCCTCGGCAGCCATTCAGATCGACGATTGTGCCAATGTAAACACTTCCTTCCCCAGCTTTGTGGCGCTGGCCCGTCACTTGGGGCTGGCTATCAGCGTACTGGAATAGCTTATGGTCGAATTGGTTCCGGTTCTTACCATCGACGGACCCGGCGGCGCGGGTAAAGGCACGGTCAGCCGTGCCGTCGCCCGTCGCCTGGGCTGGCATTATCTGGACAGTGGCGCCATTTACCGGGCATTGGCGGTGGCGGTGCAGCGGCGCGGCGTGTTGCTGGAAAACTTACCCGCCGTGGTGCAGTGCGCCAGGGATATGGCGCTGGAATTCCTGGCGGACAATGGGTTGACCGTGCTGTTGGACGGCAAAAATATCAGCGCCGAAATTCAGCTGGAACTCATCGGCGCTGCCGCATCGCGCATTGCACAGCACGCCGAAGTGCGCGCCGTGCTGCTGGAAAAACAACGCGCTTTTTGCCGGGCTCCCGGCTTGGTGGCGGACGGCAGGGATATGGGGACGGTGGTTTTTCCCGATGCCCGCTACAAAATATTTCTTACCGCCGGCGCTGAAGTGCGCGCCCGGCGGCGTTATAAGCAGTTGATGGACCAAGGTATTAATGTTAACCTTGAACAGTTAACCCGGGAATTGGCGGTGCGCGACAGCCGTGATCGCGAGCGTGCGATAGCGCCTTTGGTGCCGGCCGGCGACGCGGTGGAAATCGATTCTTCCTGCTTGACCATCGACCAGGTCATCGATCAGGTGTTGGCGGTGACGGGCAGGGGCGGGAAGTGACAATGGCAGGGACGTTTATCCAGGTGCCGTGGCGACACGGCGTTTATTAATCTTTTGACAGTTGGTCAGATTTTACTCTCCGGTTGATCTGTCCAGGGAAGTAACGTGGTTTTATGAGCGAAAGCTTTGCTGAATTATTAGAACAAAGCAGCCTGATGCAGGCTGATATGCGTCAAGGTACCATCCTGCGTGGTACGGTGGTGGACATCGGTTCCGATGTAGTCGTGGTCAATGCCGGACTCAAGTCGGAGGGACTCATCCCCAAGTGGCAGTTCCTCAACGACAGGAACGAAATCGAAGTCCAGATCGGCGACGAAGTGGACGTAGCCCTGGAAATGCTGGAAGACGGCATGGGCTCGACCCTGCTGTCCCGCGACAAAGCCAAAAAGCAAATGGCTTGGGGCGAACTGGAGAAAGCTTTCGAAACCACCGAAACGGTGGTGGGCCGCATCAGCGGCAAAGTGCGCGGCGGCTTCACCGTATCGATCGGCGCTTTGCGCGCCTTCCTGCCGGGATCTTTGGTGGACGTACGCCCGGTGCGCGATACCGCTTTCCTGGAAAACCGCGACCTGGAATTCAAGGTCATCAAAATCGACCAGAAGCGCAACAACGTGGTGCTGTCGCGCCGCGCCGTGGTCGAATCCGAATACAGCGCAGAACGCGCAGCGCTGATCGACAGCCTGAAAGAAGGCGCCATCATCAACGGCGTGGTCAAAAACCTCACCGATTACGGTGCGTTCATCGACCTGGGCGGCATCGACGGCCTGCTGCACATCACCGACATGGCCTGGAAGCGCATTCACCACCCGTCCGAAGCCGTACAGATCGGCCAGGAACTGCGCGTCAAAGTCCTCAAATACGATCAGGAGAAAAACCGCGTATCGCTGGGGCTCAAGCAGCTGGGCGAAGACCCGTGGCAGAACATTTCGCGCCGCTACCCGCAGAACACCCGCGTATTCGGCAAAGTCAGCAACCTGACCGATTACGGCTGCTTCGTGGAGCTGGAAGAAGGCGTCGAAGGCTTGGTGCACGTTTCCGAAATGGATTGGACCAACAAAAACGTCAATCCGTCCAAGGTCGTGCAACTGGGTGATGAAGTCGAAGTCATGGTGCTGGAAATCGACGAAGACCGTCGCCGCATCTCTCTGGGCATGAAACAGTGCAAAATGAATCCCTGGGATGAGTTTGGCGCGACCCACCAGAAAAACGACCGCATCAAAGGCGTCATCAAATCCATCACCGATTTCGGCATTTTCATCGGTTTGGACGGCGGCATCGACGGCCTGGTGCATTTGTCGGATATTTCCTGGTCGACGACCGGCGAAGAAGCCATCCGCAATTACAAAAAGGGCGATGAAGTCGAAACCGTCATTCTGGCGATCGACCCCGAACGCGAGCGCATTTCGTTGGGCATCAAACAGCTGGAGCAAGACCCGTTCCAGAACTTCCTGGCAGCGCACGAAAAGGGTGACGTCGTCAAAGGCGTGGTCAAAGAAGTCGACGCCAAAGGCGCCGTCATCACGTTGACCGAAGGTGTGGACGGTTATCTGCGCGCTTCCGAAATTCAGCGTGACCGCGTCGAAGACGTGCGCACCATCTTGAAAGTGGGCGATGAAATCGAAGCCAAGTTTGTCGGCGTGGACAAAAAGAGCAAGAGCATCAGTCTGTCCATCAAAGCCAAGGATCATGAAGAAGAAACGGCCGTGTTGAAAGGCTATTCACAACAGCAGGCCGCCACTTCCGCCACCTTGGGCGATATTTTCAAGGAACAGATGGAGAAGTAATACATCATGGTATAAAGGGGCATGGTTGTGCCCCTTTATTTTTTGTAAGGAGTAGTAAATGACCAGGTCGGAATTGATTGAGTTGCTCGCCGGGAAACAGAAGCATCTCGCGCATAAGGACGTGGAATTGACGGTCAAATCCCTATTGGAATATCTGAGTGCCGCGCTTTGTAAAGGACAGCGTATCGAGATACGCGGTTTCGGCAGCTTTTCCCTCCGCTATCGCTCTCCACGTGTCGGCCGTAATCCTAAAACCGGCGACGTGGTTGATCTCACGCCCAAATACGTACCCCACTTCAGGCCCGGCAAGGAATTGCGCGATCGGGTCGACGGCGCTTGGGACGATATCGCTGATTGAAGCCCGTTGTCTCAACCCTCTTGGAGGCTGATCTTCCATGCAGGAATTACTCCTCTATTGTCTTCTACCCGTAGCCGCAGCCTCCGGCTGGCTGGGCGCACGCAAACATTACATCGCCAAAGCAACGAGCGGCGAAATGGACAGTTTGCGGCGAGCATGCCGTGGCGGCATGGATATTCTGTTGCGCGACAGCCCGGACAAAGCGGTGGAGTTGATTTCCGGGGCGTTGAGCAGCAGCGCCGATTCTTTCAGTGCCCATATGGCGTTGGCAGCCTTGGCCCGCAAGGAAGGCTTGGTCGAGAAAGCCATCGCCTTGCACCAGAACCTGTTGGCGAAGAACGGTCTGGCGGAGGTTGAGCGCGGGCAAATCCGCTTCGAATTGGGCATGGACTTTTTGCGTGCCGGCTTGTTCGATCGCGCGGAAGACATTTTTACCAGCCTGTTGGCATTGCCGGCGCAGCGGGAAATCGCTTTAGCCCAGTTGCTGGATATTTACCAGCAGGAAAAAGACTGGCCCAAAGCCATGGAGTGCCTGCGCGGCATGGGGGGCTGCGGCCGTCGCGGCGAGTCGCTGGCGCAGTTTTATTGTGAGGTGGCGCTGGCGGCCTGGACTACTACCGGTAACGCAATGGAAGCGCAAGCGCACGTAGCGGCGGCACTGGAACAGGCGGCGGATTGTGTCCGGGCCAGCTTGATCGCCACGGAGCTGGCGCTGGCGTCGGCGGATTATGCGCTGGCTTACCGCTGTTTAAAGCGGGTTGCGGAACAAAACCCCGTCTATATATCCGAAATATTTCCCTACTTTCTGGCACACGGCGAGCGTTTGAGCGAACGCCGGGAACTGCTGGATTATCTGGACTGGATCGGCGCCAAATACAATTCGGCGGAAGCCGCCATGACCTTGGCGGCACTGATATCTCGCAGCGAAGGCCTGGATAAGGCGGTGGATTATCTATCCGCCACCGTGGCGGCGCGCCCGACTTTGCGCGGTTTACACGCACTGCTGGGGTTGTTGTGTGAAATGCCTGTGCCTTTTCCCCATTTGTTCGTCGTACGCCAATCCTTGCAGCGATTTATGCTGAGCAGCCCCAGTTACCATTGCCGGCAATGCGGATTCAGCGCCGAAATCCTGTACTGGCGTTGCCCTGCGTGCCGATACTGGGAAACCATGCGGTTGCGCCACGATGCGCCGTGTGTTTTCGAATAGAATTTCCGTCACTATTCAGCTTCATGGGAAATGCAGACGTAGCCCTGATGCCGTAGGGTACGCTGCGCGTACCTTCGAGGGCGTCGAACTGTACGCACGGCGTACCCTACATCCAACCAGGAGCCTTCCTTGAACACTTTCAGCATCGCCATCGCCCAAACCGATTTGCTGGTGGGTGATATCACCGGCAATACCCGGCGCATCATCGACCTGGCGCAGCGCGCAAAGCGGGAGCCGGGCTGCCGGGCCGTGGTTTTCCCCGAACTGACTTTGTCCGGCTACCCACCGGAAGACCTGCTGCTGCGGGCGGATTTTCTGGAGCGTTGCGCAGCGGCGCTGCAGGAAGTGGCGCAAGCCGTGAGCGATATCGACGTAATCCTGGGATTTCCCGAACAAGCCGACGGCAAGCTGTATAACAGCGCTGCCGTGTTGCGCGATGGCCGGATACACGCGCTGTACCGTAAACAGGCGTTGCCCAACTACGGCGTGTTCGACGAAAAGCGTTATTTCACCCCCGGCAGCGAACCTTGCGTGTTTTTACTGGCCGGCGTACCGGTGGGGCTGTGTATCTGCGAAGACATCTGGGTGCAGGGCCCGGTGGAGCAAGCCGTTGGCGCCGGCGCGAAGCTGATGATCAACCTCAATGCTTCCCCCTACGATGCCGATAAATCCGTGCAGCGTGAACAGACGGTGCAGCAGCGCGTGGCCGGTGCCGGCATTCCGGTTATTTACGTCAATCTGGTGGGTGGGCAGGATGAACTGGTGTTCGACGGCGCTTCATTCGCATTGAATGCGCTGGGACAGTTGGTTTTGCGCACCCCGGAGTTTCAATCCGCGCTGATTCCCCTCACTTTCCAGTGGGATGGCGTATTTGCCGAGCCGTTGCCCGGTTTGATCGCACCCTTGCCGCCGCGCACCGCCAGCATTTATAACGCGCTGGTGACCGGAATACGCGATTACGTGCGTAAAAACGGCTTCAAAGGCGCGGTGCTGGGCCTGTCGGGTGGCATCGATTCGGCGCTGGTACTGGCCTTGGCAGTGGATGCCCTGGGGGCGGGGCAGGTGGAAGTGCTGCTGATGCCGTCCCGCTATACGGCGGACATGAGCGTGCAAGATGCGGTGGCCGAAGCGGAAGCCTTGGGCGTGCGTCATCACCTCATCCCCATCGAGCCGGCCTTGCAGGTTTTTAACCAGTTGTTGGCCAATGTTTTTGCCGATTGCCATGATCGTTCGCTGCCCGACACTACCGAAGAAAACATCCAGGCCCGCTGCCGGGGGCTGTTGCTGATGGCCTTGTCCAACAAGACGGGTAAAATTTTGCTTACTACCGGGAATAAAAGTGAAATGAGCGTGGGTTATGCCACTTTATACGGCGACATGGCCGGTGGGTTTGCCCCCATCAAGGACGTGCCGAAACTGCTGGTGTATGAACTGGCCGAATACCGCAACAGCCTGGCCCCGGTTATTCCGCAACGGGTGATCGACAGGCCGCCCTCGGCGGAGTTGCGGCCCGACCAGAAAGACGAAGATTCACTGCCGCCTTATCCCGTGCTGGACCCCATTCTGGCCCTGTACGTGGAGCAGGATCAATCCGCTGCGGCCATCATCGCCGCCGGTTATCCCGAGCATGAAGTGCGCCGGGTGCTGGCCATGGTCGATCGCAACGAATACAAACGCCGCCAAGCGCCGCCCGGCATCAAAATTACCGCGCGTGCTTTTGGCCGTGACAGGCGTTATCCTATGACCTGCGGCTTTAAAGGCGCATAAAATGTGCTTTACATTTATGGAATTATTTAATGTCTGAATCGGTTGCGGTCAGCATCGCCAAACTTTTGCATGAAATCGTGCATTCGGGGATAGAGGTGGATATACAGGGTGAAGAGGAAATGGTGGCCTGGGAAGCCACGGTTCCCATCCCCGGCAGATTAAAGCCATATATCCGCTGCGCGTTCGACAAGAATCTGATCATTCTTTTGGACGGTCCCAAAAACACCAAAGTCGTCGAAGACGTGTTTGCCGATCTGGTCAGGTTGCTGGTCGGCAACAAAAAAAACGCCAGTAAAGTATTCGGCGATCTCGGCATGCTCAGAATCGAAATTTGCTGTCCCCACGTGGATGGCGGCCAAGGCGCCCGCATCTACTTTCGTGAAACCCAACAGAAAAGCCTGTTCAAGCCGCGCGTGGTTCAAGCTTTTCTTGAAAGCTTGAACCAAATCCCGGTCGCCAAAAAAGATCCGCCACAGCCGGCCGCCGTGGCGACGCCGGCCGCAGCACCCCAACCGCAGCCGGCTACTCCATCCGCTCCGCAACAGCCTGCCGAACCGGAAGAATCGCTGGGGTGGGGTGAATAAGCTGTTCACGTTATCCAAAGCATTCTGAATGCAAGAGAATGATGCCATGCCTCGATTTTTCCTGATTGCCTGCGCCTTGAGCGGCTTTTTATCCACGCTGATGGGCGCGGTCGGCGTGCACCTGTTGCGCGGCCAGCTGGACGAACATTTGACCCAAGTGTTTCAAATCGCCGTGCAATACCATTTCTGGCATACGCTGGCGTTGGGACTGGTGGCTCTGCTGGCGCGCCAATATCCCACATCTCGCTGGCTGTGCTGGAGCGGCTGCGCATTTTTATTGGGCATCGTATTGTTCAGCGGCGGTTTGTATGGATTAACGGCCGGCGGCTGGGCGGCCAGCGCCAAACTGGCCCCGCTGGGCGGCATGTCGTTCATGGCGGGTTGGCTGCTGCTGGCGGTTTTTGCCGCTACCGCGCTGTAGCACCGCCCCGTCGTGAGCGAGTGAACGTGCCCGATGGTAGAATCGGCGCATGATGAATGGCTGAATCTTAATCCTGGCTGCCAAAACGCTGTCTGCGATATTCGACGGACATTGAGACGGTAAGGATATAACTTCCCGACCACGCCCATTGATGTAGGGTACGCTGTGCGTACCGTTCGATGCCCTCGAAGGTACGCACAGCGTACCCTACAAGGTGGGCCAGCCTCTGGAAATATCGCGGCGATTCAGGGCGTTATTTCCGACCAAATCCCAAGTGGCTGGCCGTTTTTCTCCACCCTTGCCTGGCATAGAAACGAGACCACACTATTTCCAGCATTTATTACGATCCCATGCGCGAAGCGACCCCTAAAACCATTTTTCTGAAAGACTACACGCCGCCCGAGTATCTGATTGGGCAGGTGGATTTGACTTTTTTGTTGCACGAAGAGCGCTGCCGCGTGACTTCACGCCTCAAAATGCAAAAAAATCCCCATGCGCAAAATCCCAACGCACCCCTGGTGCTGGATGGGGAAAACCTGTATTTGGAATCGGTGCGCCTCAATGATCGTCTGCTCAAGGAACACGAATACCAGGTTACGGAAGAAAGCCTGATCATTCCCGGCACGCCTAAACTGGACGTGTTCACGCTGGAAATCGCCACCCGCATCGATCCCAAAGCCAATACCGCGCTGGAAGGGCTGTATCTGTCCGAAGACATGCTCTGTACCCAGTGCGAAGCGCAAGGGTTTCGTCGCATCACCTATTTTCTGGACCGGCCCGACGTGATGGCGAAGTACTCCGTCACCCTGATCGGCGACAAGTGGCGCTTTCCTGTGCTGCTGTCCAACGGCAACCGGGTGGCCTCCGGCCAGCTGAAAAAGAACCGCCACTGGGTGCGCTGGGAAGACCCGCATAAAAAGCCCTGCTATTTGTTTGCCCTGGTGGCGGGACGCCTGGAGTGCCTGGAAGAGCACTACACCACTGCATCGGGACGCGACGTCACGCTGCAGATTTACGTGGAAAAACACGACATCGACAAGTGCGACCACGCCATGGCGGCGCTGAAACACGCCATGGCGTGGGACGAGCGGGCGTTCGGCCGCGAGTACGACCTGGATTTGTACATGATCGTGGCGGTGAGCCATTTCAATATGGGCGCCATGGAAAACAAAGGCCTCAACATATTCAACACCAAATACGTGCTGGCCCGGCCCGATACCGCCACCGACGCCGACTATGAACACATCGAAGGCGTGATCGGCCACGAATATTTCCACAACTGGACCGGCAACCGCATCACCTGCCGCGACTGGTTCCAGCTGAGCCTCAAGGAAGGCCTTACCGTATTCCGCGACCAGGAGTTCACCGCCGACCTCACTTCGCGCGGCGTCAAGCGCATCGAAGACGTCGACCTGCTGCGCAACCGCCAGTTTCTCGAAGACGCCGGCCCCTTGGCGCATCCGGTGCGCCCCGAGTCTTACATCGAAATCAACAACTTTTATACCCTTACCGTCTACGAAAAAGGCGCGGAAGTGGTGCGCATGCTGTACACCCTGGTGGGCCAGGCCGGGTTTCGCAAAGGCATGGATTTGTACTTTCAGCGCCACGACGGCCAAGCCGTCACTTGCGATGATTTCGTCCATTGCATGGAAGCCGCCAATGAGCTGACGCTGACCCAGTTCCGCCGCTGGTACAGCCAGGCCGGCACGCCGGAGCTGCACGTCAGCAGCAGTTATGATGCCCAGGAGGGCAGCCTGCACCTGCTGGTCAAGCAACATTGCCCGCCCACGCCCGGACAGCCGCTCAAAGAACCGCATCACATTCCCCTGGCGCTCGGGCTGTTGGGAGCGGATGGCGCCGACTTGCCGCTGCAACTGGCCGGAGAAACCAGCCCATCCCCGGCCAGCACGCGGGTGCTCAGCGTTACCGAGGCTGAACAGCGTTTTTGTTTTGTCAATCTGCCGGCCAAACCGGTGATCTCGGCCTTGCGCGGCTTTTCCGCCCCGGTGCGCCTGCACATGCAGCGTGAGCCGGAAGAATTGGCTTTTTTGCTGCGCCACGACAGCGACCCTTTCAACCGCTGGGATGCCGGGCAAGCGCTGGCCTGCCGCATCATCCTCAACCAGGTCGAAGGCGTGGCCGGGAACAGCGCCGCGCTGCTGGTCGATGCGTTCCGCCATCTGCTGAGCCTGGCGGGGCGGGAGCGGGCAGAGTCCATGCCGCTGCTGACGGATATGTCATATTTGTCGCTGCTGTTGGGCTTGCCGTCGGAAGACTACATCGGCTCGCTGATGGACGTGCTCGACCCGGATGCCGTCCACGGCGCGCGCCAGTGGCTGGCCAAAACCTGCGCCGAGGCGTTGGAAGAGGACTGGCGGCGCGTGTATGCGCAATACCACCGGGATGAGTCGGGCTGTTTCGATGCCGAGGCCATCGGCCGGCGCCGCATCAAAAATCTGTGCCTGGGTTATCTGGCCGAGTTGGACAATGCCGCCGTCTGGCAGCTATGCACCGATCAATTCCACGCGGCCCGCAACATGACCGACCAGATCGCGGCCCTGGCTGGTCTGGCGAACAGCAGCGGACCGGCCAAAGCGGCTTGCCTGGCGGCGTTTTATGAGCAATGGCGGGAAGAGTCTTTGGTGGTGGATAAATGGTTTACTTTGCAAGCCACCTGCCATCTGCCCGGAACCTTGGCGACGACGCGGTCGCTGCTGTCGCATCCGGCTTTCGATTTGCGCAATCCAAATCGGGTGCGCTCGCTGATCGGCGCTTTCAGCCAATCCAATCCGGTGCGCTTTCACGCGACGGATGGCAGCGGTTATGACTTTCTGGCCGCACAAGTCATTGCCCTCAATACCCTCAATCCACAAATCGCGGCGCGCTTGCTGGGGCCTTTGAGCCAATGGCGCCGCCTGGATACTCTCCGTCAGCGCGCCATGACCAGCGTGCTGAAGCGCATCATGGCCGAGCCGGGCATATCCAAAGACGTTTACGAAGTGGCGAGTAAAAGCTTGGGCTGACGATTTAACCTATTCCTCGCCAAATACCGAAGTTTGTGCGGCTATTTCAGGGAGTTCAACGTGATTGCGCAGCAGCAACAGCAGCATTTTTACAAACACCTGGCCAATTTTTGCCTGACCAGCCCGCCGATCATGACTACGGAGACCCTCTATACCGAGGTGGGCGAGCGCTTGCTGGATAAAGGCCGCACTATCGATGCCGGGGTACTGGCAAAACTCAGCGAGCACGCGCTGGCCAAGCCGCTGCTTGCCAGCCTGCGTTTTCCTGAACCGCTCAGCGTGCCGGCGATTAAAGTACAGATGCAGCGCGCGGTGTCGCGTTCGCCCAACCTGGAGCTGCTGCTGCGCGCCACGCAACGCTACGGTACGGCGCTGGATTGCTACAACCGCTTGTCATTGCCGCCGCTGGTGCTCAACGCTTTATCTTTGCTGGCCAGGCAATTGCCGGAGCACTACGCTCACCCCCTGGAAGTCTCGGTGGCCTGCGTCTGCCTGGGGCTGTCCGCCAAGCTGGAGATGGCGGACCTCGAATTGTTGGCGATAATCGGCCTGTGCCACGATTTCGGCAATTTGTTCATTGATCCCGCCCTGCTGGACAGCAAGCGCAAACTGTCCTGGGCGGAGTGGCGGCAAATGTATGAACACCCGTGCATCGCCGTGTCATTGCTGCAAGGCATTCCCAGCTATCACCCCTCTGTCACCCTGCCGATATTGCAGCACCACGAACGCCTGGACGGCAGCGGTTACCCGAATGGCCTCAAAGGCGCTCAAGTCGGCCAGAATGGACGCATCGTCGCTCTGGCCGAACTGATTACCGGCTTGTCGCAAAAGGAATCCAACGAATACCTGGAAATGGTTTTAAAATCCAGCCGGGCCCAGTTCGATCCGCTGCTTTTGGACACCGTCATCAACCTGCTCGCCGCATTATCCAGCAAGGACCACGCCGAGGAATTCCTGTCGGTGGACAAAACCCGGCACATGGCGGAAAAAATCCAGGAAATTTATAGCGCTTGGCAGGCATTGCCCCCCTCCATCGGCGATGTATCGGAGCTGGCGCCTTTGGCCGTGAAAATGCACAAAATCCCCAAGTCGCTGGCCAATGTGGGCATGGATCTCGGCAATATGGATGCGCTGCTGGCGATGATCAAACCGGACACAGCGGCAGACCAGAAAAAAATCACCCGCATGATGCGCGATTTGAACCACAAAAAAATCGCCCGCGTGATGCGCGAAATCCTCTTTCAATTTGCGCAAATCCTGCACGACGTCAACCGCCACCGCGCCGTCTACCAATCCATAGAACCCAAAGCCCTGTCTACGGCGTTTGGCCGCTGGGTGGCTCTGGTGGATCGCTGTCTGGCCGAGTTGGCTTGAATATCCCTTTCCGTCCCGTCATGGCGCCGCCGCATATGTCCGATAAAGAACTTTCCAGCGCAGCCGGCTTTTTCGCACCGGCACCGGCAATCCGCCAGATTTCGCCGCCGGGCGAGCGCGATCATTTCAACCCCGGCCTGACCGCCCGCGCCACCTACGCCGTGTTCAGCACCGATGCCGCCAATCTGGTGCTGGGCGACGGCAACGCGGTTGCCGACGTGTTTCTGCAAAACCTGTCGACCGGCGCCATCACGCTGGTTTCCCGAACCGCCCAGGGCGTGCCGGGCGATGACGCCAGCTACAATCCCGCCGTTTCCGCCGACGGCGCTTACGTCGTGTTTGCCAGCGATGCCGGCAATCTGGTGCCCGGCAACGACAACGGCGTGCCGGACGTGCTGCTCGAAGACGGCCTGTCCGGCGCCGTCAGCGCCGTGTCCACCACGGCGCAGGGCGCATCGGCCAACGGTACGGCCGATAACCCCAGCTTGTCCGCCGACGGGCGCTACGTCGCGTTCGACAGCCTCGCCGCCAACCTGGTGGCGGACGACGGCAACGACGCCGCCGACGTGTTTGTCAAAAACACTCAAACCGGCGCCGTCCTGCTGCTGTCCACCACGGCGAACGGCAAGCAGGGCGATGGCGGCAGCTACACGCCCAGTTTGTCCGCCGACGGCAGCGTGCTGGCTTTCCGCAGCGATGCCGGCAATCTGGTGAAGGATGACAGCAACCAGGCCTCGGACATTTTTCTCAAAAACCTCCTGAGCGGTGCCATCAGCCGGTTGTCCACCACGTCCAGCGGCGCGCAGGCCAACAACGGCAGCTATACGCCCAGCCTGTCCGCCGACGGTTTGCACCTGGCTTTCCGTAGCGATGCCGACAACTTGGCGCCGGAAGACGGCAACGGCGTGCCGGACGTATTCAGCAAAGACCTCCAGACCGGCGCCGTTACGCTGATATCCGCCGATGCAACGGGGTTGCCAGGCAACGGCGGCAGTTACACGCCCAGCATTTCGGCGGCGGGGCGCTACGTGGCGTTTCGTAGCGACGCCGACAACCTGGTGGCCGGCGATGACAACGGCGTATCGGATATCTTCATCAAAGACGGCAAAACCGGCGCCATCGTGCGCCTGTCGGTGGCCGCGGACGGCAGCGAAGGCAATCAGGCCAGCTACAACCCCAGTCTGTCCGCCAACGGGCGTTTCGTGGCATTCGAAAGCTACGCCACCAACCTGGTGCCTGGCGACAACGACGGCAAATGGTCGGACATTTTTCTGGCCGCCAATCCTTTTGTTTACCAGGTTACCCTGGTCACCGGCAGCGACGGCAAAGACAACCTGACCGGCGACGGCGCGCTGGCCGGCAGCCGGGATACCCTGCGCGGTTTGCGCGGCAACGACACGCTGGCCGGCAACCAGGGCAACGACATACTCAAAGGCAACCAGGGCAACGACCTGCTGTACGGCGGCAACGGCGCCGACCGCATGCTCGGCGGCGTCGGCAACGACGCGCAGCTCGGCGGCAATGGCGCGGATCGCATGCGCGGCGGCAACGGCAACGACAGGCTGACCGGCGGCGTGGGTACTGATCGCCTGGCCGGCGACAATCGCCGCGACTTGCTGAACGGTGGGGCGGGCGCCGACAGCCTGCTCGGCGGCAACGGCAAAGACCTGCTCAACGGCGGCGGCGGTGCGGACCGGCTGGCAGGCGGCAACGGCGACGACGTGTATGTGGTGGACGATCCCGCCGACCGGGTTTTTGAAACCGCAACCGGCGGTGTGGACGGCGTAACCAGCCACCTGGTGGCCTACACCCTGCCCAAGCACGTCGAAAACGGCGTGGTGGGGGAGGGCATCACCGGAATTACCGGCAATGCGCTGGATAACCTGATATACGCAGGCAGCGGCAACAACCTGCTGGACGGCGGTGACGGCATCGACACGCTGTCCTACCGCGTCGGCGTGGCCGGCGAAGTCGGCGTGAGCATCAGCCTGGCGGTGCTCGAAGTACAAGCCAGCGGAGGTTCCGGCACCGACAGGCTGCAAGGTTTCGAAAATCTGGTCGGCAGCCGCCATAGCGACGCATTGAGCGGCGACGGCAATGCCAACGTGATCAACGGCGGCTTCGGCGACGACAGCCTCAGCGGCGGCGGCGGCGGTGACGGCTTTCGTTTCACCAGCGCCTTGAACGCCAAGGCCAACCTGGACCTCGTGCTCGACTTCGATGTTGCCGAGGACACCCTCGAATTGGACCAGGCGATATTCAGCAGCCTGGAGGTTACCGGCGAATTGGCGGCGCAGCATTTCCGCATCGGCAGAGTCGTCGACGCCGACGATTACCTGTTTTACAAAGCGGCCACCGGCGCCTTGTTCTACGACGCCGACGGCAGTGGCGCAGGCGCCGCCTTGCCCGTTTGCATACTGGGCACGGCCACGCATCCGGAACTGACTGCGGCTGATATGGTGGTCATTTAGGGGGTGAGCGCGTCAGCGCACAAGGTTGCCGCGACTTCCATGGCAACCCTCAAGGCTCGCCGCCCTGACCGGCGGATTGCGGATACACCCGGTTACGTCCATGCTGTTTGGCCAAGACCAATTGCTGATCCGCGGCTTTGATCAGCTCGGACGGTTGCAGCGCCGGTTGCGGCTGCATGCAGGCAACGCCGAGACTGACGGTGACGCAGTCGGCGAGCGGGGATGACGGGTGGGAGTAGCCCGCCTGGAATACGCTCGTATGCAAGGTTTCGGCAAATTCCAGTGCGGTTTGCAATCCGCTATCGGTCAGCAGTATGGCGAATTTTTCAGCGTCGTAACGCGCCAGGAAGTGGCCGGATGGCAAAACCGCTTCGTCAAGCATCGCCGCCAGCCAGCGAATGAGATCGTCGCCTTCGCAGTCCCCCAATATATCGGTGAGGTTTTTGAAAAAATCGATTTCCAGCAGGATGAGCGCCAACGGAAATTTGCCATGCAAGGCTTTGCGCCATTCGATGGTCAGCACGCTGTCGAAACGGCGGCGATTGGGCAACAGGCTCAAGCTATCGATGTTGGCCTGTTCGAACAGCATCCTCTGGCGTGTCCCCAGGCGCACGTGGGTTTTGACCCGTGCCAATAAGATTGCGATATTAAACGGCTTGGTGACGTAGTCGACGGCTCCGAGTTCCAAGCCTTGGACCACGTCGTCCTCTTCGACCTTGGCGGTCAGAAAAATTACCGGGATCTGCTCGGTGAGCGGGTCGGCTTTGAGCCTGCGGCAGACTTCGTAACCGTCCATCCCCGGCATCATGATGTCCAGCAGTATCAGGTCGGGGGCCAGCGGCTCGACGGCTTTGAGGGCTTGTTCGCCACTTTGCGCGATATGGATGTCATAGCCGGCTTCGATGAGCGTGGCGCCGAGCACTTTCAGGTTTTGCGGATTGTCGTCGACGATCAGAATGTTGTATTTGTCGCTCATTCAAGAAGCCTTAATAATTCCGTTAACGCGGCGGCTTTGGCTGCCCCCACTTTTTATTTTGGACATTAAGCCGGGAAAAGCGCCGGCGGTTGCGGACAACGCGAGAATATCGCACTGTGTGGCGTTTTTTTGGATTTGCTCGCCGAAAGCCGTCAAAGGCGCATAGCGATGCCGCTTACCGATTTCCCGCAGGTTATCGCCGTATCGCATCCAGGCGCCGATGTCGACGGCGGGATTCGCCGTCAGCTTCCGCCAGGCATCCGTCCACTGTGGGTCCAGTTCCGCCCACAGTCCCGCCAGGTCCTCCTCCTCCTGCGTTGCCGGCGGGGCTGCCGCTGCTTCGGGCAGCGGCGGCCGGCCGCAACCGGTCGCGGATTTCAGGTGGCGCGACAAAATCTGCAACACCCCGTTGCGGGAAATGGGCTTGGCGATAAAACCGTCCGCAACGCGCAGAAACTCCTGCTTCTGCTCGTTCATCACCGACGCGGATGCGATGATGATGGGGATGGTATGCAACTGCTCGTGCTGTTTCATGAAACGGCTGGCGTCGATACCGTTCATGACCGGCATTTTAACGTCCATTACCACCAGTTGCGGGCGATGTTCCAGGGCAAGATCGATGGCCTCCCGGCCGTTTTCGGCTTCCAGGACGGTGAGTTCGGGATGGGGGGCGAGATAAGCTTTCAGCAAGTCGCGGTTGATTTTCTGGTCGTCGACCAGCAGCAAGGTGGCGGGACGGAAGCAACAGACTTCCGGCAATGGCGCCGGCGGCTCAGCCTCGCCGGCTACGTCAGGCGACGGAATTTTCAACGCCGGCAACAGCACGCTGAAAGTGCTGCCGCGTCCCGGCGTGCTTTCCACCCGTATTTCGCCGCCCATCATCGCCGTCAGGCGCCGGCTGATCGCCAGTCCCAGCCCCGTGCCCCCATAGCAGACGCCGCGCTCGATTTGTTCGAAAGGGTCGAAAATCATCTGCAGTTTGTCCTGCGGGATGCCGATGCCGGTGTCGGCGACCCTGAAAATCAGGCCGCACTGTTCGGTGCGGCGCTCGCTGCACTCCAGCGTCAGCGTGACCGAGCCGGCTTCGGTAAATTTGACGGCGTTGCCCAACAGGTTCAGCAAAACCTGGCGCAGGCGCGCTTCGTCCATGTGGATGAGGGCAGGGATGTCATCCGCAACGACGATGCGCAATGCCAGGGCTTTTTCTTGCGCCTTGAAGCGAAAGATCGTTTCCATTTCGTGCAGCAGGGAACCCGGGTTCATCGCCGCATAGTGTAAATCCAGGCGCCCGGCCTCGATCTTGGATAAATCCAGGATGTCGTTGATCAAAGTCAGCAGCGCTTTGCCACTTTGCCGGATGGCGGTCAAATATTCGCTTTGCTGGGGGTCTTTGATTTGATGGGACAGGAGCTCGGAAAAACCGAGAATGGCGTTCATGGGCGTGCGGATTTCATGGCTCATGCTGGCCAGGAACTCGCTTTTGGAGCGGTTGGCGCGCTCGGCTTCGCGGCGGGCGCGGCGCGCTTCATCCTCGCGCAGTTTGCGCTCGGTGATGTCGAAAATCGCCCCTTCCAGGCATTTCAGCGCCCCCTGATCGTCGACAATGCCGCGACCGCGTTCGTGGACCCAGCGGGTCGAGCCGTCTTGATGCGACAAGCGGTAATCGAACTGGTAAATGCGGTTTTGTGCCACGGCTTGCTGCATTTCCCCGACGATGGCGTCGTGGTCGCCGTCTTGAACGAGTTCACGCAAATCGCGTCCACCGGCCCCGCTGAATGTTTCGGCCAGGTAGCCGGTAATTTCTTCGAAGCGCTCGCTGAGAAAGTCGAAGCGCCAAAAATCCTGGCGCGAGCGCCGGTAAAACGCGCCGGGGATATTGGCGATCAGCTGTCCGATCTGCATATCCGCTTCGTGCTTGAGCGCCAGGTGGGTGCGCATTCGGGCCAGCACCACCAGCGGATTGACCGGTTTGGTGATGAAGTCCACGGCGCCGGTTTCCAAGCCCCGTGTCTGGTCTTCCACCCCGTCGCGGGCGGTGATGAATATGATCGGCACGTCGCGGGTTGCCGGTTCTTCCTTCAGCCTGCGGCAGACTTCATAGCCGTCCATGCCCGGCATCTGCACATCCAACAGTACCAGGTCGGGCAGTTTGCGTTGGCAAAAATCGATGGCTTGTTGGCCGCTGGTCGCCATGGAGACGTCGTATTCGTGCTTGAGCGTCTGATGCAGCAGCTGGATATTGGCCGGCTGGTCGTCGACGATCAGGATGCGATAGCGGTGGCAGGCGGGGGTTGGGGGCATGGCGTGGCTACCTGATGGGGTTCGGGAAACCGCTGTTGCAGACGGTTTGAAAACAAAGTCCGTGCAGGTATTGATGTGCTTTTTGTTATGATTGTCAACCCGGGGTTTGGCCCCATCACCCATTTGGCGGCAATACTATGGGTATGCGACGCCGAATTTCCAACCAGTGTAATGACAGTAAGGAGTGCTATCGTGCGGCAATCAATATCGTTTTCTGCTGTAGCGGCGTGGGCGGCTTTTATCGTCTGGTCGTTTTTGCCATGTCTGCCACAAAGTGCCATCGCAACCGAGCGCGATGCCCCGCCCCTGTATATCGTGCTGGAAATGGACACTTCGGCCAGCATGGCGGTCAGCGATCCGCAGCGCTTGCTGCCCAAAGCGGTGGAACTATTGCTCAAACTGTTGCCCGCCCAATCCCGCGTGCAAATTTTGGGTTTCGACAGCCACGTGCGCGATCAGACCGAACTGCTGCATTTGGACGATGAGCAGCGGCGCAAGGTAGCGAACTTTGCCAAAGAGATCGTCAAACACACAAACGTCGGCACCGATTTTCTGCCTCCTCTCGAAGCGGCGTTGCAAACGCTCACCCCACAGTCCGGTGAAAATTATCGCCCGGTGGTTCTGCTGTTTTCCGACGGTATCACGAATGTCGGCAGTAATGCAGAAAACCAAGGCCGGCAGACACAGGTACTGCAGCAAACGGCGGCGCAATTGCAGGCGGCCGGAATTCGCGTTTTTACCATTGCATTCAGCGAGCACGTGGATGCCCGATTTTTACGGGAAATTGCCGAGCTTACGGGCGGTTTGGCGATGATCGCCGCCCAGCCCGAACAACTTTCCGACTTGTTTACCACCCTCTTCGAAATACTGGAGCAGCCGGACATGCTGCCGGTCGACCGCGTCGTGCACGTGGACGAACACGTCAGTTCTTTGTCGCTGTTGCTCCAAAACAAACCTGGGACAACCGGCAACGTGGCGCTGGTAACGCCGCAAGGGGATTTGATCGACGCCGCGAGCAATCAGCCGGACGTCCGCTGGACCAGCGGCCAGGGTTACCAGTTGGTGGACATGGACCATCCGCAGCACGGGGATTGGCAGATACAACAGCCCGCTGGCGAGCACGCCGGCAAGGCCTACATCATGAGTGATGTTTCTTTGCGCGTGGAAGCGCCGACGTTGCTCGATATCGGCGCATCGCCCACGCCGACGCTCCGGGCGTGGCTGGACCGGGGCAATGGCGAGGTGTTGAAAGCGCCTGCGCTGCACATCCAGGCTAAAATCAGCCGGCTCAACGACCAGAGAGTGCCGGATGTTGTGATTGAGCTGGCGGATAAAGATGGCGACGGCCGTTTCGAGCAAACGCTGCCCCGGTTGGAGCCCGGCGCTTATCTGATCACGGTCGAGGCGGAGGCCAAAAACTTGCGGCGCATCAAGAAACACGGCTTGACCGTGGCGGCTCTGCCGAAAGCGGAAACGCCGGCGTCACCGCCATCGTCAGGCGATGATGATTCGGATGCCGCTTCACTGATCGCGCTGGTCTGGATCAATCTGGCGCTGTTGCCTATCGTGGCGGCCGCCGTTTACTGGCACGTCAATATCCGCAAACGTTTGTAACGGGGAGGGCCGTCGGTATGAGCCAGAGTACTTTGTTGTTATATGGTTTGCTGGAATTGGTGGTCATTTTGCTGCCGCTGGCTGCTTGGTGGTATTGGCGCTTGAGCAAAACCGAGCGGCGGCTGCAAGAAGTCTGGAAAGCGTTCGATCGGTTTCTCAAGGAGCATCGGCGCGCCACGCTTAAAGACAAAGCCGCGGCCAACGTCAGCGGCGGCTGCCTGGATATTCTGGAGCGGCTGGCCGACGAGCCGCCGCCCGGCAACCTTGAAAGCTGGCAAGTGCTCTGGCAGGAGCTGCTGCATCCACCGTCGGTGGCGGCGCCATTAGCGGTGGAACCCGCGTTAGCGGCGGAAGATCCGCAGACGCTCAAGGAGTTGCAAGCGGTGGAAGACCTGCTGGCGCAGCAAAATCAGCAGATTACCGCGCTGACCGATTATAAAAGCAATCTGCTGAGAGTGATGCAGGGCAAGTTTTCGCACATTCAGGACTCCAACCAGGAGTTGTTGTCCTATGTGCAGCGGCAAATGGGCGACAAGTCGGAAATGAAAGGCTTGCGGGACGTCATGGTGCGCCTGGAAGAGAACAGCGGGAACATTCGCGGCATGCTGGAAGGGCTGGAAAAAGAGCAGGCACAACCCGATCCCTATCTGGAGACGCTGCAACGGGAAAATTCCCATTTACGGGCGGCGACGGCGCGCAATATCGCCCAAACGCGCGACTTGCAGGAGCAAAAACTGCTCTGGCAAAGAAAAAGCTCCGAAGTGGCCAAGAAGCTTGAACAGCGCAACCAGGCCTATAACCTGCTTTATCGCCGCTATGAAAGCTTGCGGCACGATTATCTGCGCCTGATCGACACCAATATTTCCATACCCGCTGAATTTCCATTGGAATAACCTTATCTCTTTAGCCCAGGAATTGCCATGAATGCCATCCGCTTGCAAGATTACCAGAATGCTCAGATAGACCTGGATGTTCCCACGCCGTTGTTCCGCGATACCGAGCGGCAACACGCGGTTTACTGGCTGGGCACCCAGGCCAAGGCCGCTTTTCGCTGTAACGTCTACCTGATCGTGGACGGCGAGGAGGCCATCCTCGTCGATCCCGGCAGCAAAGCGGCATTTCCACAGATACGGCGGCGCGTCGCGCAAATCCTGCCGTCCGAACGCATCACCGGCATGATTCTGTGCCACCAGGACCCGGACGTCGCGGCGTCCTTTGTGGACTGGCTGGCGCTGGACCCCGCCATCAAGGTGTATACCACGCTGCGCACCCAGGTGTTGCTGCCCCACTATGGTTGCAGCGGCTATGCCTTTGTGGACGTGGGCCGAAACCCGCTGCTGCGCTTGTCCTCCGGTGCCGAATTGCGCTTTATCGAAGCGCCTTTTCTGCATTTTCCCGGTGCTTTCACCACTTACGACAACGCCTGCCGTTTTTTGTTTTCCGGCGACATCTGGGGGGCGATCAGCGCGGAATGGCGTCTGGTGCTCAGCGATTTTGCCGGCCATGCCGTAAAAATGGACATGTTCCACATCGACTACATGGCGTCCAACATCGCCGCGCGCGGGTTTCTGCGCCGGCTGGAAGGACTGGACATACAGGCGATCGTTCCGCAACACGGTTCCATCATTCCCGCCGCCATGGTGGCCCAGGCCAAGGAGTATCTGGAACAACTGGAATGCGGTTTGGACGTGGTGTATCCCGAGTTGCGCTGAAATGATGAAGCAGGAGGAGGGCGGCTTCCCCGTAGGGTACGCTGTGCGTACCTTTCTGGGCCTGAAGGTACGCACAGCGTACCCCTACATCAATAGGCGTGGCCGGAAAGCCGCCGCGCAGCGGACTGACTAAGGCTTCCTGAAAGTTGTTTTCAGCCATATCCTTAAGAACCTCACACCCGTTCGCTGGTTTCCAAGCGGAACGCAGTTTTATCTTAGGCATAGCGCTGCGGATCGATCTTCCATTTTTCACAGGGTTCGAAAGCCACGATGCGATCCCCTGCGCCTGCCAGCGAAAGATCGATTTCTTGCGGGGGCAGGAAAGCTTTGGAGCGGGTGCTGTAGATGATTTTGACCCTGGGATGCAAAAGATCGCCGTGGTGTTGCTCCATCACCACCGCCAGGCGGCCGCTTTCCAGCCTCACCAGCGTGCCGACGGGATAGATGCCGACGACGCGGATGAAGTGCTGTACCAATTCCGGGTGGAAGTGGTCTTCGCTCCATTCCAGCAGCTTGTGCAACACGGCGGTCGGTGCTTCGCCGTGGTGATAAATGCGCTCGGAAGTCAGGGCGTCGTAGACGTCGGCGATGGCGGCCATGTGGCCGTAGAGCGAAATATCGTCGCCTTGCAGGCCATGTGGATAACCCAGGCCATCGTAGCGTTCGTGATGCTGGGCGGCTACTTTGATGGAAACGGGAGAGATGCCGGCCATGTTTTCCAGCATGCGCTTGCCGTAAACGACGTGTTCCTTGATCAGGGCAAACTCATGGTCGTCGAGCTTGCCCGGTTTGTTGAGCACGGATGAGGAAATTTTCATTTTGCCGATGTCGTGCAGCAAGCCGCCGACGCCCACGGTTTCCACAAGGGCGCTGTCCAGGTGCAAGGCCTGGCAGAAAGCGATGAGCAAGGCGCAGACGGAAACGGAGTGCTGAAAGGTATAGGTATCGGAACGCTTGATTCTGGCCAGGCCGAGCATGGCGTCGGGGTTGCGCAATATGGATGCCGCCATGGTCGTCACCAGCGGTTGTACCTGCTCCAGTTCCACCTGCTTGCCCAGGCGGGCATTCAGAAACAGCGACTGGATTACGCAGTTGGCTTCCTGACAAATGATTTCGGCCCGTTCCAGTTCCTCGCGCAGCGCCACTTTCGCTGCCGGGCCAGGCTGGGCGGCGATGCTCTGCATGCGCGTGTTGATGGCCTGTTGGACTTCCTCCGCCGTGAGCGCGGCGGCGGATTCATCCACGTCCAAACCACGCGCAGTATCGATATACACTTCGCGTATGCCCCATTCGTTCAAGCGGCCGATATCGTGCTCGCCGACCAGAAAACGGTTGTTCGCAAAAGGGTGTTCCATCCAGTCGCAGTTAAGGTCGTGGACGTACATGCCGGTGCGAAGAAACTGGACTTTTATTTTTTTGATCATAAAAACAACTTTCCGGCCAAATCCTAAAAAAATATTCCGCCGGAATCTCTATCAATCCACGTCTTCAAATACCGCCGTCAGCGGCAGCGCCAATTGAATGCCGGCGAAATAACAATCCCCTGCGGTAAAGTCCTGCAACACCCAGTGATTGTCGGTATTGCGCCGGTAGCATTCCACCCGTCTGGCGTCGATATCGACAAGCACATATTCCTGTAAATCGTCCAGTTTTCGATATTCGGCAAACTTGTCGCCCCGGTCATAGGCCGCCGTGCCGTCGGACAGCACTTCCACCACCAGCATGGGGTGGCTGAGGAAAAGTTCGGTGTTATGGTCGCGCTTATCGCACGTGACCATGACGTCGGGATAAAAAGCCGCGTCGCCGGCGGCGATGCGCAGCTTCATGTCGGCCATGTATGTTTGGCAGGGAGTGCCACGCAAGTGGTTTTTGCAAGCGCTGGCGATGTTTAAGCTGACCAGCACGTGTACCCGGCGGGCGCCGGTCATGGCGAAAGTTTCGCCGCGGACGAATTCGTGTTTTTCCGCCTGTCCGGCTTCCCAGCTCAGGTAGTCGTCAAAACTGAAATAAGGGATGGTTTGCGCCATGCCCATGATTGGCTCCCAATTGGGTCTTGTTACGCTAACAATCGGCCAAGCTTAGCACGCCGTTTCCTCCCCGCGCTTCTCCGGCAAAAAACCGCCCGCCTGCATGGACCACAACCGATGATAAACGCCCCTGCGCTGCAACAGCTCGGCGTGGCTGCCGTCTTCGACGATGCGCCCCTGGTCGAACACCAGGATGCGGTCCAGGTGGGCGATGGTGGACAGACGGTGCGCGATGGCGATGACGGTTTTGCGGCCCATGGCCCGGTCCAGGTTTTCCTGGATGGTCTGTTCCGTCACCGAGTCCAGGCTGGCGGTGGCTTCGTCCAGGATCAAAATCGGCGCGTCTTTCAGCATGACCCTGGCGATGGCGATGCGTTGGCGCTGGCCGCCGGACAGCTTGACGCCACGCTCTCCCACCAGCGACTCATAGCCTTGCGGCATCCGGCGAATGAATTCATCCGCATTGGCCAGCGCGGCGGCGGCGTAAACCTCCTCATCGCCGGCTTCCAGCCGGCCATAACGGATGTTGTCCATCAGGCTGCGGTGAAACAGGCTGGGGTCTTGCGGAATCAGGCTGACTTGGCGGCGTAGCGAGTCCTGGTTGACGCCGGCGATGTCGGTGCCGTCGATGAGGATTTGTCCGCCCTGCGGCGCGTAATGGCGCAATATCAAGCCGACAAACGTCGACTTGCCCGAACCGGAAAAGCCCACCAAACCCACGCGCTGGCCGGGTTCGATCACCACGTTCAAATCGTCGAACACCCGCCGCTCCGGCGTGTAGCCGAAGCACAGGTGGCGAAACTCGATGCGGCCCTGGGTTACGTGCAGCGGCCCGGCATCGGGCGCATCGACGATTTCGTGCGGACGCACGATGGTATGCACGCCGTTGGCGACATTGCCCACGTACTCGAAAAAATCCAAAAAGCGCCGGCTGAGGTTGCGCGCGTCGCCGATCACCAGCAGCGCCAGGCCGATACTCATGGTGAAATCGCCCACGCCGATCAACTGGTTTTGCCACAGCGTCAGCGCGTAGTACACCGTGCCCACTTTGAGCACGGCGGCGGCGGCGAATTGAAACCAGCGCACCCAGTCCATGTACCAGAACGTGCGGCGCGCCGCTTTGACTTCGGTTTCCAGAAAGCGGTTCAGGTAGTCCCGCTCGAACCCCAGGCGGGCGAACAGCTTGGCGTTGAGGATGTGGGTAACGCCGTCGACGATTTTACCGTTCACCTGGCTGCGGGTGGCGGCGTAATCCTGCGCATAAGACTGGCAGTGCAGCGCCAGCCGGTAAGACACCAGCACGTAAACCGACACCCAGCCGGCGACGAAGCCGCCGAGGTCCGGGTGCACGTTCAACAGCAGCGCGATGGACACGCCGAAACTCACGGTGATCGGCCAGAACTCGCACAGCACCGCCCAGGCCGTGTGATTCAGACTGACGGCGGTTTCGCTGATGCGGTGCGCCAAAGCGCCGGCGTAGTGTTCGCCGAAATAGCGCGCCGAGTGGTGCTGCAGATAAGCATACAGATTCCGGCTGATGCGCTGGCGCAAGCGCGGCCCGACGATGATGAGCACCGCCCCGCTGGCGCGGCTGAACAACACTTCCGCCAGGTTCAAGCCGGCCAGCAGCAGCAAAGGGCCTTGCAGGCTGGCCCAAAGGGAAGCGCCGCCGGCCGGCGCGCCGTGCGCTACGCCGTCCATGATGCCTTTGATGGCGTAAGGCACCAGGATATTGCCGACCGCCTGGCCGGTTTCCAGGAACAGCATCAACACCATCCAGCCCCAAAAGTGGCTGAGGCTGTAAAAGATAAAACGGAGGGTGGTTGTGGGCAGGGGCGGTGCGTCTGGTGCGCGTTGGGGAGTAGCGTGGCCGGGTGTTGGGGGCATGGGTAGAGTTTGGATAAGTCACAAGGCGAATGGAAGGACCATCGTGCGCTTTATTGTAGCTTTCCTGACAGACGCACCCTACGAGGCCACCGTCCAATGCAAATGCGTCGCCAATGCGGTGATGACGCGCTCCATGTCCACCGGCTTGGTCAGATAGTCTATGAAGCCGGCCTCCAGGCCTTTTCCCATGTCCTCCGGCGTGGCATTGACGGTCAGGGCCAGCACGGGTATGGGGGCGGTTGCCGGCGAGCTTTTCAGGTGGCGCAAAGCCTCGTAGCCGTCCATGCCCGGCAGGTTGATGTCGAGCAAAATCAGGTCTGGCCGTTCCGTTTCGGCCAGTTTCAAGCCCTGCTCGGCATCGGTGGCGGTGAGCAAGTGCACCCCCTCCACCGATTGCAGCAGTTCCTGGATGTAAAACAGGTTGAAATGGTTGTCCTCGATATAAAGCACTTTTTGTGGCGCCGCCACCGGCCTGATAAAAGCGGGCAGGCTGATCTCGCCGGACGGCGGTGAAATGCGCTCGGTCAGTTGTTCTTTAATCCAGGGCAGTTCGATCCAGAACGTCGAACCGATACCGGCGCGGCTTTCAAAACCAATGCGGCCGTGCATTAATTCCACCAGCCGCTTGGTCAGCGCCAAACCGATGCCGCTGCCTTCGATGGCGCTGTTTTCAAATCCCAGCCGCTGAAACGGTTTGAATAATTCGGCTTGTTTGTTGATGGGTATGCCGATGCCGGTGTCGGTGATGCAAATCTGCAGGCGTTCCTCGCTGCCCGGGTTAAAACTCAGCGATACCGAGCCGCCGGGCTGATTGTATTTGATGGCGTTGGACAGCAAGTTCACCAACACTTGCCGCAATCGGGTAGCGTCGGCATATACCAATAGCGATAACGGGTATTCCGGCGCAATCAGGCGCACCGCGTTTTTTTCGGCCAGGCTGTGCACCAGGGCAAAACACTGGGGCAGTATATCGTCCAGCAACACATTGTCCGGGTGGGTGTCGATCTGGCTGCTCTCGATTTTCGATAAATCCAGTATGTCGTTGATCAGGTTGAGCAGGTGCTGGCCGCCGTCCAGGACGATTTGCACGTAGGATTTTTGCTCCTCGCTCAGCGGGTGCTCTTCGTCGCTTAACAGCAGCTGGGAGAATCCCAGCACCGAATTGAGCGGCGTGCGCAATTCATGGCTCATGTTCGACAGGAATTCCGACTTTGCCACATTGGCTTGCAAAGCCGCTTCCCAGCAGCTGCGCACTTCATCCTCCGACTGCTTACGCTCAATGGCCAGCCCTGCCAGCTGAATGGCCGATTGGATGATGCGCAGTTCATCTTCGTTGGGGGCGGGCGGGGCGCGCCAGTAAATGTCCAGCGTGCCCAGTTTTTGGCAGGCAATGGATTTCAGCGGCGCCGACCAGCTGGCCACGAACCCGGCGCGTTGTGCCACTTCACGGAATTTGACCCAATAAGGATGGCTGGCGATATTGTCCACTTTCACCATCTCGCCCGTGCAGATGGCCGTGCCGCTGGAACCGGACTCCAGGCCGATGGGCAGGCCGTGCATGGCTTCATTGAAAAAGTCAGGCAAGCCGGGGGCGGCACCGTGCAGCAGTCGTTTGCCTTCGCCGTCCAGCACGCGAACCGCACACTGTACATGGCATACCTGTCGTTGCACGAACAACACGATGCGCTCCAGGATGGCCGGCAACGGCGCATCCTTGGTCAACATTTCCAACACTTGGTTGTGGTGGCGATCCAGCTCGTGGGTGATTTTTTGCCGGGTGATGTCGCTGAACACGGCGACGTAACCGTGCTGCTCGCCATTGTCATCCAATACTTTACGGATGGTCAACCATTCAAAATAGTTTTGTCCGTCTTTGCGGCGATTGCAGATTTCCCCTTGCCAGCCATTGCTGGTTTCGATTGCCAGCCACATGGCCTGGTAAAACGCCGCATCCTGCGCGCCGGAAGACAACAGCTTGGGGTTTCTGCCGATGACTGCTTCGAGGCTGTAGCCGGTGATTTCGGTGAACGCGGGGTTGACGGAAATGATCTGGTTGTCATTGTTGGTGACCAGGATGGCTTCGCCGCAAGTGCGATACACGATGGCGGCCAGCAGCAGTTCGTCGTTGGCGGCGCTCAATGCGCGGGTGCGTTCTTCCACGCGGCGTTCCAGGGCCTCGCCGGATTGACGCAACACCACTTCGGCGGCTTTAAGATCGCTGATGTCGGTAAACGCCACCTGCCACTGACCATCGGGCAATGCCTTGACGCCGGTGCGCACGTGGATCAGGCTGCCGTCGCGTCGCCGCAGCCGTTTTTCACCGGAAATGGCCTCCACCGAACACAAGCGTTCCGTGCCCGCTGAAGGGTATTGCGCCAAGTCTGGTTGCGGAATCAGGCTCAGCACCGATTGGTTCGATAATTCCGCTTCGCTGTAGCCCAACATGGCCTCGGTGCCGGGGTTGATGCGCTGTACCCGCCCGGCGGCATCCAAAATGGCTACGCCTATCGGCGCCTGTTCAAACAAGGTGCGGTATTGCAGTTCGCTGACGGCCAAAGCCGCTTCCGCAGCGCGCCGTTCCGTCAGCTCCTGGCGCGCCTGTTGCAATGAGCGCCGGATGGTGCGCGTCGCCAAAGTCTGTAGCGCCACCATCAGCCACAGCATGATGGCAATGGTGCCGGCCCGCGACAGGGGGCCGTGCGTAACCGTCATTTCGGGCAGCAGCTGTTGCCGTTCCGCAACGGCCAGCAAAAACAGGGACAGCGTGCACAAGGCCGCCATGCCCCAGCCTATGCTGGACCATAACAGCAAGCCGGATTCCAGAATGATCACCGCGTAAATGAACAGTCCCGGCGCCATGGTGCCGCCGGCGGTGAGCGCCATGGCGCTGGTTGCCGTCCAGGAGACGAATAAATGTCCCAGTATGGCCAGCCGCAGTTTTCCATGGTGCAGCAAAACCAGAAACAATGCGGAAGGAACGACCCACACCAGCCAGGCCGTCAATGCACGTTCATAGAGCGTGGAGGAACCATCGACGTAAGCGGTAAAGCCATAGCTGATCAGGACAAACACGGTAACGACCAGCACCCAGCTCCACAAGATGACGTGCAGCAGGAATGCCGTGTGGGTGGAGTTTTCGTCGGAGAAAGACGGTGGACGCAAATAGCGGCTGAGCGCGTTGGTCAGGCAGGGGCTCGCAAAGGGGACGGCAGTCATATCGACAATTAAATAGCTTGAGGCGATTCAGTCTGGCTGCAGCTTGCGGCTAGCCATGGCGGTTTTTAAAACCTTGGATTAATTATGGGCACAGCATAGATCAGTCGGCCCTTTTTCACTACCCCGGCTCATAATGCCCGGGCCTGAAGGGGGAACAAGGCCGGCAAAAGGCCCATGGCGGAAGTTACTGCAAAAAATGTTGCTGCTTTCTGCGCAACCCGCATTGACCGCAGCTATCGCCGCATCGGCGTGGTTCTGGAATTTGCATCAATATTTTGTTAATTCAAAGGATTATGATTTATGTGGCGTGATGGCACGCTTCCTGCTTAGTATGAAATATGACCAGAAAATATCCGGTCGCAAACCTACCTACCATCGACTTAACCGGAGCGGCTAACATGGCTACACGACTCGCAACAGGCTATTTGAAAATCACGAAAGACAGCGATGACTATTACGAACACGATGATGATCATGGTACTGACGGTGACGATCACGAGATCGGCGGCGACAGCGACGACATCCTGTTCGGTGGATTGGGCAGCGATCACATCGACGGCGGCAACGGCCATGACCAGGAAGACGGCGGCGAAGGCGACGACACGGTCTACGGCGCATTTGGCAACGACAGCCTGAGCGGCGGCAACGGCCACGATCACGTCAACGGCGACGATGGCGACGACCAGCTGTTCGGCGACCTGGGCGACGACGACTTGTACGGCGGCATCGGTCAAGACCACGAAGACGGCGGCGACGGCGACGATCAATTGTTCGGCGGTCTGGATAACGACGACATGAACGGCGGCGACGGCAACGATCACGCCGATGGCGGCGACGGTGACGACCGGCTGTTCGGCGGCCTGGGGAACGACGACTTGAATGGGGGCGATGGCCATGACAACGAAGACGGCGGCGACGGCGACGACAGTTTGTATGGCGATTTCGGCAACGACAGCCTGATCGGCGGCACCGGCAACGATGCTGTAAATGGCGGCTCAGGCGATGACGATTTGGCTGGAAACTTGGGCATGGACAGCCTGATTGGCGGCATCGGCAACGACCACGAAGACGGCGGCGAGGGCGATGACGATTTATCGGGAGGAACCGGTCTCGACGACTTGGCCGGCGGCCTGGGGGACGATCAGCAAGACGGCGGCAGCGGCAACGACCGGCTGAACGGAGAAGCCGGTGCGGACACATTGCTCGGTGGGCTGGGCAAAGACGTATTGACCGGCGGTGCGGGAACGGACTTGTTCGACTACACAGGCCTGATTATCGGCAACGACGTGATCAAGGACTTCAGCACGGCCGACCTGATACAGACTGTCGATCAGAACGGCGACGGCATTTTCAACGACGCCGATTACAGCCTGCAATCCATTAAATCCGGCACGCTGATCCAGTTGGGGGCTGCGGGCACGGTCAGAGCCGGCGGCGGCGGAGCGGACACCATCAAACTGGTCGGCGTGGACATGGCCGATTTGCAAATCGACGCGGGCAGTGCCGGCGATGGTTATTTCAGCTTGATATAAACTGCGGCATTATCGTTGGTGGATTCCACCCGCTTCGGCGGGTGGAGTGCGTTATGGGGAAAGGAAAAGGCATAAAGAGGGGTAACATATCGGTTGCCTGATTTTTTGGCGGTAGATTTCCCATATGAGCAAGACGGCTTCGAAGCGGGGCGCTATGCTCTAGCCACCGACCAGCGGGGTACACAGCTGGTTGGTGGCCCACTGGAATCCCTATTTCCCCGCAATTTAAAACGAGCTGAATGGTTACATCGATGGCTAATATCACGCAATTATCACAATTGGATTCGAATAAAATCTACAGCTATGCCGATTATTTGACCTGGCAATTCGAGGAAGCCGTCGAATTGATCAAGGGCAAAATCATGCCGATGTCGCCCGCGCCGAATGTGGGACATCAGCGCATTGCCAGGAATTTTGGCGGCATTTTTTATAATTATTTTCGCCATAAGCCCTGCCAGTTTTTTTTCGCGCCGTTTGACGTGCGCTTATATGATCGCAAAAAATCCATCCTGGCCAGTCAGGATATTCACAGCGTGGTGCAGCCTGATCTGTGCGTGATATGTAGCCTGGATATACTGGACCTGCAAGGTTGTAACGGCGCGCCCGATTGGATAGTCGAGATTTTGTCCAAAGGCAACTCCAAACGGGAGTTGCGGATCAAATATGAGCTTTATCAGGAAAGCGGCGTGCAGGAGTATTGGATTGTTTATCCGAATGACCAGGCGGTTCATCAGTTTGTGCTGGATGAGGCTGGGCGTTACCAGCTAAAAGCCATGTACACGGACAACGATATCGCAACGCCGCATTTGTTTCCCGATTTGGCGGTGGATTTGACGGAAGTGTTTGAGGCTTAAAAAGCTGTCTGGCAAAAATTCATACGCATTTTGCAAGCGTTATATTGAGGGCCACAGAAGGATGTGCCGACGACAGTGCATCTGTCGCGAGCGATGCGCTTCCCTTCGTTCAGCGCATCCTTCTATGGCCCTGATGGCCCCGATGTCCGCTGCCTGGGTACGAGCGCTATCGCTCGGTGGCCGACGGGGCGCCGAGGAGCGGCAAAAATTTCCGCAACCGCTCCGGCCCGTTCGCCAAACCGGCTGAGGCGTAGCACCGCAGGTCCAGCGCCAGCGCATCCCGCACCGCCGCCGAATCCGCCGGACACCCGGCCTGGCCGGCGGCCTGTTGCGCGGCCTGCTCCCGGCCCTGGAAAAACCGGCTGGCCGCCAGGGCCAAGCCGGCGTAGCAGCGCTTGCCCCCGTCAGTGGACAGTTGCAGCACGCGGCCCGCGTCGGGCAAGTCCAGCTTCCAGCTATAGCGCAGGCGCGGGTTTGCGGCGCTGGCCGGATTGGCCAAATCGTTGACCGCCTCCGCCTGTAGCACTTCCGCCTGGGCGAATTCGCCCAACGCCCAATGGCCTTTGGCTTGCTCCAGGCGCGCCAGGGGATAATCGGCGACCGGCGCCAGCGCGTCGATGGCCGCCCGGTAGCGCCCTTGCTTGAGCAGCGTGGCGGCGTAATCCACGGCGTAGTGCGGCGTTTGCGGGGACTGGCGGTAGGCGGCCTCGAAATAGTCCGGCGCCCGCCCATCCCCGGCCTCGTCGAACAGCACCCCCAGCCGGTAAGCGGCCTCGGCCAGTTGCTGGCGCCGTTCCAACGCTTGCCGATACCGAGGCAAAGCGCGGGACTTCCCATCGTCCAGCCCGCTCCAATAATGGCGGTCGCCATCCAGCAGCAGCACATCGGCGTCCTCGCCCCGCTGCTCCAGCAAGGCATCCAGCCGGCGCGCCAAAGCCTCGCGTTCACCGGCATCGGCCAACGGCCAGCGCGCGCCGATGGCGGCTTTTTCCCGCCCCAGACGCGCCGCCCCGCCGTCAAAAGGTGCCGCCAAATGCTCCGCCTGGGCGTACTCGTCCTGCGCCTCCCGGTATTGGCCGGTGTCCATATAGCGGCGCGCCAGGTCCAGGTGGCGGGCGATTTCCTCTTGGCGCGGCTGGACATAGAACAGCCAGCTTGCCAAGCCCAAACCGGCCAGCAAGAGGGCCGCCGCCAGCCATTTGCGCCAGGCCCGGCGCGGCGGGTCGAACGGCCGCGCCATCCCCAGCCGCTGCAAAATCAGCGCGGCGATTTCCTCGGCCGGCCGGCCTTGGGCGTCCACATAGCCGTCGATGGACAGCAGGCCGGGAATGTCGGCGTCGTCCAGGCGGATAGGCAGCAACAGCGCGTCCTCGCGCCGCTTGATCAAATCCCGCAAAGCGCGCCACTCCAGGCCGCACCATTGTTTTTGGTTGTACTCTTTGCACAAAAACACCACCACCAGATCGGCCTGATCGTGATAGATGGCCTGCAAATGCAGGTCCAGATTGGGCTTGGCCAGTTCCACCTCGTACCAACGGTCGTAAAACACCTGCCGTCGGCCCAATTGCTGGGCCAGGCAATCGGCGATTTGTGCCACGTATGCACGGTGTTCGCCGGGAAAAGACAGGGCGACGCGAAAGCGCCTCCCCCGTTCCCCAGCGCCGATTGGGAATGCAGCACCGCCCATCACAGCCACTCCTTAAACACCGGCACCAAGCCCGGCTGGCCGGCATCATTTCCTCGTTCCCACGCGCTGCGTGGGAATGCAGCTCGGGCGCGCCGCGCCCCGTATCGGGCCAGGGCAATACAGCGTGAAAACCCTACCCCGGCATCACGCGGCGCAGCGCCCATCACAGCCACTCCTTAAACACCGGCACCAAGCCCGGCTGGCCGACATCATTTCCTCGTTCCCACGCGCCGCGTGGGAATGCAGCCCGGGCGCGCCGCGCCCCGTATCGGGCCAGGGCAATACGGCGTGAAAACCCTACCCCGGCATCACGCGCAGCAGCGCCCATCACAGCCACTCCTTAAACACCGGCACCAAGCCCGGCTGGCCGGCATAATTCCTGGCGCTGGAATAGCGCCAGTGCGCCGGATCGTCCACATAGCCGCGCTTCACCGGGTTCTGGTGGATATACTCCAGCTTTTGCCGCAACACCTGCTCATTTTCTATGGCTTGCGGGTGCGCGCCCTCCTCCCACACCTGATAGTCGCGGTCATGCTTGTGCGCCTTGCGGAAAAACGCCAATTGCTTCAATAACCGCTCCGCCTGGCAGGCTTCCAGACAGTCGATCAAACGGCGCGCGGTGTATGACTTGAAGCGCGCCACCTCGCCGGCCAGGTCGTCGGCCTGGACGACCATGTGTAAATGGTTTTCCAACAGCACGTAGCCGTAAACCCGCCACAGCGACTGTGCCTGCCGGTGCTGGATGGCCTCCAGGACAATCTCTGCCGTTTGCGGGCGGGTGAACAGGGGAATCCAGTTCAAAACGGTGCAGGTGATGAAGTGGGGGACGTTTTTACCCACCACGCGGTAACGGCTACGGCCCATGGTTTTGCTCCTTCGTATGGCTGGATGTATCGCTCGTTCCCACGCGCTGCGTGGGAACGCCGTGGCGGCGCGCTGCGCCGCGTAGGCGCCGGCTCGACACGGGGCGCGGCGCGCCCGGGCTGCGTTCCCACGCGGCGCGTGGGAACGAGGGGAGCTACGGCTTCGGTAGTACCGGGAACGATGCGCCGTTGAGTTCGTGCAGGGGAAATTGTTCGTAGCCCCATTTTTGCTTGGTGAGTTCCGGCAGGCGGTCTTGCACGTAGTCGGCCAGTTCGCCCACGTCGATGCTGTCGCTGTTGTCGCGGTTGGCTTTGCCGGACAGGCCTTCCAGCAGGGCGTAGGTGAAGGCGCCGTGGCCGTTTTCGCCTTCCAGGGCCATGTTTTTATCGCTGGCGGCGGCCAGGATGGCGCGTCCGCTGAGCCGGGCCAGGCGGTCGATGGCGCTTTTTTCGCCCAGGGGGCCGCGGCCCTGGTGGGTGATGAACGCGCCGGAGTCGCAGGAGTCCAGCATCACCAGGGTTTTGTGCGCCGGGATGGCGGCCAGCATGTCGCGCAGGCTGGCTTCGTTCAGGCTGTGCTGGAGCAGCTCATCGCGGTTGGTATAGCGGGCGTCCCAGGGCACGAAGTGGTATTCGTCGTCTTCTGCCAAGCCGTGGCCGGCCAGGTACAGCACGAACACGTCGTCCGGCCCGGTTTGGGCGGCGGCCTCGGCCATGGCCTGGCGGATGGCGGCGCCGCTGGCTTCCCCATCGCGCAGGGTGTGCACCGCCACCCGGCTGTACAGCTTGGCGCCCTGGCTCTGGAAGCGCGCGGCGATGCCGGCGGCATCCGCCGCGGCGAATTTCACCCCTTGCGCCAAAGCGTGGTCGCGGTAATCCTGGATGCCCACCGCCAGCACGCGCAAAGCCGGCTGCGCGCTGCGCGGGCGCACCGCCAGTTCCACCTGCAAAGGCTCGGAAGCCACGCCGCGCGCGTTGCCGGCGGTGATTTCCAGGCGGTGCTCGCCTTCCGGCAAGCGAAAGCGGCGGCTGACCACGTCCCGGCCGATGCCGGGCAGGCCGGCGTCGCGGCCTTGCAGCTCGTCCTTGCCGTCCAGGCGGTAGCGCAGCTCGGTGCCGGGCGGTACGCGCAGGCTCAATTCGAACTCGCCGGGGGCGATTTCCTTGGGGCTGCCCAGCAATTCCACCGGCGGCGGCGCGCCCTCGGCCAGGGCTTGGCCGACATCGCCCAATTGCCGCAGGGCCTCGGCCAACAGGGCGTCGCCTTCCGCGGACAAGCGGCGGGCGATGAGGCTGGGGCGGTAAAAGCGCTCGCGCAACTGGGCGGCGGCGACGAAGCGGCCGGCTTGGCCGGCGCCCTGGTTGAGGTGGTAGCCGATCAACGCCTCCGCGCCGGGGGCGGCGTCGTAAAAGCCCTCCGGCGTCCAGGCGATCCAGCGCGGCGTGGCGGGGTTGAGGCTGTCCGGGTGGACGAACAGGGCCAGCACTTCCTTGCCCCCTTGGCTTTCGTACCAGCGGATGCTGCCGTCGCCGAACGCCGCCACTGCATAACGGGCATCGCCCGACAGGTTCACCGCCCAGGCGGTGCCGGGCACGGCGCTTTGCCAGCGCAGCCGGCCGGGGGCGTCGTAGTAGCGCAGCAGCCATTCGGTGCCCAGCAAAAAGCCCGTACCGGCGGGGGCCAGGGCCAGGCTGAAGGCGGTTTCGTTAACCTCTAGCGTCAGCACTTGGCCGCGCACCTTGGGGGAGGTGGTATCGAGCCAATCGGTGCGCGGCTCGCCCTGGGTGTTGGGCGCGGCCAGGCCGGCCAGGGGCGTGGGCTCCAGCACCAGGCCGGGCCGCTTCAGGTCGAAGCGGGCGCGGTGCCGTTGCAGCCGGCCGTCGGCATTCCAAGTATTGAAGCCGAACTCCACCACGCCGGCGTCCGCCGACAGGCGGAAATCGCTCCAACGGCCGCGGAAATCCAGGATGCCGCCGCCGCGCCGCCACAGCGGCCGGCCTGTGTCATCCAGCACGCCGAGCAGCGGATCGGCCGCGGCGAAAGCCAGCCGGCCGCCGGGCAGGGGGCGCAGATCCATGAGGGTGTTGGTGCTCACCGGCCAGGCTTGCGGCCGGCCCGTGCCGGCGGCGTTCCAGGCCAACAGCGGAAACTTGCCGGATTCGATGTAACGCCCGCCGGCCAGCAGCCGGCCGCCGTCGGCGCTCCAGGCGACGCTGCCCAAATTACTGTTGGCGGCCTGGGCGGTGTCCGGGGCGGAGAGGAAGGCCAGGTCGCGGCCGGCCAGCAGGTTGACCGCCGTGGAATCGGCGAAGCCTGCCGCCACCCGGTCGCCGTCCGGGGCGAAACGGGCGAACAACGGCTGCTTGCCGCCCGGCGCGGCCCGCTGGGCGAGCAGCCGGAAGTCCCCGTCGTACAGGCGGAGATAGCCATCCAAACTGCTGGCAAGCAAGCGCCCGTCGGCGGCGAAGTCCAGCGAATAGCTGGCCGCGCCGTAATCGCTGTCGCGGAATGCTTCCTGCCAGGTGTCGCTGCGGTAAACGCGGATGCCGTTGGCACCGCCCAGCGCCGCCGCCAGGTAGCGGCCGTCGCGGGAAAAAGCCAGGTCGTGGATGACGTTGGGCAGGCCGGCCAGGCGGCGGACCAGCCGGCCGTCGGCACGGTCGAACAGGTAGATGGAGTTGGTTCCGTCCCAACCGTAACCGGTCCAGCCGCCCAGCGCCACCGTGGAACCATCCGGCGACAGGGCCACGGCGTAGAGCTTGCCTTCGTTGCCCTCGCCCAGGGGCGGGCGCAGGGTTTGCAGCAAGGCCCCGCTGGCGGCGTCCCAGACCCGCGCGGTTTTGTCGTCGGAGGCGCTCACCAGGTAACGACCGGCGGCGTCCACGGCGATCCGCTTGATGATCGCCGTGTGGCCGCCGCTTTCCAGGCGCAGGAAGGGCCGGCTGGGCGGCGCGCCGGCCGGGGCCGGTCCCGCGTCCTTGGCCATTGCCGATGGCATATAACCCGCCAGCAGCCAGCATAATGCCCCTATCGTGTGCCAACGCGCCATGGTTGCGTTCTCCTGATGTGGTTGCTGCCCAGATGGTACTGACGGAATCGGCGCCGGCGGGTGAAAAATATCCCGATGATCGCCTGGCCGGGCTGGGCGCTGATTGTTCCGGGATTATAGCGCTTGCGCGACGCAACAAAAAAGCCGCAAAGCCTTACGCTGTGCGGGTTTCTGTGTTTCCTCTTTAACCCGGTTCGGCCAGGGCTCAGTCATGGTTGCCGTCCTCCCCGTCGCGGTCCGCGGGCTCAGCGGATGTTCCCATGGGCTGGCAAGCCGCCAGTGCCCAATGGCGCCGTTCCAACAAATAACTGAGCAAAGTGGCCAGATCGTCCCGGCCGACCGTATCCAAATCTTCCTCCGGCGCCAGCAGCGCGGCAACGGCATCCAGGCAATGGCTCACGGTGTCCAGTTCGGCCTGGGGGTCGGCCAGGCATTGGCAGCAGCTTACGCTGACGAGCCCGCGTAGCCTGGGTAAATGGGTAAAATGTAGGATGGGTAGAGGCGATAGCCGAAACCCATCTGCAATCCCTTTAAAAGCTGTCTGGCAAAAATTCATACGCATTTTGCAAGCGTTATATTGAGGGCCACAGAAGGATGTGCCGACGACAGTGCATCTGTCGCGAGCGATGCGCTTCCCTTC